>CAKZKQ010000245.1 GCA_937123825.1 uncultured Pseudomonadota bacterium
CAGAGCATGTACAACCTGGCCGTCGAGGAGTTCAAAGCGGGCAACTACAAGGTGGCGCTGGACAAGTTCCTTGAGGTCTATGAGCTCGACCCCGATCCCGTCATCCTCTACAACATCGGCCGCACCTACGAAGAGATGGGTCAGTTGGCCGACGCCGCCGATTATTTTCAGCGCGCCGTGGCCAACCCGGACCTGCCCGAGAAACTTCACGCCGAGGTCGGCAAGCGCCTGCCTGTGGTGATGCCCGCGCTGAAAATGCGCGAGGCCCGCACGGTGGCCACCAACGCCTTCAACATTGCACTGAACCAGAGTGAAGATCGGGCCGTGGAGGCCTACACTCAGAAAAACACCGAAGAAGGCGGCAACGCCGCGATGCTTTGGGGCGGAGGCGGCGCGGCGCTTGTGGGCGCGGGGCTTTTGGCTGGCGCGTTTCTGGTGGACCTGGGGCTGGGCGAGCCCATTGATGAACTCAAAGACCCGGTGACCCGCGCCGATCGTCAGCGCACGCTCGACCTCCAGGATCAGATCAACAGCGGCCAGACCACCGCCACGATCCTCTACATCACAGGTGGCATCGCGCTGGCCACCGGAGCCACGCTCCTGACGCTGGCGCTCTTGCCTGAAGAGTCCTCCGGCGTTGACCCCGACCAGGGGGCGTCCGAAGAGAATGCCCAGTGGGAGGTGGTTCCTTTTGTTGGGCAGGACGCAGCGGGTGTGATGTTCGGTGGGCAGTTTGACTGAACGGATCCTGGCAGCGCGCGGCCCGGTCCGATGCGCTGGGTGCGCTGCCTGATCAAAGTAACACTCCACCGTGCCGCGTGGCGCCTTGATACAAGGGGAGGCCTGCGTGGGTGACGGCGGACCAAGCGGACCGATGAGAGCAGAGATGGGCGTGAGCCTCCAACATAAATTCATTTGTAGCCCCGCACTGGGGCTCTTGTTGATTCTTGGCCTTCTGGTGGGTTGCAACCTGGGCTTTGACGCCAATGAGTTTGAGCCGTTGGTGACGCCCGACGTGGGCGGCCAGTCCGATGCGGACGATAGCGAAGACGCCTCAGACGAGGACGTGCCCGAAGAGCTGCCGCCGGGTTGTGAAGACAACGACGGGGACGGCTTTGGTCGTGGCCAGGATTGTCCCAAGGACGAGAACGACTGCGACGACACGCGGCGCAACGTCCACCCTGGCGCCGAAGAGCGCTGTGACAGCCTGGACAATGACTGCGACGGCCGCGTGGACGAGGACAACGCAGGCAAGGTCCTGACCCGCGCGTGTTACAGCGCTTCCGACTCTCATCTGGAAGGTGAGGATACGGCCTGCCGCCAGGGTCGTCAGTCTTGCACCGACGGTCAGTTTGTCGAGCCGGTCACAGCCGAAGAGTGTGTCGGTGAGGTCCTGCCCTCCAACGAGGGAGAGTCGGCCGAAGAGGTGCGCTGCGACGGCATCGACAATGACTGTGACGGCGAGGTCGATCCGCTGTGCCCCTGCACCAACATTGGTGATACGCGCCCTTGCTACGCTGGCGATGCGTCGTTGGCGGGGGTGGGCATTTGTGTGCGCGGTGTGGAGACTTGCATCGAGATCAACGGCGGGCGCGATTGGGGGGCTTGTGAAGGCTCCGTGCCGCCCCAGGCTGAGAACTGCCTGAACATGGGCAGCGACGATGATTGCGACGGCATTGACGACAACATCCCCGACATCGGTCAGCGCTGTGTGTCGGGCGAGGACGGCGAGTGCTCTGCCGGTGAGATGGGCTGCGACGGCGAAGATTTTGTCTGCGTGCCCAACCTTGTCCCGGCTGAAGAGATTTGCGACGGGCTGGACAATGACTGTGACGGCGCCATCGACAACGGCGTCGACAACGGCTGCGGCGGTTGTGTGGAGCTTGACGGGGTCCCTGGCGAGTCTTGCGGTGTGTGTGACGACGGTGTCTACACCTGCAATGGCGCTGATGAGATTGTCTGTGTGGACGCCACCCCGCTCAACGCCTGCGGCGGCTGCGGCGAGCTTCAGCGTGAGCCCGACGAGCCTTGCGGCGAGTGCGGCGAGATTGTCTGCGATGGTCCCAACACGGTGAGCTGTGATGATGAAGGCTTCAACGCCTGCAACGGGTGTGGCCTGGTGCAAGGTGGGGAGCAGCTTGGTCAAGAGTGTGGCCGCTGCGGCGAGGTGGTGTGTGACGGCCAGAACGACACGCGCTGCGCAGAGGAGTTGCCCAACGAATGTGGGGGCTGCGCCGAACTTGAGGGGTCGCGCAACGACGCCTGTGGCCCGTGCAACGACGGTGCGCTGGCGTGCGCCCAGGACGGCGAGTCGCTGGGCTGTGTGGGCGCCACGGATTTGAACGCATGCAATGGTTGCGGTGTGCTGGGGGCTGAGATTGGCGATGGGTGTGGCCGCTGCGGCGCGTTCCGCTGCGATCCCAACAACATCGGCCAGCTCTTCTGCGACGATCCCGGCACCAACGTTTGTGGTGGTTGCGGGGTCTTGCCCGAAGCGCCCAACCAGCCGTGTGGTTTGTGCGGCACGACCATTTGTCAGGACGGCACCACGGTCTGCAACGACCCAGGGCGCAACTCCTGCGGTGGTTGTGTGGAGTTGCCCGGTGATGAGGGGGATGCGTGCGGCGAGTGTGGGACTTACGCCTGCACCTCACAGGACTCGGTCAACTGCGAAGACCCCGGGTTCAACATTTGCGGTGGCTGCGCCACGTTGGACAACGCCCCCAACACCCCTTGCGGCCAGTGCGGCACCTACCAGTGTGCGATCGATCCCAACTTTGTGGTCTGCGATGATCCTGGGCTCAACGCCTGCGGCGGCTGTGGCGATCTTCAGGGCCCCGCGCTGGGTCAGCCTTGTGGTGTGTGCGGTCAGTATGTCTGTGACGGTGAGAACGCCACGCGCTGTGAAGATCCCGGGCTCAACGGCTGCGGCACCTGCGATGTGCTGCCCGAGGTGCTCGGCAGCAGCTGCGGCGAGTGCGCGGTGCATTATTGTGATCCTGAGAACGGCGATGCCTTTGTCTGCGACAACCGCCCCTGTCTGGATCAATTGGCGGCGATTCGCCTGAGCAACTACCTGCCCAGGGCGCTGGGCATGCAGATGGTCATGGACGACAGCCCCATCTTGACGCTGGCCGACTTCAGCTACACCCAGCGGACCGTCTACCTGAGGGTCGTGGCCGGTGAGCACGTCATCAAACTTTGGGACGAGGGCGCCGACACGGCGCTGGATCCGCCGATCATGACCAAGACCTTCACGCTCCTGCCAGGAGAAGAGGTCACTGGCATTGTGGCCGGGCTCGATGGCATCGCAGAGGTGGACTGGGACCTGCGCTTCTACAGCGCCGACAACACCCCTGTGCCCGACGCCATCAAGGTGCGCTGGATCCATGCCTTCCCCGACCAGGGGCCAGTCGATGTCTACATCAACGGCGAACTCCACTTTGAAGGGATTGTTCGCGATGAAGCCTCGCAGTACTCGACCTACACCGGTGGTAGGATCACCGAGGTTCGCATCCACAACTCCGGAAGCCCCGCGCCCACTGGCGTGTTCACATTGGGCACCCCACTGACGGTGGGGAGTGTCTATGAGATCACGCACCGAGGTCGCCTCTCTGTGGTCGAGTTCCCACAGATCATCAACTCTCAGAACACCCGCGCTCTGCGCTACTTCCCATAAGCCGACGGCCCTTGCCCCCTTCCTTGGATGAAGAGTGAACAACGCGATGAAGCATTACCCCATCCGTGAATTGCTGCTGCCACGCACCACGCGCAGCGTCTTGCTGCTCGGCCTCTTGTGCGCGGCCGTGGCATTGGTCGGCTGTACTGATGATGCCCCCGATGACGGTGGCAACACCGCCAACAACGACGGCGGCGATCCCAATAACGACTCGCCAAACAACGAACCGCCCAACAACGACAACCCCAACAATGACACGCCTGACGACCCCGTCTGTGGCGACGGGGTCTGTGAAGAGGGCGAAGACGCGCAAACCTGCGCCGACGACTGCGGCCCCCCGCCGCCCGAATGTGGCGACGGCACCTGCAACGGCGACGAGACCTTTGAAACATGCGCCGACGACTGTGAGCCTCCCCCCCCCGAATGCGGCGACGGCACCTGCAACGGCGATGAGACCTTTGAGACCTGCGCCGAAGACTGCCCCCCGCCGCCCGAATGCGAAGACGGCGACTTTGAGTGCCGCGGCGGCCGCGCGTTTGCCTGCGAAGGCGGCATGTGGACCGACAGCGAGTGCCCCGAAGGGCAGATTTGCGCCGGTGAAGCCTGCGCCGACGTCATCTGCGCTGCCAACGAGGCCCGCTGCATCGATGACGCCACCGTCGGCATCTGCGGCTTCGACGGCACCACCGAAGAGGCCTTCCCCTGTCCCGACGGCAGCTTCTGTGAAAACGCCCAGTGCCTGGGCGGCTGCGAAGTCGGCACCCGCTCCTGCCAGGGCGACGACGTCGTCGAGTGCCAGGAAGACGGCCGCACTCAGGAGGTCGTCGAGACCTGCTCGCCGGCCGAAGGCACCGCGTGTGTCGAAGGCGACTGCGTGTCGAGCTGCGACGCCTTCAGCGTCAAAGGCGGTTACATCGGTTGCGATTACTGGGGCGTGGACACCCCCAACCGCTTTGGCACCCGAAACATCTTTGCCTTTGTGGTCAGCAACATCGACGACAACGCCGTGGCCAACGTCACCGTGGAGACCGTCGGCGGTGAGATCCTCCTTGAGCAAGCCGTTGATCCGCTTGAGGTCGCCACGCTGCGCATGCCCATGCCCAGGGCCCAGAACATCGACGAGTCCAGCGTCAGCGATCTGGCCTTCCGTTTGAGCACCGACGTGCCCATCAACGCCTACCAGTTCAACCCGCTGCAGCGCTTCGACAACGACATGGGCGTCTCTGTGGCCTCCAACGACGCCTCTTTGATGATCCCGGACTCGGCGCTTGGCACCGAGTACATCGGCGCAGCCTTCACCCACTGGTCCTCTTACGCCTCGTTCCTGTCCATCGTCAGCACCACCGACGAGAACAGCGTCACGGTCACCCCCAGCACCACCGTCGCCAGTGGCCCCGGTGTGCCCGCCATCCCCGCTGGCCAGGCCGAGACCTTTGAACTCTCCCGTGGCCAGACCCTGACGCTCAAGAGCGCTTCGGGAGGTGGCGACCTGACCGGCACCATCATTACGTCTGATGAAAACGTGGCCGTTTACGGCGGCGTGGACTGCGCCCAGGTGCCCATCGGGCGGACCTACTGCGACCACATCGAAGAGAAGCTCTTTCCCGTCCAGGCCTGGGACAACGTCTACTACGCCACCAAGTTCCAGCCACGCGGGGTCGAGTCCGACATCTGGCGCATCATCGCCTCCACCGACGGCACCACGCTGACCATGGATCCGCCCCAGGGCAACCCGCCGATGCTCAACCGCGGCGAGTTTTATGAATTCAGCAGCACCGGCGACTTCAAGATCGAAGCCAACCATCCCATCCTGGTCGCCCAGTACATGACCGGCTCCAGCACCACCAACGCCGCCGACAGCGGCGACCCGGCCATGCTCCTGACCGTGCCCGCCCGTCAATACCGCCGCGACTACGTCTTCCTGGTGCCCGACACCTACGACGACGACTGGGTCACGATCGTTTACCCCGACGGCGCCGCGCCCATGCTCGACGGCGAGCCGATCGATGTGGCCCAGGGCACCGCCATCGGCGCCTCTGGCTTCAAAGTCCTGCGCCTGAGCGTCACTGACGGCCGCCACGAGATCACCAGTGACCTGCCCGTTGGGCTGAGCGTCTACGGTTATGACTTCAACATCAGCTACGCCTACCCGGCGGGGCTGGATTTGAGCGCCTTCCAAGGCGAAGAGTAGGGCAAGTAAGACCACACGCGCGATGCGTTGCTGATGGGCACACCCAGGTTTGGGCAGCCCAACAAAAACGCTGCGGCGCACAGCATCCAAGGCGTCTTTGGTTTCGTCCAAAGACGCCTTTTGTTTTTCCACAATGCCCGTTTTATGGGACTCTTGATGGGGCATCGCCCTGCGCCGCCTTGTCATGGTGAGCGGGTGGGGAAAAAGGAAACAACACGTCAACGGCTTGCGTCCAAGGTGCAATGAAAGGCACGATGGCCGCAGCTATGGACGCGGCGCGCGGATACAGGGGCGCGCCATACACGACCAATCGAGATGGAGCGGCCTGTTGCTGCGCGCAACGGACCGCCAAGCGAGGAACATGTCCGACATTCTGGTCATCAACTCCACAGGACAGGAGACTAGGGTCGCGCTGGTTGAAAGCGGCATCATCACCGAGTTCTATGTTGAACGTAAACAAGACCGTGGCATCGTTGGTCACGTCTATCAAGGACGGATTTTGCGCGTGTTGCCTGGGATGCAGGCCGCGTTTGTGGACATTGGGCTTGAAAAAGCCGCCTTCCTCTATGTCGCCGACGTTTATGACACCCACGAAGTGCTGACCCAATCGGTCGAGACCGAAGCGCTCACCCGCGGCAGCCGGGCCCGTCCGCGTAAACCCATTGAAGAACTGGTCAAAGAAGGGCAACACGTCCTGGTGCAGGTCGCCAAGGAGCCCATCGGCACCAAGGGCGCCCGCGTCACCAGCCACATCAGCCTGCCCGGGCGTTACCTTGTCTACATGCCGACCGTCGATCACATCGGCGTCTCGCGCCGCATCGAGAGCGAAGAAGAGCGCCAGCGGCTGCGTGACATCATCGACGAGGCTCGCCCCCCAGGCAGCGGCTTCATCGTGCGCACCGCCAGCGAAGGGATCAGCGCCGAGCACATTCAGCGCGATATGGAAGTGTTGATCATGCTCTGGCAGGACATCCTGCGCCGCCGCGAGCATGCACACCCTCCCGAGCTGCTCTACGAGGAGCTTGATCTGGCGCTGCGCGCCACCCGCGACCTCTTCTCCAAAGAAAAGGGGCGTCTGGTGGTCGATGACGCCAAGACTTTTCACCGCGTGCGCAACTTCGTCCAGGCCTGCATGCCCGAGGTCGTCGATCACCTGGCGCTCTACGACAGCCCCAAGCCCATCTTTGACGCCTATGGCATCGAGATTGAGATCGATCGGTCGCTGGCGCGCAAGGTGTGGTTGAAGTCGGGCGGCTACATCGTCATCGATCACACCGAGGCGCTGACCAGCATTGACGTCAACACTGGCCGGTATGTGGGCAAGAACACCCTTGAGGACACGATCGTCAAGATCAACCTTGAGGCCGTCGAGGAGATTGTCTACCAGTTGCGCCTGCGCAGCATCGGCGGATTGATCATCATCGACTTCATCGACATGGAGCGCCCCTCCAACCGCGAAAAGGTCTATCAGGCGCTCGAAGAAGCGCTCAAGGCCGACCGCGTCAAGACCAACGCGCTGAAGATCAGCGAGTTTGGCCTGGTTGAAATGACCCGCAAGCGGGTGCGAGAGAGCCTGGTGCAGTTTTTGTGCGAGGAGTGCACTTACTGTGAAGGCAAAGGGTACAGCAAGAGCGCCGAAACGGTGGCTTACGAGATCATCCGCGAGATCCTGCGCGAGGGCAACGCGTTGCCCGGCGCGGTGCTGGTGGTTCAAGCCCATCCCAGCGTGACCGATGTGATCATGGAAGAAGAACACGAGTCCGTTGAACAACTGGAGCGAGTGTTTGGCAAGAGCATCCGTTTGATGCCCAGCCGCGGCTTCCATGTGGAGCAATACGAGATCACCAGCGCCTGACAAAGGGGCCGTCATGAGTCAGCAACGCCGTCAATACGATCGCATCGATGTCAATCAGGAGTTTCGCAGCATCGATGAGTTTGTGGCCGAATACGTCACCAACATCTCCCACGGGGGGGTCTTCATCCGCAGCAAGAATCCGCTGCCGGTCGGCACCCGCGTGAACCTGAAGTTCTCCATCATTGTCGAGGACTTTGAGTTTATCGAAGGAGAGGGCGAAGTGGTCCGCGTGGACACAACCCCGGGGAACATGGGCATGGGGGTGGCTTTTACGCGCCTGACCAGCGCGTCGCTCGATCTGATCAACCGCCTGGTGAAGCTTTAGACCCGTCCGGTCGGTCAGGCCATCAACGCCAGGGGGTCAAATAGACCGGCATGGCGTAGACATCGCTAAAATCCCCCAGGTACCGGGCGGGTTCATCATCCAAATCCACACGAACGTCTAAAATCTCTTCGGGGGCCTGGTAGCCCGGCTTTGAGACGCGCAGATTGTGGATAAGCTGTGCCAGGAACGCCCGCACTGCCGGGGATGTGTTGCTGCGGATCAACGGCGGGTCAAAGTCGCCGGTGTCTTCCCACTCCAAACCCAATGGGTCCTTTTCAATGGGGACCTTCAACTCTTTTTGGGTGATGGGGTGTCGTTCGTGGATGCGGTAGACCAGGGCGCCTTCATCCGCGTAGACCAGCACCTCGATCGAACTCCAGATGTGCGTTTGGTAGTCGTTCTCGTTGGCGTCGTAACGCACAGAGACCAGGTTGTTTTGCGCGCCGTGGGTTTCGATGACCTCCAAAAGACCTTGGAGCAGGTCTTCCCTCAGGTTTTCATCCACCGCCTCTGGCTCCAACGCAAAGGCGCTGTCGGTGTGGTGGTGCGAGCCATCCCAGTTGGTGTGCACCATGGCAGTGATCCCCCCACCGGCGAGGAAGGTCACCTTGATGACGCTCATGTCCGCGTTTCCGCCGGGGAACGTGTCCAGCGAGCGCAAGTAGAGGACCACGTCGGCCTGGTGGGTGCGGACGCGTTCGGCGACGGCCGCCGCAGGCATAGACGCCGGGCGTTGCCGATCCTCGAACGTGGCGTAGAGATCCAGCCAGCCCACGGGCCTCTCAAAGCGGCTCAGCTCATATTTGAGCATCTGATACACCGCCTGGGCCTGCTGCGCCGGGCGACCCAAACGCACACAAACCCACGACCAAAGCGAGTCGTGCTCGCCTTCCCCCGGAGGAACGCGCCCGCCAAATTCAAAGGCCGAGGCGACAAGGGCGTAGGCGCGAAGGAACGCTTCATCAGAGAGCGGCGGGGCCTTGGTGTCCAACTCAATGGTGTAGGTTTGGCCGGGTTTGAGCACGGCGCTTTGGGCGCCTTCCGGTTGAATCACAAACCCAGGCACGTCAAGGTTCAGCGACCAACCCAGATACTGTGCCGGCAAGGTCACAGGTTCATCGGGTGGGAACTGGGGGTAGGTCAGCGCGGTGCCGTTTTTGGTCTTTTGGGCAAGATTGGCGCCGCCGTTCAGGTGTCGGCCGCTTTTGTTGATGACCACCGGATCGTTGCTCATGGGTGCCACTCCAACCAGGTGCAGTCTCAGCGCTGTGAGCGGCGTAGGTGCTCCGAGACCACCCGGTAGGCGCGGGTCAGCTCCTGGCTCAACTCGGTGGCCAGCTCCTCGCGCTGGGGATCGCCCGAGTGGCGGTCGGGGTGGTATTTGCGCATCAAGCGCCGGTAGTTCTTCTTGACCGTGTCCAGATCGGCCCCGTAGGGCGTCTCCAGGTTGGCGTAGTATTGACGCAGGCTCTTGCTGTCGTAGTCGGCGCCGGGCAGCGGCGGCAGGTCAAAGTCCACCAGGTTGCTCAGCCCGCCGCGCTCCTCAAAGTCTTCCACGGCGTCGAGCAGAGCGTTGAGGTTGCGTTTGGCGCTTGGAGCCAGCCGGTCCCCCAGCCCTTTGCGCGCGTCGCCAAAGCGGGAAAAAAGTCCCCCAAACGAAGCCCCACCGTCGTCCTTTGGGCTCTGCTGAGCGCTTTCTTGGGTCTGCTGCTCGGGCTGATTGGCCTGGGCGGTGTCCTTGGGCGCCTCTTTGGCGTCTTCGAGCGGTTCTGTGGTGTTGTGGTCCTGTGACATGATGCTTTTCACCTCTTGGGCTGACGCTTGACTTGATCGCCAGGGAGCAGCTCCAACATCGAAGACTCCACGCGGCGGCCGGTGAGGGCACGGTGCGCGTCGTCCCATTGCTCAATGACCATGATGTGGTCCGCCGGGCCTTTGTAGTGGTGGTAGTCCAGGCGCCGGGCGCCGCCGAGCGAGCCCGTGGCCCCCTGACCCTTGGCCTGCCCCTGACCCAGGGTCTTGAGTTTGTAGTTCAATTCGCCCTGGGCGATGGCCTTCGGCGGGCGCCCCTGGCTCTCAAACGGCAACTCGTCTTGCTCTTCAAGGAGCCAGACCTCCATGCGGTCTTTTTGGGTGGCGTAGAGCCAGCGCCGGATCAGCGGCCCATCGCTGAGGTGGTAGATCCAGCGAGAGCTGCCGTGCTCATCGACCGTGATGGTGCCTTCGACCAGGTAGGTGTCGCCCATGTGTGAGACGGCGTCGCCCTGGCGCAGGTTGGTCAGATCACGCGCGGGCGCGGCCAGTTGCCGGTTGGCGTTGTTTCTGTTGGTCATGGCCGCCAGCGCCGAGCCGACCGCCACGCCGCCAGCAATGATCACCGTGCTCAATCCCAACAAGACCAGAACCGTCAACATCTCTTCCATACCCCATGGTGCGCGTCACGCGCGTGCGTTAAAGCCCTGTTGCGCCGCCGTCAGTGGGCTGTGGGCTGATGGGTCAGCGTGACGTGGCCGCGCTCGTCTTTGTGGTAGACGGTGCCGCAGCTGTCGCAGGTGATGTCCTCGGGGCCCGTCCCCACAGGTTTGAGGAAGTCCAGCTTGACGCCGCAGTGGCAGATGTGGCCCTTGAGCCGCGCCGGCACGCCGTAGACCAGCCCAAAGTCCGGCACGTCGTGGGTGACCACCGAACCTGCGCCGATGAACGCATAGCGGCCCAACGTGACGCCGCAGACGATGGTCGCGTTGGCGCCCACAGAGGACCCCTGCTGGAGCAGGGTGCGCTTGTACTCATTCTTGCGGTTGACGTGGCTGCGGGGGTTGATGACGTTGGTGAAGACCATCGAGGGGCCCAAAAAGACGTCGTCCTCGCACTCCACACCCGTGTACACCGAGACGTTGTTCTGGATTTTGACGTTGTTGCCCAGCTTGACGCCCCCACCGATGAAGACATTCTGGCCCAGATTGCAGCCCTCGCCCAGGGTGGTGTTGCCCATGACGTGGGTGAAGTGCCAGATCCGCGTGCCTGCACCAATCTGGCAAGGGTCATCGACCACCGCGCTGGGATGCACAAAGTAGTCGGGGGCCGCAGGTTGGGCCAGGGCAGGGCGGATGCTGAACAAGACGCCCGCCTCTTGCGCCTGCGCCTGCAACGCGCTCATGCGCTGCGGCGTCACGCCGTGGCCTTCGACCAGGACCGTGTCTCGGCCCGCCGCGATGCTCTGGGCGGCGGCCTCGGCGGCCTTGTCCTGGCGCTGGGTGATGATCACCTGCCTGATGGTGCTTTGGTCCAAAGCCCGGCTCAGCGTGCTGGCGACCGTGACTGTGGGGTGAGCCTTTGATGCCGTTTCGAGCGCATGCGCGTCCGCATCGACGATCGTACCCAGGCGACCGGCCTGCTTGAGCCAACTGGCCACGGCCTGCCCCTCGGCGCCTGCACCCACAATGGCGACGTCTGTCATCCTTCTATGTCTCCGTCATCAATGCGATCGGTCCTCATGCGCGCACAATCGTACAGACGATGGGCAAACCAACCAGGTGCGGCGTGACTTCCCACAATCCAAAGTGTGCGCCGATCGCGCTCCCCCCCTACTGCAAGCAGGGGCGTGTTCTTGCACAAGCCACACACAAAGAGATCGGGTCGTTGCCCCACCCCCTTGCAGGCCCCTCAAAGTCCAGAACCCCGATGAACTCCAGGCTGCCGTGTTCATTTGAACCCAACAGTGGCACTGCCTCAGCTACTGGTGTACCCCCGTCGATGCCTCTTCGCAAGGCTTCTGACGCACTGTTGTGCCGTGACTTTGTGCTGGCCTACCAACCGATCCAGGGATGTCGTATGGTGTCTGCGCGAAGGCTTCGCTTGGAGGAAGGTCATGAACGTGACACCCGAGATCGCCAGCGCCTGGACCGAGGCGCTTCTCAACCCTGACAGCAACGTGCGCGAACCCGCCCTGGGGCAGGTGGTCGCACACACCACCGAACTGGACAAAGCGCGCTTATTGGTGCCGCTGGCCGCTGCGGCCGCCGTGGCACCCGGCGACAACGCCAGCTTGCCCCAGTGGCTCGACAGACTCGGCCGCCCCGATGTGGAAGAGGTCTTGCTCGATGCCATGGACGACACCAGCGCGCGCGCCGCAGCGCTGACCTTTGCGCTGCGTCACGGCGCCGGACTCCAAGGCGGCGTGCAGTCGTTTCTCCTTGGCGAACTCGACGTCCTGGACGCCGACGAACCCAGCGACGCCGCCGCGCTCGACGTGGCCGAAGGGGAACGCGCGCCGCTAACTGATGTGCGGGCTGCGGTGCTCGAGGTCCGCTCGCGCAAGGGCATGGTGCTGAACCCCGGCGACCACGACACCTGGAGTGCGGGGTCCTTCTTCACCAATCCGATCCTGCCGGCGGACGCCGCCGCGCGACTTCCCGAGGACGCTCCGCGCTTCGCCGCGACCGACGGCATGGTCAAGACCTCCGCCGCGTGGCTCATTGAACAAGCCGGTTTCTCTCGTGGCTTTGCCGTCAGGGCCGATGCCCCCGCGGCGCTGGCGACCAAGCACACCCTGGCACTGACGAACCGGGGCGGGGCCAGGGCCGATGACGTGGCCGAGTTGGCGCGTGCCGTCCAGGCTGGTGTGGCGGAGCGCTTTGGGGTGG
>CAKZKQ010000246.1 GCA_937123825.1 uncultured Pseudomonadota bacterium
AATGGCCATGACGTCAAAGCGGGCCACCTTCTCGCCCAGCGCCCCCATGCCAAAGCCGCCGTCGGCGTTGCGGGCGCCAAAATAACCGGTGCCAAGCTGCCAGATCAGACCGCCGCCGTGATCGTGGTGCGGTGCGATGCCCCCCTCACCAGTATTGTGCAAACAACTGGAGAGCGCGCAGCCTTTGTTGATCGCCTGCACAGCGTTGGCGCTCAGCGATCCAAAGCTCATCGCCGAGACGTTGATCACCGACTGGGGCCGAAAGGCATGCTTGCGCCCTCTCCAGCCGCCCAGAATCTTGGCACACGGCACGGTGCTCTTGTGGGCGTCCTTATTTGGCCTGGGATCGCGGTAGGGAAAGGTGCTGTGCTTGATGATGAGGTAGTTGGAGCCAAGCTCCAGGTCCTGATCGGTGCCAAAACCAAAGTAATTGTTCTCTTTTTTGGATGAGGCGTAGATCCAGCGGCGCTGATCGCGTGAAAAGGGACGCTCTTCGTTGTTGTTGGTCACGATGTACTGGCGCAGCTCGGGGCCGACCGACTCCAACCAGTACCGAAAGTGTCCAATGACCGGAAAATTGCGCAAGATCGCGTGCTTGCGCTGCACCACGTCGTAGATCGCCATCAGCAGCACCACGGCGCCAAAGGCCGCCAGCGCCCACCACCACCATTGCATGTCGTCTCCCCCCAAATCTGGTCTGCCTTGCCTTGAAGATCAGATTACGGCCAGCGGGAACACGAGGCAACACACCCCATCAGACAGAACCTAACGCACCGAACGCCACCAGGGCTCCAGCGGGGTCTCTACCGAGGGCTCGATGGGCTGAGCCAGGATCGGCATGGCCAACTTGACGCCGGCACTGGGGGCTTGGTCGATCAAGGTTTCAGGCGGTGAGTCCCAGGCGTGGGGGGCGAGCACAAAGGTACCCCAGTGGATGGGGAGCAGGACTTTGCCTTGGAGCATTTTGTGGGCTTTGAGCGCTTGATGGGGGCCCAGGTGGATGTCGCCCCAGTTCTCGTTGTAGGCCCCGACCTCCAGCATGGTCAGATCAAAGG
This sequence comes from uncultured Pseudomonadota bacterium, assembly GCA_937123825.1. Lineage (GTDB taxonomy): Bacteria > Myxococcota_A > Bradymonadia > Bradymonadales > CAKZKQ01. The sequence goes on from CAKZKQ010000246.1 coordinate 1,056, forward strand.
GTCCAAAGCGCTCGCCGATCTCTTCAAACTGCGGGGTCATGCCCGAGTCGCCGCCAAAATAGACCCGGTGCTGGGGGCCCACAAAGGCCCACGAGGTCCACAGCGTGCTGTTGCGGTCAAAGCCTTTGCGCCCTGAGAAGTGGCGACACGGTGTCGAGACCACCTTCAGCGCGCCGACCTGGGCTTCTTCGTACCAGTCCATCTCGTGGATGCGCTCGGTGGGCACCCCCCAGAACTCCAGGTGTGCGCCCACCGCCAGCGGTACGTAGAAGTGCACGTCGGTGGTTTGGGCCAGTGCCTTGATGGTCGGCATGTCCAGGTGATCGTAGTGGTCGTGGGAGATGACCACGGCGTCCAAAGACGGCAACTGGGACAGCGAGACCGGGGGCTGGTGGTATCGCTTTGGTCCCACCACGGAGGACGGCGAGGCGCGCTGGCCCCAGACTGGATCGGCGAGCACTGTGACGCCGTCGATCTCGAGCAGCATCGTGGAGTGGCCCAGCCAGGTCACCCGCAGGCCGCTGACGGGCGCGGTTTTCCAGCGCTCCACCGTGCCGGTGGCCATGGGCAGTTGGCCGTCGGGGATGCGTTTTTCGTCGCCAAAGAGAAAGCGCGTCATGGTGCTCCACCCGCGTCCCTCTTTGAGGCCCGGCGTGGTGGGGATGACGTTGGTGAACTGGCCGTCTTTGTACTGCGGCGAGCGTTTGATGCGATCCAGACGCGCCCCCTGCGCGCTGGCGCCAAAGGTCTCCAGCATGCTCGTGGTCCCCACCAGCGTGACCGCAAAGAGCACCAAACCCGCGCCCAAAACCCACAAGAGCCCCTTGCCTGCGCGCCGTAGGCGGCTTGGTTTATCGCTCGAAGGGGTTTGCTCGACTTTGGGGGTGGTCATGCTGCGCTCCGCGTCGTTGGGCCATCGGAAGCAAGTGCCCCAGGAGCCCAACAAAAGGTTCTTTGAACGAACCGCGCGGCATCAACCACGGACCCCGGCGACCCAGGTGTCCAACACACAGCGCGTGTCCGCACTGAAGATGAGCGCTTCTGCCAGAAAGTCCATCGGGACCCCTTCCAACGCAGCGTCTCGCAGGCTCACCGCCACCAGATCGGCGGCCTGACCGGCCTTGATCTCTCCCGCATCTAGCCCCAGCGACCTGGCACCGCCACGCGCCCCAACGTCCAACAAGAAAGGGGCCACGCGGCGCTTGTCGGGCTCGTCAGCGGCGGGCTCGACAAATTTTGCCAGGACATTTCGGCGGCGGCGCTGGAGGCGCTCGTTGTTCTCGATCAGGCGCAGCTCTTCAAACGGGTTGACCACGATATGGCTGTCTGAACCAACACACAGTTCCACCCCTGCCTCAATCAACGCCGACGCGGGCAGAAACCCATCGCCCAGGTTGGCCTCGGTCGTTGGACAGGCGCAGACCATGGCCCCAGCGTTGGCCAGCCGGGCTGGATCGTCCGCTTCAAGGTGGGTGGCGTGCACGGCCACAAAGCCCGGCCCCAGCAGCCCTGCGCGGCGCACCACCTCCATGGGACCGGCGCCCAGAAGCCGGTGTGACGCCTCGACCTCGGCGGTCTGTTCGCAAAGGTGCATGTGCACGGGCAAATGGTGTTGGGCGTTCCACTGGGCCAGCGCCTCCAGCCAGTCCACCGGGACCGCGCGCACCGAGTGCGGCGCCAAACCCACCGTCACCAGCCGATGGCTGCCCCAGCGGGCCAGCAGCGCCTCCACCAGCGACGTAAACGCCCACAAAGAGCCCGAAATGAACCGGCGCTGGTCGGGCCGCGCAGGCTCCCCGATCCCTCCGGTGTGGTAGAGCACCGCCAAAAGGTTGATCCGCAGCCCCACATCCACAGCCGCCTGAATGACGGCGTCCGCCATGGCCGTCGCCGGACTCAGCGCCGAACCATCGGCGCCGTGGTGGACATAGTGAAACTCCCCCACCGAGGTCCAGCCCGCCGCGCGCATCTCGGCATAGAGCCGCCGGGCGATGTCGTAGGTGGTTTGCGGATCAAGGCGGCCTGCGGCGCCGTACATCTGCTGGCGCCAGGACCAGAAGTCCTCGTGCTCAGCCCCGGTGCGCAAAAACTCGGTCTGCCCCCGAAAAACGCGCTGAAAAGCGTGGCTGTGAGCATTGACAAAGCCCGGCAGCAACGCAGCGCCCGGCAAATCTTCGACAACTTGCCCGGCAGGGACCTCAGCGCGGGTCACAACGGCCTCAATCAGGCCGTCGCCGCTCAGAGCGATGGCTTTGTCGGCGTGCATCCGACCATCGATCCAGGCAAGCTCGGGACAAATCCAATACGGAAGGGAGGGGGAGGAGGTCATGGCGGCTCCAGCAAAAGCGTCAACACGCGCCGCCGCTGCCAAAGGCCGCCGCCTTGCAGGGCGACAACGGCCAGGATCACATCAAACCTTGGGGCGAATGAAGCCCTCTTCGGTCAGGAAGTACTCGTTGGGCAGGCGCTCGGTCAGGTCTTCGCGGGCGTCCTGGTCTTCGAGGTTCTCCAGCGCGCACTGATCGGTGTCGCGGAAACGCTCGCAGACCAGGTTCAGGATGCGGCCCGAGTCTTCAAAGCGCAGGTTGACCCGCAGCGAATCCCAGGGGTCTTCGCTGTGGTTGAGGACCTGGTTGACGGCCAGAAAGCGGATCGTCTCGTTGTCGTCCGCCACAAAGCGCGCCACCTGCTCCTTGAGCTCATCAAAGTCCTTGAACTTCTCGGCGCGCAGGATGAGCTGCTCTTTCTTCTCCGGATCGCGCTCGTACTCAATGTCCATCTCGGACAGGAGCGTCGTCAGAAACTCCGCCATGTCATTGCTGGGCATCAAATCATCCAGAATGCGCATGGGGAAGTTGATGTGGTTGGTGTTGGCCCGGATGTAGCCCTGAACCACGGGGATGACCCTGGCGCCGCCCTGGGTGACGAACATGTCGCACATGTCCAGCTTCTCCTGGGTGTCGTAGGTCGTGTTCTTCACCTGGGTCTTGAAGCGATCGAGCATCGCGCGCCAGGCCTCGTCGTCGTTGAGGTCGCGCAGCTGCTCGGCCGCCAGGTACCGGTCGGGGGACTGGACCCAGATGTTGGTCAGCTTCTTGCGCAGCTTCTCAATCTGACGCGTCTTGGCCTTCTCTTTGTCGAAGAGGAAATCAAACATGCCCATAACATCTCACCACATCATAATTCATGGCCGACACACCCGGTCGGCACCATTGCATTTGACCATTCATACCACTGACCAGAGCATCCACCCCGGCGCCGTGCCCGTAGATTTCTATGCACCAACCCCCTGGTGACAACACGATTGGGTCAATATTGCCACCCACCAGCGGCGCACGAGGCACCCACGTGGCCCGATCGTTCAAGCCACGGCGCGCGGAATATAGCAGCACACCGCGCCCGGTGCCAACGCGCGCCTTGGGCATTGATCTGGCCGGGGGTCCGTGATACTACCCATCAGGCCGGCTCCCCATCGCCGACTCGGGTGTCTGGCCCCTGGAGACCGGGCTTAGCCAGTTCCTGACAAACCCAACAAGGCACGCGCCAGACTCGAAGGAGAACCCAGATGACCGCAGGTCTCTTCACAAACGTCACCCAGATCGTTGGCAACACACCGCTGGTCAAGCTCAACAAAGTGGCTCGCCATACCAAGGCCGAGATCTACGGAAAGCTTGAATACCTCAACCCCGGCGGCTCGGTGAAAGACCGCGTGGCCTTCCAGATCATCGAGGACGCCGAAAAAGAGGGCGCCCTCAAGCCCGGCGGCACCATCGTCGAAGCCACCAGCGGCAACACCGGCATGGGCCTGGCCCTGGCCGCCGCCATCAAGGGTTACAAGTGCGTCTTCGTCATGCCCGACAAGATGTCACAGGAGAAAATCCAGTCGCTGCGCGCCTTCGGCGCCAAGGTCGTCATCACGCCCACGGCCGTCGAACCCGAAGACCCCCGCAGCTACTACTGCGTCAGCCGCCGCATCGCCGACGAAACCCCCGGCGCCTTCTACGCCAACCAGTACCACAACCAGTCCAACCCCAAGGCCCACTACCGCACCACCGGCCCTGAGATCTGGACCCAGACCGGCGGCAACATCGACGCCTTTGTGGCCACCATGGGTACCGGCGGCACCATCTCCGGCACCGGGCGCTACCTCAAAGAGCACAACCCCGACATGAAGGTCATCGGCGTCGATCCGCTCGGCTCCCTCTACTATGACTACTTCAAGACCGGCAAGCTCACCGACGCCTACTCCTACAAAGTCGAGGGCTTTGGCGAGGACTTCCTGCCGACCACCATGCACTTCGACATCGTCGATGACGTCATCCGCGTCTCCGACAAAGAGTGCTTCGACATGACGCGCCGTCTTGTGCGTGAAGAGGGCTTCTACTGCGGCGGCTCCTCTGGCGGCGCCGTCGCCGCGGCCGTGCGCTACGCCGAGCAGATGGACAAGCCCATGCGCATTGTCGTCATCATCTGTGACTCGGCCACCCGCTACCTCTCCAAGATCTTCAACGACGACTGGATGCGCGAGCACGGCTTCCTTGGAAACCAACTCGACACCGGCACCGTCGCCGACCTGCTGGCCCACAAAGGCAACAGCGCCCTCTTCACCGCCACGCCCAGCACCCCCGTGCGCGAGGTCGTGTCGACCATGAAAAAAGAGGGCATCAGCCAGCTCCCCGTGCTCGACGGCAACCGCGTCGTGGGCGTCATCAACGAGTCCGACGTGCTGACCCACATCCTGGAACACCAGGGCCAGGCTGAAGGCACCATCGAGAGCCTCATTGAAGCCCAGTTCGCCATCGTCGAGCCCTCCAACCGCGTCAACCTCATCAGCCACTTCATCACGCAAGGGCGCACGGTTGTCGTCATGGACCAGGACAAGGTCGCTGGCATCATCACCAAGATCGACTTCATCGACTACGTCTCCAGGGTGCTCTGATTCAACGGGGCGCAAGCGGCCCGCAGCACCGGCCCCTTGCGCAACACCCCAGAACATGGCCCCAACAAACGGGGCCAACCCACCGGACAAACCCGCCCACATCTCCACGAGGTGACCCACATGACCGAAGTCCGCTCCGCCAACGGGATGACCGCGCACAGCGAAGAACCCTATCAAGGCCCGTTGGGACGCACGCTGCGCAAGAGCGTCACCGTCACAGGCCGCTCCGGCGACACCTTCGAGGCCATGGTCTTTTCCCAGGTCAACATCACCGAGTCCCCCCACCTGAGGACCGAGCTGATGGAGGGCCGCCTGACCACCGTCGTGGATCCGCACACCGATGAGCACTTTGCCCTGGCGCTGCCCGTCCTCTACCACGACGAAGCGTTGCGCCTCTTTGCGCTTGTCCTGCCCGACAGCATGCGGCACATGGAGTTTGCCCAGCGCACCGCCGTCCTCTCACAAATGGCCACCGCGGGCGGCGCGCTGCCGCGCTACGTGCGCGAATTCCGCACCGTTTTTGGCGCCCAGGGACTTCTCCAGGCCGAAGACGAGTGCCGCAGCCCCCAACAAACCCAAGGCCCCGCGCCCGAAAACGCCGACCTGAGCCGCCAACGCCAACAGCTCGAAGCCCAGGCCCGGCAACTGGCCGAGGAACGCCACGAGCTGGCCGCGCGCCGCTTCAACCTTGAAGGCCTCAAGAGCCGCCTCCAGGACAAAGAAGCCGCCCTGCGCAAAGGCATCACGCCGGCCGAAACCGGACGCCAGGACAACGAACCCACCACCGTCGTCCCCCGCGAGGTCTTCTACAAATCCCTCGACGCCACCAGCGTCGACGACAACAACGCCCCCGAAAGCACCGCCGGATGGGGCGCCGACACCGACCGAGGCTGGGAACTCGACGGCGACTCATCACCGCCTCCGCCGCTGGCGCGCACCAACGGCTCACCCCTGGCGCGCACCTCGTCCAGCGAGCTGCCCGTCACCGACAGCGCGCCCCGGACCTTCAACCGACTCAAGGCCGGCAGCCGCGCCTACTACCACACCCAGAACGGCGACCAGATCCTGCTCTCCTATCGCCTCAGCGAAGAGCGCATGCGCCGCTTCACACAAAACGACCCCAGGCTCTTCCTCCAGTTCCACGACCTCAACGAGTTTCCCCTCATCACCGTCCTGCTGGCCGCACTCGATGAAAACGAAAACCTCATCGATGACCTCTACTGGCCCATGGACGTGCGCAAAGGCGTCGACAAACGCCTGCTGAGCGCCCTGTCCAACAAGTTTGAACTGCGCGCCGCGCTCTACGGCGACGACCTCAAGCTGCGTCAGGTGCTGACCTTCAAGGAACCCCTGGAGTTCAACGCGCAACACCTCCAATCGCTGGCCTCCGAGCGCCTCAACCAAAGCCAGGGCCTGAGCTACGACGACGCACTGCGGCGCATCGAAGCCCCCGACTACGAACGCCTCGGCAGCATGCGCCACAACTTCCAGCGCGACTCCTTCACCGACCTCGACTCGCCTGCACGCGTCAAACTCGCCGCAGGCATCGTCGGCTACTGGTCCGGCCCCGAGACCTTCCGCTACCTCATCGAAAACCGCTCCTTCAGCCTCGCCTGGTTCGCCTCCATCCAGGAACGCGTCGCCCGCGCTGCCGTGCGCTTTGGCATCGCCCTGGCCCCCGAACTGCGCCAGGTCGCCGTCGAACTCTCGCTGGCCGAAGACGAGCAAAAACTCATCACCCTGCTGGCCTCCACCTGGGCCGAAATCGAACTCGGCGTCGGCGGCCGCAACGACCTCGACCCCCTCGAAACCTGGGAAAACTGGCAGGACCTCATCGAGGCCACCGAAGGGCTCGACTCCACCCTCGGCGCCGAACTGGCCGAGCTGGCCCGCGCCGCACTGCGTCGCGCCCAATCCTTCGCCGAAGACAACGACCTCCTGAGCGCCTTCCCCGAAGGCGACCTCGAAGGCGACCTCGACGACCTCCAGGACCCGCCCACGCTGGACGCCTCGGACAAACTCGATGAGCTGCCCGTCGCCGCTGGCGCCGACTTCAACGAAGAAGAACTCAAAGCCATGCTCGTCGACGAGGAAAAACGCCTCGACGCCGCCATCAAACTCCTGCGACACGCCAACCCCGACGCCGTCATGGACGTCCTGATGGCCGCCGAACGCATGGACGACGATGAACTTGAGCGCCTCTCCGAGCAACTCTCGCTCTCGGCCCCCAGGCTCGAAGACTCACTGCTCGACTGCCTGGCGCTCGACACCCCCACCATCGCCTACCTCTGCGCCTTTGCGCTGGCCTCTGTGCCCAGCCAACGCGCCCTGCCCACCCTCCTGAACGCCATCCAAGACCCCGAGCGCGCCCCAGACCCCGCGCTCTTCTCAGAGACGCTCCTGCCCTACGGCCACGCACTGGCCGACGCCGCCGCCCCCATGCTCAAGGACATCGAGGGCCTCTCCGGCGACCACCCCTTGATCATCCTCCTGAACGAATACGCCCAGAGCATCGACGCCGACGCGCTGGCCGCCCTCAAAGAACAAGCCCCCGAGGCTGCCCCCTTCCTGGGCTAAAACCCTGCCTCACAGGGGGCTGCCGCCCCCTCATGCCCCCGCTTTTTGACTCCGAAAACGTCAGCGGCCCCTCACACGCACCTGAAAATACAACGCGACGCCACGTTGGCTTGATACGGGTGGGGGCTGCCGCCCCCTCATGCCCCCGCTGCAGGTGGCCATCAAGTCAGGCCTCCCCCGACTTCAAGCAACCCCCTTTCAAAGACACCACAACACCCTCAAGACGGCTCGGCAGCAAAAACCACAAACCCCAGGACCTCCAACTCACCGCCCTCCTCACCGCGCTTCGCCTCGACGCCGTGCCCCTTCAAAATGGCCTCAAACGCCTCCAGCGGCTCACCGCCGCGCAGCGCCCCATCCACCGCACACGCCAGGTGCGCGGGCAACGGCACCGCCAACGCTCGCCGCAGCGCCTCTCTGCGAGACACCACAGCCGTCTCGTGCGGTCTGGGCGGTGGCAACGCCGCCAGATGCCTCAAGAGCCGGGCCGCGGCCGACCCTGGCGGATGCGCCGGCGGCCCCAGACGCGCCGCGCGCAAACGCTGACGGTGCCACCACGCATCCTCCAACGCGCGCCGCAGCGCCATCGCCGGAGGCACCATCAACGGCTCCCGGCGCCGACGAGGCAACGCCAACACGCCCTCGACCAACGCCCCTCTGCGCACCACCAACGGCGCGCCCGCTTGCTGCGGCACAAAACACCACCTCGGCGCCGCCCCCGGCAACCCCAACGACACCACAAACAACACCCCAGGAGGCTGACGCGGCGTCGCCCGCACCCTCCACCCCAACGGCCCCCCATCGGCTCGCCTCGCCCCCTCCAAACGCCACCACGCCAGCCTCAAGCCCAGGTCGGCCTCCATCGCTGCCTCACTCTCCACCTCCACCTCGCCGCGCAGCACCCCGCGCAGCCAACCGGCGGTATGGAGGCGCTGACCCAACATGCGCTCCATGACCTCGGCCCGCGCCCCCAAACGCTCCACCTGACCCAACCAACGCTCAAACCTGGCCTCGGGGACCATCAGCACAGCGTTGACCTGCCGCCCAGGCCTCCCCAGACGATCCACGCGGCCAAAGCGCTGCACCAACCGCCTGGGGTTCCAGGGCAAATCGTGGCTGATCACGCTGGCGCAGCTCTGGAGGTTGAACCCCTCGGCCAACACGTCGGTGGCCACCAACACCCTCAAACGCCCCGCCTCAAGTGCTTCCAGGACACCCGCCACCCCAACCTTCAACGCACCCACCCGACCGTGGCCCGAGGTCACCAGCCCCACCTCGTCGATGGGCCAACGCGCCTGAAGCTTGTGGTGCAAAGCCCGGGCGGTGTCCGCAAAGCGAGTAAAGATGACTGCGGTCCCCTGCCCTGGTTCGGACTCACACCAGCGCACCAGCGCCGCAAACTTGGGATCGGCGCGCCGCCAGACCTCGACCGCCTGACGCAAGCGCTGGATCTGCGCAAGCTGACCCCCCAAAGCGGCCGACAAAGGCCCTTGGCCCGGCTGCAGCGCCGGATCAAACATGAAGGCCATCACCTGCTGGCGATCTTCCTCGGCCACCATGGCCCCAAAACAACGCCGCCAAGCCCTCCGGTCCAGATCGCGCCCCTTTGCCAGCGCCTCCAGACGACGGCGCACAAAACCCTCAAGCCGAGCCAGCGACACATCGACCGCCTCGGGGCTCGACTCCAGCCGCGCCAGGAGCAACGCCCCCAACAACCCACCGCAGATGCCCAGCGACGCCTCATCAAAGCCCGTCACGCCATCCACAAGCCGCTCCAGCGCCGCCGCCGTGCCGTTGTCCATCTCCCAGGCAAGCCGCACATCGCGCCGCACGGGAAACCCCAGGCGCTTTGGGCGACCATCCGAGCCCAAGACCTCGACCCCAGACGGCCAGGCCTGCTGGATCAGCCACCGAGGCCTGCGGATCACCACCGAGCGCCACAACAACGACAAATCGGCACCCGGTTTTGCCAAAAAATCCTCCAATGAGGCGCCCAAAAGCGGCATCAACGCCCCGTGGGGCACAAAGAGACGCAGCAAACGCCCCAAATCCCCCGCGCTGATGCCCACCGGCGTCGCCGTCAGCAGCAACACAGGCCTGCGCATCGCCAGCGCGGCGACCGCCTGGGAACGGCGAGCCTGTGGATTGACAAAACCGTGGGCCTCATCGACCACGACGACGCCTTGCGGGGCATCTTCAAGGTCGAACTGACCGCGCGCCAGCAGCGCGTGGCTGCAAAACGAGACCCCACTGGCCCCAGCCTCGGCCACACGACGCCGCCACATCGGCAACAACCCCGCCGGAGCGCACACCAGACCGCCGCCTCGGTGCTTCAATAGCGACACCGCCACGTGGGTCTTGCCCAAACCGACCTCATCGGCCAGCAACGCGCCGCCGTAGAGGTCCAAAGCGCGCTCCACAGCCGCCAACCCCAACTGCTGAAACGGGGTCAACGCACTGTCAGACACACGCTCACAGGCAAACTCAGCGTCCAGAACGCGCGCCAACCACCCCAGGGCGCTCATGACGCCACCTCGGAGACCGGAAAGAGGCCTCGACGCAGGTGACTGCTGGCCGCCAACGCCTGCGCCGCCTCATTGATCCGCTGCACGTCCTGCGGATCGCCTTGCCCCGCGTGCATGCGCAGGCTCGACGCCTGCAACGCCCGCAGCGGCTCCGATGCCTCCAACGCAGCCTCCCAGCCCAAGGCACCAAAACCGTCGATCATCGCGTCGGGCAGCGGCAGCAGCGCCACCACCCACCCAAAGAAGCGCCGATAACCACCAGCGGCACGCTCGGCCAGCGCGTTGGCAAAGCGACGCACCGGGGCCGAGTTGAACCAGGCCGCCAACGCCATCGCCTGCTCCATCGTCTGCACCGGGATGAAGTAGGTCGTGTTGAGCAACAGCAACGGGCGCTGCTCCCCCTCAAACTCAACCTCGCCCGGTACCGCCGTGGCCTCAAGGTGACGCCCGATGTCCCTCCAAACCACTTTGGGGCCGCGCTGATCGGCGTGGGCCCGAAAGACGCGCCACCACTGCGCGCGCTTACGCAAAGCGTGGCGTTTGCGCAATCTGGCCTCAAAAGGCGCCAATGCCTCGATGATCGCCTCATCGGGTTCGTCGATCGGCTGGAAACTCTCGTCATCGTGGGTCCACAAGAGCGCCCCAGAGCGTTTGTAGGACCACGCCCCCACACCCGACCCCTTGAGCAAAGGCCGCAACCGACGGCGCACCACAGGATCCATCACGTCCCGGTTGATGAAGGCCTCGTTGAGCCCGGTCATCAGACCACGGCGCACCTGCAACGCGGGGTGATCGCCCACACGCATGCCAAGGCGAGCAAGCGCATCAACGGGGTCTTCAGCGCGGCGTTGGGCCATCCACCATGGAGATCCGATGTCGCCGGGATCCAGGCGAAGGCCGCGCACCGGGATGGTGTGGGTCCCTTCATCGTCCACGACGGTCACCACGCTGGTGCGCTGCGGCACGGTCCGCGTGGCCACCATCCCCACCGGGTAGGTCGTGGCCCGCTCAAAGATCCCCTCACCAAACTCGCGCACCCACACCGGCGGAGCCTGCGCCATCAGCAGCCGGCGCACGCCGCCGCCGTAAAGCGCCCGCAAGAGTTTGGAGGGCAGCAAGGCGGTCAACACCGCCCCCGGCGCCATCAACTCCAGCGCCCGCTCCACAAAACACACCGACATGTCGCCCTGACTGCCAGCGCCCTTGAGGTGGGCCAACACGCCCCCCGCCGTCCACGCCCCATCGCTGAGCGTCTTGTACCGGCGGCGCAGGAGCGAGCGCACCGAGTCTCCCACCGCGTGAGGCCGCACCCACGGAGGGTTGGTCACCACCCAATCAAAGCCGCCGCGCGCCATCACCTCGGGGAAGTGCACCAGGGGAGAAAAAGACGGCACGCTCTTGCCCTCGCGCAGCCCCTTGAGCCTGACCTTGAGGTGATCGACCTGCTCTTCAAGCTTGATCCAGGCTCGCCGTGCCCGCACGCGCGCCCCGGCTTCCACCAGCGTCGTCCGCTCGGCCACCTGGAGCGACTCCAACTCGGCGCTGAGCTTGGCCACGCGGCGCTCCATCAACGCCTCGGTGATGCTCGACTCGGCCTCCTGGAGGTGGTGGCGCAAAAACGCGCGCCCCGTGCTGTCCGCCTTCCCGTACCGCGCCTTCAAAGCCTCCAGATCGTGGATCTGCGACGCCAGCAGGCGGATGTCCCCCGCAGAGACGGTCCAGTCGATCGGCTCCAGGAGCGCATCGCCCTGGCGAATCCGGCAGTCGAGGTTGGGCAGCGGCTCAAGCCGCGCGCCGGCAGGGCTGGCGTCCAGGATGGCCAACCACAAGCGCAGCTCGCACAGCCGCACCGCCGCCGGGTTGATGTCCACACCATGGAGGTTTCGCTGGATCAACCGCCGCCTCACCGCCACCGCGTCAAACGGCGTTGGAGGGCTCGTGGCCAAGCTCAGACGCTCCACCACATCTTCCAGTCGCAGCAGGATCCCCAACAAGAACGCCCCAGAACCACAAGCGGGGTCCAAGACCGCCACGTCGTCAAGGCGAGCCAACGCTTTGGATGCCTGCGCAGGATCGATGTGGAGCGAGCGGTCGCCCTGGGCCAGCGCCTGGGCCACCTGGGGGCCAAGACCGATGCGCTCAAGGACCAGCTTCAGCCCCTGGGCCACCAGTTCGTGCACGACGGGGCGCGGGGTGTAGAAGGTCCCCGTCCCCTCGCGCTCCTCAGAGGCCATCATGGATTCAAAGACGCGCCCCAGAACCTCGGGATCGACGCCCAGACCATGGCCGTCTTCGCGGGTCACAAAGGCAAAGCGCTCAAAGAGCTTGTCAAAGGCCTCCAGCAACGCCTCGTCGGGAAGCTCAAGGAGCGGACGCTCGCGCTCCAACCTGGAGGGCTCAAAGAGGCCACCGTTGAGGTAGGGGATGTCCCCAAAGGCCTGCGCGTGCTCATCTCGGCGCTCGGGCCTGACGTTGAGGACACCAAAGAAGAGAGGTTTGAGCAGACGCCGGTGGAGATTGCCCCCTGAGGACATCACGCGCCGGACATGTCGCCTGATGAAGTCCTGTTGCCCGGCCAACAGACCCTTGCGCTGCACAAAGTAGAGGAAGAGGATCCTGCGGATGGTCAACTGGGCCAACTCCTGGCCGTCTTCGACACTCAGTCCAGGGGTGCAAGCCGCCAAACGTCCGTGGATCTGTCCCAGGGTGGTGAAAAAGGCCCGCGTCAGCCGCTTCAGGTCCAGATCTTCACGCAATCGCACCGTGAGCGCCTCTGCGCTGGTGTCTTCAGGCAGGATCTGAAGCCGAGAGAGGCGATCGGTGCCAGGCGCCTCGTCGCTGGAGGGTTGCCAGATGATGTGATGCAGCCCCGGGCGCTGTGGACAGCCGTCGGGGTAGAGGACGGAGACAAGAACCTGACGTGTTTGGGGGTCCACGGCCATCAGGAGGCCACGAAAGGTGCGGTTGCGCCGCCACAAACGCCCCGCCCAGCGCGCCTGCCACGCCACCAGCGCTTCCCGGCCAGGGTCGACCACCCCCATCAGCACTCGAAACGACGCGTCGGCGGGCAAATGCCCCACGTGCACCAGCCTCTGCACTTCATTGTGGGCGGCTTCGAGCGCCCACGGGTGGTGCATCCCCCTGGGGATGGTCAATGGATCCAGATCGTAGCCCAATGAGCCGACCCACTGGATCAACTCTTCCTCCAGACCGTGATCTGGATGACGCAACGCACAGCTTTCTTCGTTCAACATGAGGGTTCTCCCGGTGTTGGCGTTCAAATGGCCAGCCTCGGGAGGTCAGTTGTCGGGCGCTGCGCGTAGAAGTTGCGTCCAAAAGGCACTTTTTTTGATTTTTTATGCTCGCCCACCCCCTGCGCTCACCCCACACAACCACTGTATGGGGCGTTCCAACAAAACGAACGCCGCAATGATGGCACACCGGGAGGATCTGGACCGAGTCTCGCTTAAAACGGTGCTCTGTCTGGCGCAAGAGAGCGCCCGATGGAGAGGATTGGGAGCGACGAAGGTCAGGAAAGGAGGCAAAGGGGACGTTCAGGGATTCAAAGAGAGGATTCCTGTGCCCTGAAGGGCCCCAGAGAAAACCACGGGCTGGTCTCCACTGACCAAAGCCGTCAACACCTGCGCCTGGAGACTGGCGGCTCGGCGCAACAAAGGCCCTGCGGCCTGATCGACGGTCGAAAGGGGCAAGGTGATCCACAGTGGGCCTGCGGATGTGGCGATCTCCAGATGCCAACCGTGCGTGGAGGGGTCCACAGTGGGGCCTTTGCCGTACTGGTTGTAGTAACCGTTGCCATCAAAGCGCCCGATCCGCGCCAAAGAGCCCTCTGCGCCCAGCCCAGGACCCAGGCTGCCCTCAGCCTCACCGGTCAACGCCAGCGTCGCCTGACGTTTTCCCATCGAAACGGTCACATTCAAGGCCGACCTGCCCGTCTTGAGCCACTGTTTGAGCGAGATCGCGTTCAGCACTGGCCCTCCCGACACCACGACCCCGACCAAAACCCCCTGTTCAACCCGCTCAAAGCGCCCCATCAACTCGGTGCGGGTCCCTTTGCCGCCCAGATTCAACGTGACGGAGTGGTTCCAACTGGAAAAAGACACGTTGGCGTCCTGAATCGACCCACCGATCGGCCCTTTAAGCGGCGCAACACTCCCATCCACAACCTCGCCGGTGAACGTCAACCCTGGATCGGCGCTCAAACCTGCCGCGCTGGGAAAGGCCACCGAGATTTTGAAGCGCTCTTTGAAGGTTTTGGTCTTAAATGCCTGCTTGATCCCCTCCAAGGTCACCATCGACGGCGTGGTCAGGTGGGCGTTGAAGGCGTAAAACCCCCGCATGTTGAGCGGCAAGCCCCCCAGGAACTGCAGAGGAACCGGCTTTGCGGGCTCGGCGATGTAAACCAGCTCGTCCAACGTCCCCAAAAAGAAGACGGCGGTGACCCCGTCGGCCACGTCGAGCCCATAGTGAAGCTTGCCGTAGCTGACCTGCACCCGCTTTCGCCCCTTGAGGGCCGCGCCGCGTTGCCAGATCACGTCGTGGACATCCACAAAGGCCGTGTTCTGAGGGCCTTGCCTAAAGGTCCCGGTGAAAACAGCCTCGGTCTTTTGAAAAATGTCCTTGGGCCCAGAGTGCATCGGCCTGGCCTCCGTGGGGGATGCGCTCAACAAAGAGACCATCGCAAGGCCAAGCACAGCCAACGCACACACAAAAGGGTGTGTGTGGGACCTGAAATCGCGCAAATGTGCAGCAAACATCGAAACTCCCGGTTTTTGTCGACGGGTGGTGCTGAAATGCATGCTCGAACCCTCTTCCAGCGCCTTGTTTGGAGCCGACCGACCACCCAATGATGACCCCAAAAGGTCCGCACCGACCAACATCGGTCTGGTCCCATCAAATGCGGACGCACAAACCTGCGTCCACTTGCACTGGCTCGAGTCCCGCTCAAAACGAGCCAGCGATGACGGCTCTCACAGTCGAGATCTCGCCCTCGAAAGGCTCATTTTAAACGGTACGCGGTCCAGCGGACTTCAATAACGCGGGGGGATCAAAAAGAGTTTAAAAGGCACGCGCCTGCGGTTGAACCGGTTCTCCAAAGTCCGCTCAAAGGTGTAATTGCGCTTAAGATTGAGACTCTTAAGCCCCTCGAAGCCCTCGCCCTTGATCAACGCCACGACGCCCTCGTTGCTCAAGAAGTTCTCGCGCAGGCTGATGTCCTCCAGGAGAGAGGTGTTGGGGGCCTGCGCCAGGAGCTCAGCGGCATCATCGTCAATGGCGTTGCTGCGCAGGTCGAGGCGCCGCAGTTGGGCAAGCAGGGGGCTTTGAATCAGCGCCTTGACCCCCTCTGTGGTGACGTTGTTGTTGCGCAGCGACAGCTCTGTCACGGCGCGCAGATGAGGGGACTGGAGCAAGCTCACCAGCCCCCCGTCTTCAAGCCCTGTGGAGCTTAGATCCAGGCGCTGGACCTGCTCGATGATCGGTGACGTCGCCAGCGCCTGAGAGCCTTTGTCGCCAATGGGGTTGGTCCGCAAATTCAGGTGGCGCAGCGCCTTGAGGTAGGGAGAGCGGGCCAGCGCCTGGGCGCCTGCGGCGGTGAGCTGGTTGCTGCGCAGGTTGAGGATCCGCAGGTTTTGCAGTCCGGCGCAGTGGGCGATCACCCCAGCGCCGTCATCATCAAGCTGGTTGTCGCGCAACGCCAGCCGCTCCAGACCGGGCTCGGCGAACGCCACCGAGAGCCCTCGGATGGCAGCCGAGGTGAGACCGTTGGCCCCCATGTTCAAGGCGCGCAGGTGGGGCAACGGCGAGCCGAGCAGCGCCTCGGCGGCGACGTTGGTGATGGCGTTGTTGCGCAGGTTGAGGTTGGACAAGCGGCGGACCACGCTGGAATCGACCAGCGAGAGCGTGCCAATCACGCCCAAACCACAGTTGCGCATGTCGAGGCTCTTGAGCGCGGGCCAGGACGAGCCAAAGAGCACCGCAGCGCCGCGCTCCCCCAGGTTGGGGTTGCTCGACAGATCGAGCGACACCAGATTCTGGCACAGCGGCGCCGTGGCCAACGCGTTGGCATCTTCGGCGGTCAGACCAAAGCGCTCCAGCGTCAAGTGGGTCAACTGCCGCGCCTGGGCGCCGCGCAAGAGCGCGCGCAGTTGACCCGTGGGCGCCGCCTGACGGTTGGCGCGGATGTGCAGGCGCTTGAGGTGTTTGAAGTGGCCTTTGGTCTGAAGGAAGTGCGGCAGGAAGCCCACGCTGTTGTGGTCCGAACGCAACTCTTCCAGGTCACGCAGGTGGGTCGCGGCGCTCCAGTCGCGCATTTGATGCTGCCAGAGCCTGGTCTTGCACAAGTCCAAGACGGTGATCTGACGCAGCGCCGTTCGCCCGAGCAAACGCCGCAGCACCGCGCCGCTAAAGCCCTCAGGCCGAATCGCACGCACCAGAGGCCAGCCTGCGGGGGTGTTGTTGTCGACCAACGCCTCCAACCAGCCTTGTGGCGCCACGCGCAGATGGTCGGGCCACTGCGCCAATGACGCCAGCAGGTGTGGCATGAGCGCCTCCAGGCTGGCCTTGTCCGTCCAGGCGTCGACCACCTCGACCAGCGTGCTCCAACTGCGCGGTCCCTGGCGCTGGCGCACCATCCGCAGCAGCATCCCCTTCATGTGCTGCTGGGCGTAGAGCACGCCCACCTCGGGGTTTTCATCGGCGGGCCAGGCGTCAATCAGCCGCTGAGCGGCGGCAATGTTGGCCGCATCGGGCTCACCGTGGAGCAGATCGCGCAGCACCGCCAGGCGCTCGTTGACTTTCATAGGGCCTCCTCTATCTCACCCAAAAGGTCTCGCGGGGCATGATCACAAACAGAGTTGAGGCCGACAACCGCCCAGGTCCAGCACTTTATTGTGGTCAAATCCATCAAATGCACCCATCGTGTAGAAACCATTTTGATCCTGTGGGTTGTGTTGTGGCCGCTCGGTGAGGTGTCGCGTGGAATTTTTTAGTTTGATGATCGCCGGTGTGGCGATCGTGCTGAGCATGGCGAGCCCCATTGGGCTGCTGATCCTCTGGTCCACCAACCAGGAGCTGCGCCGACGTGTCGATGAGCTTGAGGCCCAACAGTTCGCCTTTGCCGAACACCTCAAGCAGCGCCCCCTCACACCTCAGCCCACCGCGCCCAAAGCGCAACCCGAGGTCAAACCCCAAGAGGCCCCCGCTCAAAGCGCCCCTTCCCCTGCGCCTGCACCTGCGACACCCGCCGAACCTCAACCTGCCCCAGCACAAGCCGCAGAGGGCGAAAGTGCGGCCGAAACGCCGCCGCTGGAGCAACCCCAACCCGCAGCCGAAGCCCAACAAGCCTCAAACGACCCCGAGGCAACCTCCATCCCTGAGGAAGCAGCCCAGCAACCCCAACCCGACACCACAACCACTCCCGAGACAGCGCCCGAAAGCCCCCAAGAGAGCGCGGCCGATTCATCCCCAGCACCGATTCCAACGCCGGACCTCAAGGAGACCAAAACGCCCAGGCCTTCGACTCCTGCGCCGCCTCCCAAGGTCTCAAAGCCGATGGGTCTGGAGCAGCTCCTGGGCGCCAACCTGGCCATTTGGGGCGGCGGCGGCGCGCTGGGGCTGGCCGCGATCCTTTTGGTGCAGTACGGCATCGAGAACGACTTGATCGGGCCAGAGCTGCGCATCGGGATGGGTGCGGTGGTGTGTCTGGCGATGATTGTCATCGGCGAACTGGCCTTCAAGCGGATTCGCGCGGTGGGGGGTGGTCTTGTGGGGGCGGGGATTGTGGGGCTCTACGCCACCTTTGGGGCCGCCACAGCGCTCTACGGGCTGATTTCGCCGTGGTTGGCGGGCGGTTTGATGGTGTTGACGACCATTACCGCCGCTGCGCTCTCCATACGGCACAAGCTGCTGATCATCGCCATCATTGGGTTGCTGGGAGGGTTTGTGACCCCGGCGCTGCTGGGCGTCAGCAGCGACAGCCCGGTGGGCTTCCTGATCTATCTGATGGTGCTGCACACGGGGGTGATCGCGGTGGTCGCCAAGCGCCGCTGGCCGGTGCTGCTGACCTTGTCGGCGATGTTGACCTTTGTGGCCGAGTTGGCCTGGCTGCTGCGCGGCCCTGAAGAGACCACCCCGAGCTTTATCATCTTAAGCCTCTTGCTGACCCTGCCCGTGATGGGTGCCAGCCTTTGGGGCGCGGGGTTCTACGTCCCCGACAAAGACAAAGAAGACGACGGCCCGACCACGGCCTGGGGCCGGATCGAGGCCAGCAGCGCCAGCCCGTGGGCCATCGCCAACCTCCACATCTGCATGGTGGCGACCATGGTCGTCATGACCGTGGCGGCGTGTTGGTGGACCTTCCCCGCGCTGTCCTGGTGGGCGCAGGTGCCGCTGGGAGGCGGCGCGCTGGTCCTGGTGGCGCTCTTGCCCCGGCTGGGGGTATCGCTGCCTGCGCTGGCCTACGGCGTGATGTTCATGCATCAGGTGCTCTTTTTGGGGCTGGTCGAGCCTGAAGTCGACAACGCCATGCACGTCTTTGCGCAGGTTGGAGCGCTCTATGTTCTGGGGCTGGCCTTCATCAGCGTGTTGCGGCCCACAGAGCGCGCTGCGGCGGTCTTTGGGGTTGCGGCGGCGACAGTGCAGTTTCTGATGGCCTTCTCCTTTAGCCACGCCTACAACAACGATCAGCCTGGCCTCAATCAGACCTGGGCGGTGGTGGCGGTCTTGATGGCGATCTTCTTTGTGGGGGTGTCGCTGGCCGCGCAGTGGCGCAACAAGCGCCTGGGGCACGAGGGCAACGCCGCTGTGCTGGCGGTCACCTCTGTGGCCGCGCAGGGTTTCCTGGCGCTGTCTCCGTTGCTGGCCTTTGACGGGATGGCGGCGCGGCTTGGCTGGATGGCCGTGGCGGTGTTGGGCATCTGGGCGGGCGCGGCGTTTAAAGAGATGGCGCTGGCGGCGGTGGCGGCGCTGATGGTCTGGCTCCTGGGGGCGGCGCTCCTTCTGCCCACTGGCAACACCGATGGCCTGGAGGGCGGCTTGCCGATCCTCAATGGGGTCTTGCTGCTTTACGGCTCGGCGGTGGGGTGCGCGCTCTGGTCGGCGTGGCACCTGGAGCGCAGTCCGCAGTGGGGGCGCGCCTCGGTGCTTTCACTGCGG
Source organism: uncultured Pseudomonadota bacterium (assembly GCA_937123825.1). GTDB lineage: Bacteria > Myxococcota_A > Bradymonadia > Bradymonadales > CAKZKQ01. Next base: position 20,268 of record CAKZKQ010000246.1, read on the forward strand.
CTCTTGTCGTTGGGGCTCTTTTTGGCGCTGGTGACCCTGGAGATCCGCCACTTCTACCACCCGGACTTCAGCGGGGACTTTACCCGCAGCGAGCAACTGACCTACTCGCTGGGCTGGGCTGCGGTGGGCTTTGGAGCGCTGCTCTTTGGACTCTGGCGCCGCAACGCGGTGTCGCGCTGGGTCTCTTTGGCGCTCATTCTGGGCACCACCATGAAGGTCTTTCTCTTTGACCTCTCCTACCTCGATGGCCTGTGGCGCGTCGGCTCGCTGGCGGCGCTGGGCGTGGTCTTGATCGCCATCGCCACCCTCTACCGGCTCTACGTCTTCCCCTCCGAAAGCGAGCAAGAGGCCTCCACACCCGAGGTTGAGTCCGAGGATGAGCCTGAAGAGACCTCTTAGGCATCATCTGACCCCGCACGCTTCCTTCTAAACAGGCAAAGAACAAGAGAACCTAAAGTGGGCGCTCTTTGATGCCGATGTGTGTGTCCAGACCAAAGCATTGTTGTCGGGTTTGGCCATGAAGAGGACAGAGAAGAAACCTTTGGGATGGGCGATGGCGTTGGTGGGTTTGTGGGCCTCGGCGTGCATGTCGCCCGAGGCAACCACCATCCCAGACAGCGCGCTGCAGACGCTTGCGGCGCCAGTTCAGGCCTCAGAACCCCTCCAACCCGCAGCAAAACCCGCCACACCCGCCCCAACCATCCCCAAAGTGAAGCGCGAAGGGACCTTTGTGGTCTCTCACTACGGCGACTCGCACTCTTCGGTCTCGGCCATGCCCGCCCAGTGGCGCGACTTGATGGCCGCAGGAGGGCCAACCTCACCGGGCTTTGTCGATCCAGATCGGCGCATGCCTGGGGCGAGCGTGACGGCCGTGGGGCCGTGGCAGAAGCACAATTGGATTTATGGGCAGCACAAGGGTCCGTTTGGGCCTGGGGGTTTGGCTTGGAGCCTGGGGCGCGCCGATGGGCGGATGGTGTTGAAGCTCAAAGCCGGGCAAACGCCGCCGCGCGGTGTAAAAGTCAGCGTCCTCTACGCTCAAAAGGCCGGTAGGCCTGGCTTTGAGGTGCTCTCGGGCACGGGCAGCGTTCTGGCGACGGTGGCCGCCGCCGAAGGCGATGAGAGCGGGCTTGGTCGCGTGGAGGTGGTCCTGCCCGATGGTCAACGCAAGGCCGAGTTGAGGGTGAGCAAGGAGGCGGGGAGAAAAGGCGAGTTTCGGTTTTATGGGTTTGTGGTGCAGTACCCGGGGGCAAAGGTTGAGTACGACGCATTTGGGGTGATTGGGGCAACGATCCGCAGTCCGCACAAGAGGGCGGACGCGTCTTTGGACGATTACATGTCGTGGCGCAAGCCGGACATGTTGGTGATGTGGTACGGCTCCAACTCAGCGTATCGAAAGCGCTTGGATATGGAGGCGTATGGGCAGCAGTACCACAGCCTCTTGACGCAGATGAGGGCGCGGGCCCCCGAGGCGATCTGCGTGGCGGTGGGTCCACCCGATTTGGGTCGGACTTCGGGTGCGTGCAGACGCGGCGCGCCGGTGGTGTCATTGCCGGAAGGGTATTCGCCGCCAGGGATGCCAGCGACGCGCTCCGCGCCGGCCAGGAGGAGCCCATCGGCAGGTTCAGCGGGCCGCTCCAAAGGTGTGGACAGCCAGGGGCGGACGCTGCGTCGGCGCAAGAGCAAGCGCAAACGCCGGCGCGGGCGCAAACGGTCGAGGAAGATGTCGGAGGCCCCCGCAGTGGCCCAGGTGCCCAGGCCTGCCAACGATCTGGGCGAGGTGTGCGAGGGCACCGGCCCGATCCCTCAAATCATCCGGGTGCAGCGCGAGGCGGCCTATAAGGCGGGCTGCGTGTACTTTGACACGCACGCCTGGATGGGTGGGCCAGGGTCGATGGAGAGCTGGCGGCGCGAGCGTCCTCCGCTGGCCGCCGGAGACTTTGTGCATCTGACTTTTGCCGGATACCGGGCGGTGGCCCACGGTTTGTACGAGGCCATGCCAACGGTGATGGAGGCTCCCGTGGCGTCCAAGCCCGAGCCGTTGGAGCACCGAGGCGCGGTGCGGCAGGCCAAACCGCATTGTCCGGCGGGCTCGTCGCTGCACGAAGATGGCCAGTTGTGTGTGCAAGGGGATAAGGCTGTGGGGCCGTTTACGGACGCGATGGCGTCGCGGTGTCGCGCGTTGGGCTTGAAGGGCTGCGGCGAGTCTCGATGGGATTTGGAAGCGGCGCTCAAGAGCCGAGGCGCGGCGGCGTGCCCGTTGGGAGCCCAGTTTGATCGGTCGCTGGGGTACTGCGTCGATCGCAAGCACGCCTACGGACCGTTTGAAGCCCCCCACATCGCCCGTTGCCTGGAGAGCGGCGCTGGAGCGGTGTGCCACACGATGCGCTGGCCACGGGCGATCACGCCCTCAAGGCCAGTGATCTTGCAGGCATCGGCGACGTTGGCGCCCGGCGGCGCGCTGCCGGGTGGCTTTGTACCGCATGCGGGCAGCTGCGCAGTGCGGAGGGTCGACCTGCCGATGGTCTGGCGCGAGTGCGCTCGAGGCATGGACTGCTACGCCGAAGTGGACGAGGGCAGTGGTCGTCGGCGCCACTATTTGAGGACGCCAGCGGTGGGCCCGGTGGCGGTTGAAGCCCATCTGGTGACCGAAGAGGACACGTTTGGAGAGCGCTGGCCCAAAAGCTTCCGCGACGGGATCAAGGCACACTACGCGCGCTCGGCGGCGGTCTCGGGTTACGCCATGGATCGCCGTCAGCCCTGGGCGCCCTCTGGCGAGGGGGGCTGTCAGTATGGGCAGGGGGCGACGGGCAAGAAGATCCCGGCGGCGGCCGAGGCCTGGTACATCAACATGTTCTGGCGCAAGCGCCCGCCGCCCGGGACGAGGATGATTGTGACCAACCCAGTCAATGGTCGCTCGGTGGTGGCCGCCGCCGGGTACGAGACCGGGCCGGGGGACAACGCGGTGATGGCAGGGGTCTCTGAGGAGATCCACCACTACCTTGGCTCCAAGCACCGCACGAAGCTCCAGGTGGCCTTTGCAGAAAACCAGTCGCTGCCTTTTGGGCCGATTCGGTGTCAGTGAGCCGTACGGGGTAGGAGACCGTGCGGGTCGGCCTGCGTCAGGATGTCTGGCACCCGGACGGCGGCCCATTTCCGCGGTTTTGTTCGGGTGCCTGGCACCTGTACATCCGCAGGTTTTGTCGGGGTGTCTGGCACCCGTACGGCCACTCATTTTCCCGGTCTTTGTAAGGATGTCTGGCACCCGTTTTTGCCCGTTTGTCGGGATGTCTGGCACCCGTTTGTAAGGGTGTCTGGCACCCGTACCGCCATACCATTCCCCGGTCTTTGCCAGGATGTCTGGCACCCGTTTGTCGGGGTGCCAGACATCCTTACGGACGCCGACAGTGACGCGACAGACGTGGTTCGTTGACACGCACCGAGCGCTGGGCCAAACTCCCTGTCACGTTGGAGTCGCCGGACACATCCACAAGACCAAACACAGCCAATGAAATTGTCGTGGACATGGATCGTCGCAGCCGTGGTGGCCTCATGGGCCGCTGTGGCCCTGGTGCCCTCTGAAGCGATGGCGGGGCCCAAAAAAGGGCCGCTTCTGAAACTCAAGGAGGCGATGCCGCCGTGCGCAGAGGGTGCGGAGCATTGCTTTGGGGTGCGGCTTCACGTGGTTTTCAAGAGGAAGAAGCCGGTGGTGAGCGCCAAGTGGTTGGCGCGCCAGATGAACGAGGCCAACGCGCGCTTTGCGGACACCAAGATAGGCTTTGAGGTGGTCGATGTGCGGCGCGTGCATGCGGGCATGGAGGTCATGCGCACGCGCAAAGATCGCGACCGTTTGGGTCAGGGGCGTTTTAAGCGCGGGGTGATCGACGTCTTTGTGGTGGGTCAGTTGGACAACGTGGACGCGCCGGGCGAGATCAACGGTGTGCACTGGCGCAATCGGGACAACCGGCAGCAGCGTTGGATCATTTTGTCCAAGATCGCCTGGCATGTGACTTTGGCCCATGAGCTGGGGCACTTCTTTGGGCTGCCGCACAGCGACTATCCTGGCAGCATCATGAACAAGAGCCGCAAGCGCGATGAGCGTCCGCCGGAAGACGAGTGGGCTTTTCACGACGATGAAGAGGCGATCATTGAGAAGCGGCGCTTGAGGATGACCCGCAGCGGGTACATCAAACCGGTCGAGCCTTGATGGTGTAGTCGGCGCCGAAGCGGATGCGGCCGTGGCGGCCAAGGTGCTCGAGCGCGCGGGCCTGGAGTGTGTCGATGTGTCGCCCCATGGACTGTGCCAGGGCTTTGTCTTTGAAGTAGGGCAGCTTGCGCCGGGCCACGGCGAGCTGTCCTTTGATGAAGCGGTCGCCGTAGAGGATGGGCATGCGCTCCTGGCGCTCGACCTCAAAGCCAGCGATCTCCAGGTGGCGCGAGACCCACTCCATGGGGTACTCGCGGTAGCATTGGTGGCCGGCCATCAGGATGCAGGCGTCGCGCAGGCGAGCGATCTCGACGATGAGGGCGCCGCCGTCGGTCTTGGCGCGTGGCGGGAAGGGGTCGAGGCCAACGACGTAGAGCGCCTGGCTGACGTGGGGGCGCAGGCGCGGCAGGATTTTGTCCTGGAAGTAGGGCGCGAACCCTTCGAGGGCGCCGATGAGGTAGTCGGCCAGGACCACATCAAAGACCTGACCTTCCAAAAAAGAGGGATCGGACCAGTTGCCGGCCACGATTTGATCCTGGGGACGGATGCGGCGCGCGAAGCGTTGGCGCATGCCTGCGGCGCGGTCTGGTGCGCCGGTGACTGCGGTCCAGGCGCTGGTCTCCAGGCCGAGGATCCATTGCAGGGAGTGATCGCCGGTGCCCGCGTCGAGGAAGCGGCCCCAGGGGCTCAGGCCGTGCCACGATGCCAGGCGGCCAAAGAGTGCGTCTTGTGCGGTCAAAGGGGGTCTCCGTGTGGGGTCATTCAAGCCGGGCGAGTTTGAGCCGGGCAGGTGTCGTCGTGGCAGAAGGGTTTATCGGGGGGATTTGGAAATGTCGAGGCCTCTTGGGCGATCTGGGGGTGGCATGAGGCTGGTGTGGTTTAAAAAGAGACCACTGCCTGGAGGCGGCCGCCGAAGATGGCGCGGGGTTCGGTGGGGGCCTGTGACTCAAAGAAGAGGGGGTCATCGCGGTCGGAGTGCTCGGCCCAGGCGGTGGCCTCCAGCGCGAGCCACTGCCTGACGGTCCATGTGTGGCTGAGGGCTGCGCGGCCCATGTAGAGGCGCTGGCCGACCTGGAGGCGTTTGGTGCCTGGGGGGGTGTAGCGCGCTGCTGCGACGCGTTCGGTCATGGTGCCCAGCAGTTCAAGGCGCCACAGGGTGTCTTTGTCTTCAAACCAGGAGATGCCCACAGTGGCTTTGGGGCCGTAGTCGATGCCCAGCATGGTGGGTTCTATGCGGGCGAAGGTCGACATGTTCAGATCGAGCGCCAGGTGGGCAGACGGGGTCCAATTCAGGCCAACTCGGCCGGAGAAGAATACGGCGTCGTCGGAGCTGAAGACGCCTTTTCGCTCGTCTTTGGGGGGCGCGGAGGTGCTTGGCAGGGCGGCCTCGGCCAGACTTTCGGGGTCGTTGCGCACGGACTGGCGTCCAAGGATCGAGAACCCGGCGCGGGCCGAGAGCGCCAGCGAGTCGGAGATCTGCCAGCCGTTGAAATCGAGCACGTGGATGTGAATGTCGCTGATGTCGGTGGTGAAAAACCGGTTTTTGGGTGTTCTGCCTGGGTTGAGGTCCATGGAACGGATCTGGGCCTTGAAGAAGGCCAAATCAAACGACTCTCGCCCTGTCCAACTGGACCACTTAAAGGCCGCCGTTTCCAGTGAGAGCGTGAAGCCGTGGGTCAATGGCGCGGGTTGGAGGGTGCTGAGCGAGGTGATGCCGCCCACCTGCACGGCGGTCGGCATCACGCGCAGTTCATGGCCCAGGATCTCGTCGCGCATGTAGAACATGGCGGGGAACTCCATGGCGAAGGCCGTCGACTGCATGTTGCGGCGGGAGAACCACAGGGTGTCGTCCCAATCCACCGCGCCGCCGGCCTGATGATCCACGCCCATGCTCATGACGCCAAAACCGACCATGGCCTTGACCGCGCGGCGCACGATCCAACCGTCATCGCCAAACGCCCGGGCGGCTCCGACGTCCATCTCGACCGCCAGACCCTTGTGGGCGCCGCCGAGCGAGAGCGTCAGCCCTTCCTCATCTGACGCCACAAAACCGGGCTTGCCCCACGTCAAGCCACCATCCCAACGTGCCCCCAACTCCATTCCACCTTGTGGGTGCTGGTCGCTGCCCAACCAGGCCAGCACCAACACCAGAGCGTTGCTCATCCACCGCGCGCTTGTGCGCTCCATTGGCCGTGCCCCTTTGGAGAGAGCGTGTGCCGGTCTGTGGCATGGCGCTCTCCAAGCTGCTGCCGAGTCTCCCTGCGCGGACGCTTCTGTTGCAAACCCCGCGCCTGACGCCAAGCGCCGTCTCCATCCCCACAAATGCGGCGCCCTTGCCGCCGCGCCCTTCATAGACTGACACCCGGCGTTCGCACCGGGTGCGCAGCGCGCTTTGCAGAGTGGGCCGGGTGTGTGGGGGGCGTTGGGGAGAGCAATTGACACATTGTGTCAGTTGCCTCCACAATGGCCCTCACACACCTGGCCCAGGAGGCATTGGCGATGAAGGGGCTCTTTGATGAAATGGAGGGGTACAAGGCCGACGACCTGCGCTGGCAGGACGGGCGGACCTTTGCCTACGTCTACGACCCAGGACATGAGGCGATGGAGGTCGGCCGACGGGCGTCTTCGATGTATTTGACCGAAAACGGCCTGGATCCGACCGTCTTCCCCAGCCTCCTGCGGCTGGAGAACGAGGTGCTGGGCATGGCCATCGAGCACCTGCGCGGCGGCCCGGAGGCGGTGGGCAGCTTTACCAGCGGGGGCACCGAGAGCATCATGCTGGCCGTCAAGGCGGCGCGAGACCACGCACGCGTTCACCGCCCACACATCACGGCCCCAGAGATCTTGTTGCCCGTGACCGCCCACGCCGCCTTTCACAAAGCGGCCGACTATCTAGGCCTCAAGGTGATCTTGGCGCCAGTAGACACCGCCACCTTCAAGGCCCAGCCGCAAGTCATGGCCCAGCACATCTCGCCCAACACCATCATGATGGTCGGCTCGGCGCCGTCCTACCCGCACGGCGTCATTGATCCCATTGAGGCGCTGGGTCAGGCGGCATTGGACGCGGGCGTGCTGCTGCATGTGGACGCTTGCGTGGGGGGTTGGCTGTTGCCCTTCTTCAAGAAATTGGGGGCCGAGGTGCCCGACTTCGATCTGAGCGTTCCGGGGGTGACGTCCATTTCGATGGACCTGCACAAGTACGCCTTTACCCCCAAAGGCGCCTCGGTGGTTCTCTACAACGATCCAGGGCTGCGCCACCACCAGATCTTCGCCTGTGCCAACTGGACCGGCTACACGATCATCAACCCGACGGTGCAGAGCACGCGCTCGGGAGGACCGCTGGCCGCCGCCTGGGCAGTGATGCGGCACATCGGCCCGGACGGCTACCTGGAGTTCGCCAGACAAATCCGTCAGGCGACCGCGCGCCTGGCGCAGGGGGTCGAGGCCATCGACGGGCTCTACGTCATGGCGCCGCCGCAGTTTTGCATGTTTGCCTTCCGATCCAACACCATCAACATCTTCCACATCATCGACGAGATGAAGGCCCGGGGCTGGTACATTCAGCCCCAACTGCGCCTGGGCGACGACTACCCCGAGAACATCCACCTATCGATCAACCCCGGCAACGTGGCCTGGGTCGAACCCTTTCTGGTCGACCTGCGCGAGGCCACCGACGTGGCCCGAACGCTGCCTCACAGCCGCCTGACGGGCTCACTGGGCGCGGCGCTGGCCGACATGACCCCAGAAACCCTTGACGAGGCCACCTTTGAGCGTCTTTTGGAGGCCGTGGGCGTCGATGGGGTGGCGCTGCCCGAGCGGATGGCGGGCATCAACGAACTGCTCAACGCCCTCCCCCCTGCTTTGTCGGAACACGTCCTGACCGCCTTCATCAACAAACTCTACCGCCCCGCAGGCCACACACCGGATCCCAGCCCATGAGCCCCACTGCCCCAATGCTGCTGCCTGTGGTCCTCTGCGCACTCACCGCCGCCGCAGCCTGCACCCAGCCCACAAAGACCGCACTTTTTGAGGATGCGGGGCTCGACGCCGTGGTCCAGGACGACATTTTGTCGCCGTCCGACACCGACGACGCATCCCACATGGACGGTGAGGAGAGCGCCGACACACCCGAGCTCCCGCAAGGTCCCACGACCCCCATCTTTGAGTTGGAATCGACGCTCGACGGCCTGGAAGGGTTCTACGACCTGCCCTACCCCAGCGATCTGCGCCTGACCCCCGAGGGCACCCCCGACTTGAGCGGCTTCCCAAACCCTCTGGGCCTGCCGTTGGTCGGCGACATGATCACGACCGCCATGCAGCGCCCCGGCTTTCCCACCACCGCCTCAGGATGGTTTCGCTTTAGCGCGCCCATCGCGCCGCGCTCCCTCGATGAGGTCCTTCCCGCAATCCCAGCCAGCCCCGTGCTGCTCATCGATCTGGAACCCGAGCCGCCAGCGCGTGGCCGCCTCTACCCCACCGTCGCCCAGAGCCTCACCCCGGACCCCAGAGTCCCCACCAACGTGTTGGCCGTCGCCGGGCGACCCGGTTTTGTCCTAACCCCAGGGCGGCGCTACGCCTTTGTTGTCCTGACCACGCTGGGGGACGCGGACGGTGAACCGCTCGAACCTCACCCGATGATGAAGGCGCTGGCCGAAGGACAAACCCAGCCGGGCACCCCAGCGCACCGCGCCGCCGAACTCTACCAGCCGCTGTGGCCGGTGTTGGCCGAGCTGGGCATCGGCGTTGATCAGGTCGCCGTGGCCACGGTCTTCACCCCTGGCGACGTGGTGGCGCAGTTGCACGACCTGGCCCAGGCCGTCCATGAGCGCTGGAGCGACCGTCAGATTGAAGGGTTGGCGCTGACCTCGACCGACAACGAGCGGTTTTGCCTGCTTGAGGGTCAGATCACGCTGCCCCAGTTCCAACAAGGCCAGCCCCCCTTCAACACCGAAGGGCTCTTTGACCACCCCGGCGACATGGGCACCGTCCCCACCCCCCAACGCGAAGAGACCATCCCTGTCGCCATCACGGTTCCTCGCCGTTCCATGCCCCAACAAGGCTACGGTTTGACGGTCTACTACCACGGCTCGGGCGGGCTCAGCACCCAGGTGGTCGACCGGGGGCCGGTGCTGGAGCCCGATGGGCCTCAGAGACCGGGGCGAGGACCGGCGTATGTGTTGGGGGCGCATGGGTTTGCGACTGCGGGGGTGGCGATGCCCATCAACCCGCAGCGCGTGCCGGGAGCAGATGGGCGCACGTACATCAACCCTCTGAACCTCAAAGCCTACCGAGACACAATTCGGCAGGGGGTCTTGGAGCAAAGCCTGGTTCTGACGGCGCTGCTGGGGTTGGAGATGACGCCCGAGCTGCTGGAGGGATGTCAGGGGCCATCTTTGCCCGAAGGCGCGCAGGTTTACCGCTTTGACCCCCAGGCGCTCATGGTCATGGGGCAGTCCCAGGGGGCGATCTACGCCAACATGGTCGGGGCGCTCGACCCCAGGGTGAAGGCCATCGTCCCCACCGGCTCGGGGGGATTTTGGAGCCATCAGTTGCTGCTCAACCAGACCGTCGATTTGGCCCCGGTGGTGCAGCGCCTCTTGGGTGTGGAGGGGGAGTTGACGTGGGCGCACCCGGCGCTGCAGCTCTTGCAAACGTCATGGGAAGTGGTGGAGCCGGTGGTCTTCATGCCCAGAGCCACCGTGCGTCCGTTGCCTGGCCACAGCCCTCGCTCCGTCTACCAGCCTGTCGGAGAGGGCGACAGCTTCTACCCCACGCCCATCTTTGACACGCTGGCGTTGGCCTACGGTCATCAGCAGGCCGGAGAGATCGTCTGGCCGCAAATGCAGCAAGCGTTGGCGCTCGACGGGCTCGACGGCATCTTGGATTATCCGGTGGCAGAAAACAGGATCGGCGCCCAGGGGGTACCCTATACAAGCGTGGTGGTGCAATATAGAGGTGATGGGTTGGCTGACCCCCATGCAATTTTTGCCCAACTCGACGAGGTCAAACACCAGTACGGCTGTTTCCTGGAAACCCTCAAGGAGACAGGTCGGGCAGTGGTGGTTCCACCCGGCGCGCTGGGCAGCCCCTGCGAGTAGGAAGATCATGACAACCCACTGGGCCAGAAAACGCGAAACGAGCCAGACCAAAGTGCGAGAGATCGCGCTGGAGCTTTTTCTTAGCGAAGGCTTCGAGGCGATCACCATGGAGCACATCGCCCAGGCCTCGGGGGTGTCCAGACGCAGCATCTACCGCTACTTTGGCAACAAAGAAGGCATCTTTTTCTCCAATCAACGCGCTCGCCTTGAGCGCTTCCAAGCCCTCACAGCCCACATTCCTCCAGGAGATTCGCCCTACGCCGTGGTCTTGCGCGCCGTTCAACTGCTGGCCCGGGACATCATGGTCGAGAGAGAGTCTGTGCTGGCCCAGTATCGCCTGATCGAAGAGAGCCAGAGCCTGCTGCCGCTGGAGGCCAACCTGATCCGAGAGTGGGACGACGCCATGCTTCAGGCCATCGATCGCGGCCCCAATCAGGGCGACCCCATGAATAAAATGGTCGCTGGCGCCGTCATGGGCATGGTTCGAGCGCTGTTGCGTGCCTGGGTCGAAGGGGATGGACAGGAAGATCTGGGCCTGATGGGAGATCGGGCGTTTGAGGCGCTGGAAAAAGGCTTCAACCTCGGCCCCGCCCAGCAAAGTCCGTCCGCTGAACCCTCTTGAGCCGCCAAAAAGAGCGGCGACACTTCGGTTTGTTGTTTGGATGGTGTGACACAAACAACCACGGCTTGTGTGAAGACACAGGTCAGTGGTGTTGCAGGCAAAATGCGCCGGTGGGCGGGACAAATTCCGACTCAAAGGTCACATTTGTGATACAAGTGCGCTCTCCCCTTGGTGGAGTGCTGCGTTGATGGGGTCTCACCACAAACGCAAGGCATGCCAGCAGGGTGAGCGATGGGAGAAGCGCAAAGGTTTTTGGTGTGGTCCCTGGATCGTGCCGCGAGGGTCCATTAGTATTCGTTGAACAGGATTCACAAAGGGTTTTGCACCATGCCATCACCAAACTTTCCCGAACCGCCCCCATCGATGCCCGCCACAGCGTTGGACGAATGCAACGCCGTGGTCGATCGACTTTACCAAGCCCGCGGGCGCTGGGCCGCGCTCTCCACCGGGCAACGCTGCCAACTGCTGCGCAAGTGCATCGAGGGCATGCTCTCGGTCAGCGACGGCTGGGTGGCGGCGGCGTGCAAGGCCAAGGGTCTTGAGCGCGGCGGCGGGGGTGAGGGCGAGGAGTGGCTTGGCGGGGTGATGCCAGTGGTGCGCAACTTGCGCCTGCTCATCCACGCGCTGGAGCACCAGGGTCAGCCCAAGCCCCCCAAGGTCTGGCGCCGGTCAAACGATCAGCACGTGGCGCGGATTTTCCCCACCAGCGTCATGGACAAGGCGCTCTTTACGGGCTTTGACGGCGAGATCTGGATTGAACCGGGCAAGGCCCCGACCCAGGGAGCGATCTATCGCAACAAGGCCACCAACGGCCCTGGCGACGGCTGCGTGTCGCTGGTGTTGGGGGCGGGCAATCAGGCCTCGATTGGCCCCATGGACGCGCTCTACAAGCTCTTTGTCGAAGACGAGGTGGTGGTCCTGAAGATGAACCCGGTCAACGAGTACCTGGGCCCCTACATCGCGCGGGCCTTCAAGGTGTTGGTGGACCAGGACTTCCTGGCCGTGGTTTATGGCGGCGCCGAAGTGGGCGCCCACCTGTGCCAGCACGAGCAAGTCGGCTCGATCCACATCACCGGCTCGGCCAGGACCCACGACGCCATTGTCTGGGGCGCGGTGGACGAAGCCACCCAGGCCAAGCGCAAAGCCAGCGGCCAGAAGGTGCTCGACAAGCCCATCACCAGCGAGTTGGGCTGCGTCACCCCCATCATGCTCGTGCCAGGGGCCTGGAGTGAGTCCGAGATGGACTACCAGGCGCGCCAGGTCGTCTCGATGGTGTCCCAAAACGGCAGCTTCAACTGCAACGCGGGCAAAGTCCTGGTGTTGGCCTCTGGCTGGGACCGGCGCGAAGCATTCCTCGGCAAGCTCCGCCAGGCGTTTCGGCGCTCGCCGCCCCGCAAGGCCTACTACCCCGGCGCTCAGGACCGCTACCAGCGCTTCCTGGACCACTACCCCAAGGCCGAGGTCCTGGGGGAGCGCAGCGACGAGGTGGTGCCCTGGACGATCCTGCCCGATGTGCCCGCCGAAGCCGATCAGTACGCGCTGACCCACGAGGCGTTCTGCGGCGTGCTGGCGATCGTGACCATCGAGGCCAAAGACGCCGGTCAGTATCTGGAAGTCGCCCCGCGTTTTTGCAACGACCAGATCTGGGGCACGCTCTCGTGCAACCTGATCATCGACCCCGCCACCCAAAAGGCCCACAAAGAGGCCTACGACGCGGCGATCGCCGACCTGCGCTACGGCGCCATCGGTGTCAACGCCTGGTCCGGGGTGGTCTACGGGTTGGTGTCGCCCACCTGGGGCGCGTTCCCCGGCCACCCGCTGGAGGACATCCGCTCGGGTCGAGGCGTGGTGCACAACACATTTCTCTTTGATCACCCGCAAAAGTCGGTGGTCAAAACCCCCTTTATCGTCAAACCCACCCCCGCGTGGTTTGTCGACCATAAGAACCTGGCCCAGCTCGGGGCGCGCCTGTCGCGCTTTGAAGCCAGCCCAAGCTGGGGTCAACTGCCCGCCGTCGCCATGGCGGCGCTCAAAGGATGATGAGGACCATGAAACGCCACAATGTGACCCCCCCAACACAGATCTTGATCGCCTTGCTCACCATTTTGATCGCCATCCCGGCGCTGGCAGGCGGGTTGGCCGACGGTGAGGTGATCGTCACCGAAAAAGAGGTCGACGGATACGACCTGCCCCGCGTGACCGCCAAGGGCGTCATCAACGCCCCCATGGAAAAGGTCTGGAACATCCTCAAGGACTGCAACAACTACACAAAGACCATGCAGCGCGTGAAAGCCGCCAAAGAGATCAAGCGCTTTGGCAGCGGCAAGATCCGCTGTCAGGTCACCCTGGAGTTGCCCTGGCCCCTGGACAACCTCACCGCCGTGACCGACTCCATCCACACCGAACAACCCGGCAAGATGTACAAGCGCGCCTGGTCCCTGGTCTCGGGCGACTACGAGTACAACACCGGCTCCTGGACCCTGACCCCCTACAAGGGCGACGCCAACAAGACGCTGGCCGTCTACAGCATCCACGTCAAACCCAAAACTTCAGTGCCCGACGCCATCAAGGCCCGCGCCCAGAAGTCGGCCCTGCCCGACCTCTTTGACCACATCCGCTCCCAGGTCGAGTAGAGCAAGCCCCATGACCCAAGACCCCAAAACGCTGGTCTTTTGCTACGATTACGTTAGCCCCAACGCCTACCTGGCCTGGAAACGTCTTCCAGACCTCGCCCAGCGCACCGGGCTGACCATCGAGCCGCGCCCCATCCTCCTTGGCGGACTCTTTAAGCTGGCCGGCAACGTCTCGCCAGCCAGCAACCCCGCCAAGGCCCGCAACATGATGCGCGACATCCAGCGCTTCTGCGCCCTCTACAAGATCCCCATGGCCTTCAACCCCCACTTCCCCTTCAACAGCCTCCACATGATGCGGGCGGCCGTGGCCGCCAAGCAGGAAGGCAACCTCGAAGCGCTCGACAAGGCGCTCTTTGAAGGCATTTGGGAAAAGGGCCTCAACCCCACCGATCCCCAAGCGCTCGCTGCGGCGCTGACAGAAGCAGGCCTGGACCCCGCGCACCTGATGGCGCGCGCCCAGGAACCAGCAATCAAGGACGGCCTCAAGGCCAACACCCAGCAAACGGCCGATCAAGGCGGCTTTGGTGCCCCCACCTTCTTCCTGGGCCAGGAGATGTTCTTTGGCCAGGATCGCCTGGACCTGATCGAACACGCCGCAAACGGGTAGAGCCTCACTCCTCGCGCTGCTGCGCAAAAAGCAGCGCGCGCCGGGCGGCGGTCTCGATCACGCGACCACAAAAAGACACACCGCCCGAAAATGCCGATGCATCCCCAAAGCCTCCCGGGCTGAAGGTGTTGATCTCGACCATCCGGCCGCCGATCATGTCCAGCCCCGCCAAAAAGATCCCATCGCGTTGGAGTTGTGGACCAACCAACCGCACCGCGCGCCGCAACGCCGGTGTCACCACAGCCTGCTGGGCAGTGCCCCCTGCATGGATGTTGCTTCTGAACTCTCCCTTGGCTGGCACGCGCTGCACCGCCGCCACGTGGCCTTCCACCTCCAAAAGCTGCCCATCGAGCAAGAGCAGCCTGATGTCCCCTTCGACCGCCTCAGGCAGGTAACCCTGCGCCATCACCCAACCCTGGCGCGTCAACATGCCCAGCAGCGCCTTGATGTTCACCGGGGACTGCGCGTGAACCTTGAAGACATCGTTGCCATGGGTGCCTTGCAAAGGCTTCAAGACACAGGGGCCCGGTTGGTCCTCAATGAACTGGCGGATCTGGGCGTGATCGCGCGAAATGAGCGTCTCAGGCTGCAGCTCGGCGGCAAAACGCGCCGCATAGAGCTTGCTCGACGCCCGTGAAAGCCCGTCGGGGTCGTTGAGCACGCAAACCCCCTGCGACTTGGCCAGGTGCGCAAACCCAAGCGCCGCCTCATGGGCCCAGCGTCGCACCTGATCGCGGGCTGGATTGGTGCGGATCAACAACACGTCACCGCACTCCAGCGCCAGCCGCGACGGTGCCTGCCTCATCAACGCCGCTGGCAACGCCATCGCCCCCTCGATGTGACCCAAGACCTGGCGCGCGTTGGCCAGGATCTGCCCTTGCGGATCCAAAGACAACTCGGTCACCCCGACCACAAAGCACTCATGGCCATGTTCCACAGCGGTGTGCGCCAACAAGGTGGTGCTCTGGAGCGGCTTGAGCCCCAGAGCGTCATTGACCAGAACAAAAAAACGCATCACTGACCTCCAGGGTTGTTTGCTGCACCGACAGACTCCGTCTCCCTCCTGAAGAAGGGGTGCTCCTGCGAAACAACCTCTCCCAGATGAAGGATCCGAGCCCCGGATCTGCCCACAGGGTTGACGCTTTTGCCGATCACCACCCCATCACTCTGAGCGCTGTAGGTGGCGATGGCATCGCCAAAGATGTTGGAGAGCGTCCCCACCACCTCGCCGGCGCGCACAAAGTCCGTCACGCCTGGCAAGACCGTCAACAGCCCTCCATGATCGGTGTAGAGCCACTTTGAACTGGCACAAAGCACCGTCTCTTTGGGCTTGAGCGGCTTTCTGCGCGGGGTCACCCCACAATCGGAGAGCACCGCCCTCAGACCTGCCAGCGACCGCTCGATGTAGCGCTGTTGAAAGCGCAAGGGGTTGCCGATCTCCAACGTCACAGACGGAATCCCCAGCGCCCTCACGGCGCCCCTCAAGGTGCCGTCGTGAGCAGGGTTGTGGACAATGATCTCGGGTTCAAGCTGGTAGGCGATCCGCGCGGTCGCCTCGTGGGTCATGTCTGCCCGCACATAGAGCGAGTTGATCCGCCCAAAGCTGGCTGTGTGCATGTCCACCAGAAAATCAAAATGGCGCGCCACGCGGTGCATGAAGCGCCAGGCGTAGAGCTGGGCTTCGTTGCCATCGGAGCGGCCCGGCATGAGGTGGTTGAGGTCACGGCGGTCCGAAAACTGCCGCTCGTGCTCATGAAAGCCCGGCAGGTTGACCACCAGCACGGCCACCAGCGCCCCGCGCATGTTCTGGGGGTTGAGCTTGTTGAAGAGGCGGTGGATCACGGGAATGCCGTTGATTTCATCGCCGTGAACCGCCGCAGTCACCCCAAAGACAGGCCCAGGCTTTCGACCTCGCGCCACCAACACAGGCAAACGCATGGCGGCTCCAAGGGCGTTGTGGCCAATCTCAATGCGCAGCCGAGAGATCTCTCCAGGTGGCAAGGCGTCAATGTTGAGTTCGTCATCCAGACGGACACGGGACATATCACTCATGAGCATACCTCGGCAGCCAGCGCGGGGTCGGAGTTGATCAGGCCAAAAAACCGTTGGCGGAAGCGCCCCCGCTGGGTCACCAGACGCTTGGCCATGTTGTCGATGGCGGTGACCGCCAGGACGGTTTGGATGTAAGCCTCGATCAAATCGTCAAGGCCCAACCCCAGCGTGTTGAAGTCTCGCTCATCGACGATGATCAGCCGCTCGGGCTCTGTGCCCCAGCCGCCGCTGACGGATTTGACTGAGAGGTTGGTGCCCAACATGTCCCAAGAGGTCGCCTCAGTGTTCTCCAGCGCTTCACTCAGCGGAGCGCGCGCACGACGTGCGTAGAGCGCAACCGGATAAAACCCATCGACTCCGACGCCGATCATCACGCGCAGGTCCGCCACATAGGTATTCCCCTTGCGGTTGGGCACCGTGCCGACCTGGTAGAGCCGCCCAGTGCTGCCTTTGGAGCTCCACCTGTGGTTGCCCACCAACGACTGCACGATGAAACGATCGTAGCGGTGCTTTGGCGAGTTCATGAAAGCATCCAGTTCGGCAGCGTTGGTGATGGTGTAGACCCCCTGGCCTGCGTTGCTGTACGGGTCTTTGACGACCGCAAAGCCGCCCATCCTGGCCAGCCACAGCGGCACCTCCTCAAGCGACACATCCCAGATCGTCTCGGGGACATGGATCTGAAGTCCGTGGGTCTGCAAAGCGGCGTTGTGAAAGTCGTAGGCCTTGGCGGCCAACATCTTGTTTCGGCCTCCCGCCCGGCAGGCCAACACGGGGTTGAGCATGTGCGTGCGCGTCAACGCCGGGATGCGGTTCCAGGGGCGTTGGGTGACGTAACGAAACGCTGCCCGGATGGGACGCCAGGAGCCTTCGGGCGAGCGCACGTGGAGGATGCCGTTGTCAAAGCGCGCGGGTGGATCGCCGTCGTCGTCAAAGAAAGGCACCAACCAGACGGGCTCACCGGTCGCGTCGGCGATGGCGGCGGCGTACCCCGAGGTCTCCACCTCGTTCTTGTCAAAAAGCACAGCCAGCTCGCCTTTGACGGTTTGTCGCCGCTGAAGCAAGGGCAGGAAAGAGCGCTCGATGAGCCGTTGATAACCGGCCTGTTCTTGCTCCTCGACCATGATCGGCGTGGACTTCTGGCCGGACGGGCAGGAGTTGGTCTCCACAATGACCATCCGGCGTCGTCCCTCTTCGTCGGTCGCATGCAGGAGGTCAGCCCCTGCCCAACGCATGAATTTTGTGCAATGGCCCAACGCCTCGCGCACCGCCGCAGGGTCAGCCTCTGGATGCAGGTGCGCGTAGCGCTGGGCGATGCGGGCGTTGCCCAAAGAGAGGAAAGAGCGCACCAAAGGGTGCATTCGAGCGTTGAGCACCCGGGGATAAAAGTGCGCAGCAGGCTCAAACGAGTCCTGCTCCACCTGACGCACCGGTGAACGGTCCACAGCCATCACCTGTCTATTTTGGCGACGGGCCAGAGTGGGTGGCTGGCCTGCCGTGGTTGCGAAGACGGCCTTGTGCCCATCGCAAAACCCGCTCACAAGCAGGCGCCGCGCGCCACGCACGTCTCCATTGACCTGCACAAGGTGCACCGGTGGTGTCCGTCAGTGGTCCACACGCCCCTTAATGCGCGGTCCTCCACGGCACACCAACACCCTTGTGTCAGCGACTGAATGTATTTTCTGCAGGGATCAGTTTGAGCGCACAGCGGCGTCAGCCAACGGTCTCGTCCAGTTCATCATCAAAGCCATCAAAGTCGCCATCGACGTACGGCTCGCCGTCATCACTGTTGTTGTTATTGACGCCGAAGGTGTCTTCGGGTTCGGGTGCGTAGAAGCTGCGGCGATCGCGCAATGACACCACCGGGGCATACTGCCCTTCAGTCCGCTCTGAATCTTCCTTGCACTCGATGCACATCGTTGTCACAGGGCGAGCCCGCAGGCGCCGGGGGTCGATGTCATCATCGCACACCACACAGTAGCCAAAGTCGCCCTCGTCCATCCGACGAAGCGCCGCTTCGATCTTGACCAGCAACATGCGTTCGCGATCACGCATGCGCAGATTGAAGCCCTGATCATAGAGGGCGCTGGCCAGGTCATTCTCGTCGGCCAGATCGTCTCCGGACAAAGCCAACTCTTGCTCAACCAACGTACGGGTGTTGCGAAAGATACGATCGCGCTCAGCAACAAGAAGCTTACGGAACTCGGCGAGCAAAGCTGCATCCATGACATGTTCCTCACACCCTGGCGCTTGAACCAGAGCATCAAAGCCCATTCCCACATCCAATCGACCGCCGACCACATCTGGACGCAACAAGGCGGTCCTCCTGAGATCGTGTGATTCAGGGGAGGGGAACTGGAGCGTTTCAGTGCGAAGTGCAGACAGCGCGGCAGATGCCATAGTAGCTGTCTAAACTCAAAAGCCGTAACAACGTCGTCTTTAAAACCCCGACACCCCGTCGGGGACACACTCAACCCGCTCCTTGCATGTTCAAGGTGGCGATTAATTTCCTTATGAGACCGCTCGCTGGCGGTGTCAACACATTTTTTGCGCCTTTTGAGGCCAATCGTCGGCGGTGAGCAGGAACAGCGCTCGCGGCCAGTGGGTGGAGAGGGTTTGTACGGGTGCCAGACATCCTGACCGACGCCGTGAGGACCGTGTTCGACAAAGGTGCCAGGCATCCTGACCGGCGCCGCCCCAAGAACTTCAAACGGGAGCAACAATTGCTCGGACTGCCCCTCAAAAGGCTCATCCCAGACGCTCAAAGACACCACACAGCGCTTTTGACAACAAAATCACGTTCGATGTCGAGCTGACGGGGGTTTGTCAGGATGTCTGGCACCCGTACAACCCCCGTAAAACGGTAAGATGTCGGGGTGTCTGGCACCCGCTCAAGCCCTCTCTTCGACCTTCTCAGGCGCGCCTCGACACGTCCATCACCACCCCGCCCACAGGGCGCAACGTCACCGACGGATGCAGCTCCAGCGAGTGACCCTCGGCCTGGGCAAAGGTGGCGCGCTGGCACAGCGTCACCAAGACCAGGACGGCCTCCATGATGGCAAAGTGGTTGCCGATGCAGGTGCGCGGGCCGCCGCCAAAGGGGAAGTAGGCAAAGCGGGGCAGCTCCTGGGCCTTCGGCTCCAGCCAGCGCTGCGGCGCAAAGTCCTGCGGCTTATCAAACCAGCGGGGATCGCGGTGCACATTCCAGATGGGGATGAGCGCCTGCCACTTGGACGGCATCAGGTAACCGCCAATCTCCACATCTTCGATCGCCTCGCGCCCCACCGCCCAGGCCGGGGGGACCAGTCGCATGGACTCGCGCACAACGGCGTGCGCCCAGGTCAGAGACTTCAGATCGTCAAACGTCGCCGAGCGCCCCTTTAAGACCTCGTCGATCTCTTGTTGGAGCCGCGCCATCGCCTCGGGGTGTTCGGCCAGCAACCACAACGCGTAGGAGAGCGCCAGCGCGGTGGTCTCGTGGCCCGCCATGAACATGGTCAGTGACTCATCGCGCAGTTGGAGGTTGCTCATTTGGGAGCCGTCCTCGTCGCGCACCGCCAGCAACAAGCTGACCAGATCCTGGCGTCCAGCGTCGGGCTGGGCCCTGCGCTCGTCGATCAGCCGGTAGATGACTTTGTCGAGCGCGTCGCGCGCCTCAAGCCCGCGCCCCATCCCCAACACCGGGTGATTGAGCAGCACCTCCCAGGGCGGCAACAAACGCCGCCATGTCCGGGTGTAGTGCAGAAAGGACTCCAGCATGATCTCCAGGCTCTGGCCAACCTGATGGGCGTCGGCGCCGATGTCGGCCCCAAAGAGGGTGTCGGTGACGATCTCCAGGGTGAGGATCATCATGTCGTGGTGGATGTCGCGCTGCTGGTCGTCGCCGAGCGTCTGCGCAAAAGCCTCGGCGCGCGCCACCATGGCCTGGGCGTAGCTGGCGATCTGGCGCTTGCGCATGGAGGGCGAAACCATGCGCCGCTGGCGCTTCCAGTGGGCGCCTTCGCTGGTCAGGAGGCCGTCGCCGAGGCCAACGCGCAGGAGCCCGGTGACGCGGTCTTTGTGAAAAGACTTGGCCTTGGTCAGCAGGATCTCTTCGATGTCGTCGGGGTGGATGAAGATGAGCAGGTTTTGATGCCCGATGCGAAAGTGCACCACGTCACCGTAGCGCCCCGTCATCTCCTGCACAAAGACGCGGGGATCGCGCCGCAGGCCCTCCAGCACGTTCATCGCAGCGCGCCACCCTGGCCCGGGCGGCCGCTCGGACATCATCCTGCGCGTCAAGGTCGAGACGCGCTCGTTTTGAAGCCACTGCATCCTTCATCCTCCGTTGCCGCTGGGCCACCCAGTGGGGACCCGCGGGCCATTTTGGCCAAAGCGGTGATCTTTGCCGACCCTTTGGGTATAAGCCCCTACGGACATGATGGGCAACCACGCGCGGGGCTTGACGCCTCACCCCAAGACACACTCTGGCGCCCATCGATTGCCATCGCGATTGGACGACACACCCATGACGACTTTAGCCCCCTGGCCCCAGGACACCACTGGCCTCTTGTCACAAGGGACCGTGATCAAAGAGCAGTACGAGTTGACCGGATACCTGGGTGGCGGCGGTTTTGGGCACGTCTACCTGGCCAACCACCGCCTGATGCAGCGCGAGGTGGCCATCAAGGTGCTCAGCGCCACCCACGATCAGACCATCCAGGAGCGGTTCCTGCGCGAGGCCCAGGCCAGCGCCATGATCGACCACCCCAACGTGCTGACCGTGCACGACTTTGGGTTTTACGGCGATGATCGCCGCCCGTTCATCGTCATGGAGCTGCTCAAGGGACACGATCTGGAGGACGAACTTAAGAACAAGGGGCCGCTGGAGGAAAAACGCGCGCTCGAACTGCTCATGCCCACCCTGGAAGCCCTTCAGGAGGCCCACAAGCACAACATCGTCCACAAAGACCTCAAACCCTCCAACCTCTTCCTGATCCACCCTGGCACCGACCGGGAGCAGCTCAAGATCATCGACTTTGGCGTCGCCTGCTTCTCCCAGCCCATCGCCCCAGAGCCGACCGAGGCCGAGATCCTGCCGAGCACCTCCAGCAATGGCCCCGGTTCGGCGCGACTGACCACGGTGGGCCAGAGCACCGGCACGCCGCACTACATGGCCCCCGAATACCTGGAGACCCTGACCGCCACCCCCGCCGTGGACGTCTACCAAATGGGCCTGATTTTTGTAGAGTTGCTGACCGGGACACAGGTCGTCTCGGGCAAAGGCCCCTACGCCTGCCTGGTCAAACACCTCCAGGGCCAACTGGACATCCCAGACAACCTGCGCGCCGGCCCACTGGGCCCCATCATCGCCCGCTCCACCGCCAGACAGCCCGAAGGTCGCTATCAGAACGCCGAAGAGCTGCGCCAGGCGCTGGCCAAGCGCTACCAGGACCGCTACGCCCCCAAGAAGATCGAAGGCCACGTCCCCACGCGCCTGGACGCCGTCGTGGAGTACTTCCTCTTTTTGGCCGCCTGCGTGCTCCTGCTGTTGGCCACCGGCATGACCCTCGACGGCCCCGTGGATTCGGGCACCTGGTTCGCCGGCTCGTCCTGCATGCTGATGATGGCCTTCTTTGGCGCCTCGTTCTCCCTCTTCTTCTTCCTGGGCGGCAAAATCTCCTCGCTGATGTGGTTTTGGACTCGCCCCATCATATCCGCCACCATCCTGGCTGTCAGCGTCGGGCTGACCACGATGTTGATCGGCCAACTGGTGGGCAAAGCGGGCGCCAATAGCGGCAGCAACACCAAAGAGGCAAGCACGCCGGTGCTCGAAGAGCAGCAAACCGAGCTGGAGGGGCAACTGGCCCGAACCCGCGCCGAGTTGTTTGATCTCTCCCTGGAGCAATTCCAAGCGCGCCAGAAGAAGGGCAAAAAGAAGCCCAAGGCCCCCTTTGAGGTCACCCTCGACAAAGACGCCGTCAAGCTCCTGGCGCAGTACCAGGGGCGTCAGAAAAAGTTGGCCCGCATCACCCGCGAACTGGAGCGGCGCAGCAAACAGTTCTCGGTGGGACGAGGGATCGTCTTGTCGGCGATCATCCTGGGGCTCTTTTTGGGGGTGCTGTCCTGGTGGCTTAAGCGGCGCAAAATCCGGGCGGCGCGGCCTGGGGCGTGGTGAGCGGCAGACCTATGGGTCGGATTTGCAAGTTGGGCCGCAACGCGCGACAATCGTGTTGACCTCGGGAGCCTGGCCACAACGCAGCATCCAATAAACCCATGAAGACGTGGCTTATCCTGGCGCTTACCGGCGCCATCTGGAGCATGACATCGGTCGCTGGCGCGCAAGAGATGACAACCGTCGAGCTCGACGCGCCCGAAGCTGAAGACCCATACCGCCTCGATTGGCTGGTGACGCCCAGCACCAAGTACAACGACGACGCAGGGTTCATCTACGGCATCAAGACCGAACTCATCCGGCACGATCCCAACGAGCGCCCCTACGACTGGTCCTTTCAACTCCGGCTCAGTCACTCCACGCGCAACCGCCACGACCACCTGATCACCCTGGACGCCCCTGGCCTGTTGGACAAAGACAATCGGCTGCGTTTTGAAGGGCGCTTCATGCAGATCAACGACGCCCTCTTCTTTGGCGTCGGCAACGACTCCCAACGCACCGACTCCGACCGCGCCCACCAGTTTCGCCTGACCGAACCCTCGGCGCGCGTCTCCATCCAGCGCAACATCCTTGGCGGAGACTTCTTTGTCGGCGGCGGGCTGAGCTTCCGTCAATCCATCATCGATGCTCGCCCCGGCAGCATTCTGGCCACCCTACAGCCCAACGGCGTCGAGGGCGGCCACAACACCCAGGCCCTGCTCTTTATGGGCCACGACTCCCGAGACCACGAGATTGTCCCCCATAGCGGGCACATGACCGAACTCTACATCAAGGCCTCCATAGGCCCCCTGGCCAGCACCCACTCCTACGCGGGCATCGGCTTCAACCACCAGTCCTTCTTTGAACTGGCCCCGTGGATGGTCCTGGCCCAACGCGTCCAGGCCGAAGACCTCTGGGGAGACGTGCCCTTCTTTGTCATGGACCGCATGGGCGGCATCTTTGAGCGCCGGGGGCTGGGCGGCTCCTTCACGCAGCGCGGTTTTGAAGAGGGCCGCTTCATTGGTCGCACCAAGGCCCTGTCCAACACCGAGTTGCGCTTCTACATGCCGCGCCTGTTCAGCGACCGCATGTGCATCGGCTTTGGCCCCCTGATGGACGTCTCGACCGTGGTGGACGCCGACGCCAGCGGACGGTTCTGGGAAGATTTGAACGTCTCGGGCGGCGGAGAGATCACCATCGGCTGGAAGCGCACCTTCATCATCCGCTTTGACTACGCCCAGTCCAGAGAGGGCGGCCTCTTCTACATCCAATCGCGCCACCTCTTTTGACCCGTTGGCGTCGCAGGGGCCTCCTGTGGTAAGCGTCTTCGCACTTTGCACCACGGCAAAGGCTTGCCGACCGACCCCACCAGGGCGATCACCGCAAGCACACCCACCCGGCCCTCAACCTGTCCCAGAGTTGTGGCCATGTGCACAGAACCATCGGAGGAACGTCAGTGGTCAAGAGCAGCAGAGCGTCAAAAGTGGCGGTGATCACAGGGGCCGCCAGCGGCCTGGGCCGTGCGTTGGCCTGCAACCTGGCCCGTCAGGGCTGGACGATCGCCGTGGCGGACATCAACGAGACCGGCTCGGAAGAGACCCTGCGGCAGGTCCGCGCGCTGGGCGGCGACGGCGCCTGCTTTCGCGTTGATGTCACCAACGCGCAGGTCATCGAAGATCTGGCCGAGGACGTCTACACCCTCTGGGGTCGGTGCGACATGTTGATCAACAACGCGGGGGTCGCCTCCACCGGCGCCATCGGCAAAGTCCCGCTCGAAGACTGGCGCTGGTGCATTGACATTGATCTGATGGGCCCCATCTACGGCTGCCACGCCTTTGTCCCACGCATGCAGCGCCAGGGCTTTGGCCACATCATCAACGTCGCCTCCATCGCTGGATACGCCATGGGCCGCCGCATGGGCCCCTACAACGTGGCCAAGTCCGGGGTCATCGCCCTGTCCGAGACCCTGCGCGCAGAACTCGAAGGCACCAACATTGGCGTCACCGTCGTCTGCCCCGGCTTCTTCCTCACCGGCATCGCCAACACCATGCGCTTTACCGACAAGCGCGAACAAGACGCCACGCGAAAACTCACCGGTGGATCCAACATGACCGTCGAAGATGTCGCTGCGGCCGTTTTGAAGACCGCACAGCGCGGCGGTGGCTATGTTGTCATGCCGCGCTACGCACAAATGATTTTTTGGGCCCGGCGGCTCTTCCCCGCGGGTGCCACGGCGTTGCTGTCTCGAATTTCGGGCCGCCGCAAATCCTGATCGACCCCGATCTCATCGAATTCCATGTGATTTTTTGATGGACGATGATTTTCTGTATCTCTGTCCTGGGGTCCGCATCATTAAGGGTGGCCGTCCGCTCAGGTTCACAGATCGAGTCCACCTAAACGATTCTGACCTGGACGGCCTCTTCCCTTTCCATGGCGCGTGCTCTGTGCTGGCTCACGGTGGGTCAGCACAGAGCGCAAACCATCACCCCACCCCCCTTTTGACCCCACCACACCCTTCTTAAGATCTCTTCTGTGCGTTAGGCTGTATCTGACAAAAGGTATCAGCACCGCTGGGCAACCCGCGGCCCTCAAGCACGGAGCGTCAGATCATGGGGACGAGCCTGATCGTCTGTGGTCAGAAGATCAACATCAAGCACAAAGTGGTCACCTGGTACGACGAGGGGGGCTTCAACTTCTATGAAGACTCCGAGCTGCTGGGGGAAGACTTCTTCTCTGAGCGGCGCGGCGTGCCCAAGACTGCCGATCTAGAGACCCTCTCAGAGAAGGTCACCATGATCGTCATCCACCACGACGGCATGTGGAACTCGGCCGGGACCTACGCCGTGCTCAAAGAACGCGGGCTGAGCACAGGCTTGATGATCGACAACGACGGCACCATCTACCAGCCGCTCGACATCCGCGACAACTCATTGCACGCTGGGGACGTCAACCACTTCAGCGTCGGCATCGACCTGACCCTGCGGACCAAATTCGACGACCGCAACTCGGCCCGCGTCCAAAACTACCTGCGCAGCCGCGGCGGCATCTTCAGCAAGCGCATCAACGGCGGCATGGCCAGCGCCCCGGGCTACACCGAGGGCCAGTACAACGCCCTGGTGGCCATCATCCTGGGGCTGAGCAAGGTCCTTAAAAAGATCAAGCTCTTCCCCCCCATGGATCAAAACGGCGAGGTGATCCTCACCAAGATTCAGGACTACCGCAACTTCCAGGGCTGGCTGGGGCACCTGCACCTGACCACCAACCGCATGGACCCCGGACCCGGCTTTGACTGGCGCCGGGTGCTGGTCGGCATCCACGGCGAGCGCAACAGCATGCCCGTGGCCCTGCCGGGGACACGGCCCCTGACCGAGGTCTTCTCTTCAGTGGCCGTGGCAGAGATCACCGAAAAGTATTACATCAACAACGAGCTGGGAAACTCGGGCTTCTACCCCGTCTCACTCAGCCAAGCCTGGCACGGCGGCATCCACCTCAACGTCTCGCCGGGCCAACCCGTCATGTGCATCTCGGGCGGCACCATCGTGGCCGTGCGAAACGTCCAGGACACAGAGCTGGGCAGCCCCAACTTCATCCTCGTCAAGCACTCCATCCGCACCAAACCCCCGGCGGGCTCCGAAGAAGAGAAAAAAGCCCCCGCAGAAGGCGAAGAGGGCGCCCCTGCTGGCCCCATCGAGGCCAACTTTGTCACCCGGCACTGGTTTTCGCTCTACATGCACACCCAGTACATCGCCCCAAACACCGACCTCAACAAGCGCCCTCGCTGGCACCGGGAGTTGGGCAAGGTCGAGGGCAGCGAGCCACCGCCCGAAGGCAAAGAAGACGAAATCCTTGATGACCCCGACAAGGACCGCCGACCCAAAACCGGCCAGAGCTTCTGGGACCTGCGCGATGGCAAGGTCGTGCTGACCAACATCAAGGTCCGCTCTGGAGAAGTGATCGGTTACGTGGGCAACTACGGCGCCACCGAAGACGATCAGGCCCCCGTCCTCCACCTCGAAACCTTCTCCTGCGACGACGACCCGCTCTTTGAGCCCACCGAGTTCCCCGAGACCTGGAAACTCATTGAGGCCGACCAGGGCAACGACAGCCTTGCCGAACTCGACGACATCTGGCGGCCCATCTTTGACACCGTCAACATCTTTGGAAACGAGGACCTGAAGCTCAAGCGCGACCAGCGCATCCTCAAAGGCTCCGAGATCCAGGAGTTCTTCCAGGGCGACTCCCGCGAAAAAATGCTCTTTCGCGGCTACGTCTGCCGACACGCCTCCGAGTGGAGCGATGAACTGGACTGGAGCAAGACCGCCGCCGTGGCTGTCGGCTGGCAATGGCAGACCAAAGAAGCCTACGAGCGCTTCCTGGACCTCTACCAGCCCTTCATGTGGATGAACGCCGAGGTGATCGAGCACGCCGGACTGAGCGAAGACCGCATGGTCTGGACCTACCACCCCATCACGCTCATCGGCTGGTTTCACACCAACTACGGCCGCCAGCTCTCGCCCGATGAATACCAAAAGGGCTTCAGCAACGACGCGCTGGTCGAAGAACGCAAGCGCGAGGCCGCCCTCAAGCAGGACATCGGCAGCTTTCACGGCGAGCAGGACTCGGTCTCACTGGGAGATGAGAACTTTTTGGAATTGGAGTTGGATGACGAACCCTGGAAAGGGTACGACCAGGGGGAGTGGCCCCCTGAGAATGAGGACTGACCCACGCCGTCAAGCGCAGGTCTTCCGGCCTGTGGGCGCTTAAAAGAGCACCCACGGCGAGCGCGCCGCAGGGCGCGAGATCACATCGCTTGGCTGTTCATCAAGAGCGCCGCGATGGCGCCGCCCATCACGATCATCGTGATCGTCAGGCCCACGCTGATCAGCAACTGGACCAGACCCAGCACCAAACCGCCGATCGCCATCCCTTTGCCCTCACCGGCCATCTCGCCGGCCGCCTTGATCCCCAGCGCGCCCGTCACCACCGCAGCGACGGCCAGCAAAAAGCTCAACCCAGTCAGGATCATGCTCGCGATCCCGCCGACGAAGGGGATGAACGACAAGGGGCATGAGCAAAAGCCGAACAAAAATGAGGCAATGCCGCACACCAAGGCGCCAAGCGCCATTTTGTTATCGGTATCCATCGAGTTCCTCCTGAAGGCTTCGACCTTCTTTCAATGTATGAACCGCCCTTAGTCCTTATCGCGCGCTCATCAAGCGCGCCACACACCCGCGCAACGCTGGTCCTGGCTCAACGTCCGTTGACGCAGGTGTGATTCAAGCTCGGCTCCGTTTCTGGCAGCCCTGTAGACCCTCGCAGCCGTTCCAATACAGCCGCTCAACATCCAAAGTCCACGCGCACCCAGAGGTTTGACTGAATCTTGGGGTCACCACGGCGCCATTGCAAGCTCCAATGACCACCAAACCCCGTTGTAATGCACCATTCACGCTGCCGATGTAACCCGCCGTTCACACCCACCATTCCATCTTCCAGCCCGATCACCACGCGCTCTGCACGAAAATTGTGGCACGGACCATGCTATTGACACCCCCCAGGGATTCAAAACCCCTGCGTCAAAGCAAAGCAACATGGAGCCGCGCTGTTCAAAACCCTCAACCAGTCAGCGACCTGCACACCAGACCACACAGCACGCTGACCACCAGCCACCTTTTGAACAGCTCGCCGGGAAGGGAAAGAGAGATGAAGTCCACAAACCACCTTGCAGTCATCCACCTCGTGTTGGCCACCGCGCTGATCTGGACCACCACCGCCTGCGCCACCACCCCGGCACCCCAGCCCCCCAGCAAGCCCATCCCCGGCGTGGCCCCCGTCTCCATGGCCGACGAATCCATGCACCAGACCTGGAGCCAGCGCTCCAGACACAACCAAAACGCTCGCACCTGCGCCGCCGAGACCCAACCCATGGGCCAAAACGCCCGGGCACTGCCCGCACAGCCCGAGCGGGCCGCCCTGCGCGAGGGCTTCCTCAACGTCGAGCGCTCCGTGGGCCAATGCCTCTCGCGTGTCATGAAGCGCGACGGCGAACTGCCCGCCGAAAAGATCAGCGTCCTGCTGACCATCGCGGGCAGCGGCCAGGTCAAGGCCATGCAGATCGACCGCACGCTGCGCAAAACCCCCTTTGGCAAATGCCTCAAAGCCCACAGCGACCGCTGGCGCTTTGAACCCTGGGCCGGCGCCCCCATCAAAGTCCGCCGCTCCTTTGTCCTGGAAAAACCCTGATCCCTCCCTCTCCCACCGCCTACACCCAACCCACGTCCTGGCTCTTTTGGACTCGCCTCTGCGGCCTTTGGTGACCACCACCACGGCGCGCTTGGGCTTCGCCTGACGCGCTGGCCGGTCAGGCAGCAGATTTTTTCCCATCCCGCTTTAAACGTTTTGCCGGCCCCCGTGTCTGCTTCCATGACACGGCGTCAAAGGCAGCAAACGCTGACCTGCATGGATCAATACTGTCCGACGCCGTCTGATAGACATGGAGTTGGGATAGTCATGAAGCTTTACACCTCACCGATGCGACTGCTGGCCCCTGTGGCGCTGATCTTTATGGTTCTGGGCGTGGCCACAACCGCCTCGGCCCAGGACAAGGCCAACAAAAAGAAGATGAAGGCGGCCAAGGCCTTCCTTGAATCCAACATGCGCCTGGCCAACTACTACATGACCGCTGGCCAATACAGCGACGCGCTGCGCCACTTTGAGGCCGTCATCGATCGGGAGATCGCCCTGCCCAACAAGCCCATGGCCGACAAAGACGGCGGCGATGAAGACCTCTTTGCCGAAGACAAGGCCAACAAGCGCCGCAAAAAACGCGGCGGCGGCAAAGGCAAACGCCTGACCCAGGTCAAGCTGCGCGCCCACATGGGCGCCGCCGTGGCCTCCTGGCGCATGGGCAAAGAAGAGCAAGCCGACGGCTACGCCGAAGCGGGCTACGAGTTGGCCCAGAAACTGGGCAAGCGCAGGGCGATCAAGATGTTTGAAAAACTCCTCGAAGACCCCGACGAGGCCGCCGAGCGCTTTGCCCCTTCCTTGGAAGAACTCAAAGAACGCGCACGCCGCGCCGAAGAAACGCTGGACGCCCGCTGAAACCAGTCCGTGGGATAAAAAGGTTGACGTTGGGGCCATGGCTGTGATGCGCTCACCACAGATCAACACGCAGAGGCCAGACGGATTGAACACCGCCGTGCACAAAGCCAAGCAACCGCCCACGTCGGGCGCCGACACCAAGACCCCGCCGTGGGTTGCGCTGGTGCGCCGCGCCCGTCAGGGAGACCGCAAGGCGTTTGGTGGACTGGTCGGTGAGCTGCAAAAGCCGCTCTACTTTGCCGTGTTGCGCATCACTGGCCACCCCCAGGACGCCCGGGACATCGTCCAACGCGCCTTTTTAAAGGCCTGGGAGCGGATGGGAGAGCTGGACAAGGACGAAAAGTTCCGCAGTTGGCTCTTTACCATTGGGATGAACCTGGCGCGCAACAGCCGTCGCGATCGCGGCCGACGCCAACATGAGCCCATCGAAGAGCGCACGCTGGTCAGCCCAGCCACCGCGCCCGACGAACTCCAAAGGGCCCAGCAGCGTCAAATGCTGCGCCAGGCTTTGACCCAGCTGCCCACACGCCAGCGCGACGTGGTCACACTGCGGATCGACTCCGAGCTGTCTTTTGAGGACATCGGCCGCACCCTGGACTGCACCGCCGCCACCGCGCGCGTCAACTTTCACCACGGGATGAAGCGCCTTCGCCAGTTGCTCAGCCCCCCACAGGGACAGAGCGCAGGAGGGACACAATGAAAGACCTTCGACAAGAGCCAGAAGAGCTGATGGACGGGCTGCTCGATGATCTCGAAACCGACCGCGAGGCGTACCCGGAGATCTTCGCCTTGATGCAGGGCGAGCGCGACGCGCAGGATCCTGGGGCGCACTTCTTTGAGTCGCTTCAGGACGAGATCATGGCCAACCTGCCCGATCAGGGCCCAGAGCCGGTGCGCGTCTTTCAGAGCGAGTCCGTCAAGGCCAGACCAAGCGGCGCCGGAGAGCGCGGCGAGGGGTGGTTGGACAGGCTCAGAGGCCTCTTTGGGGCTCGTCCGACGCTGGTGTATGGTCTGGCGATGGCGGCAGCCCTGCTGGCGATCATCTTCTGGCCCAAAGACCAGGGACAAACCCCCCAGGAGCACACCCCGGGGACTGAAGTGGCCCACAACGACAAGGGTGACCAGAACCCTGACAAGGAAGGCTCGGCGCTGCCCGTGGAGACGACGCTCAGCGGCGAAGAGTTGGCCGAACTGCGCCAGATCGCGGCGCAGATGGACCTGGGCGATGAAGACGACACCGTTGGATACGACGTCTGGGACAGCGACGACGACTGGCGCACCGAACCGTCCGGGACGCTGGGCGGTTTGTCGGCCGAAGAGCTCAAAGCGATCGATGAGGCGCTTCAAAGATCGCTTTGAGGCAGGACAGACGTTGGCAAAGCCAGGCCAAAGCCCGTTTATGGGGCCTGCGGCGTGAATCAATGGCTCGCCGGCGTCGTCCATCACAGTGCGGGCAGATGAACCTGCTGTGTGGAGGAGAGAGGGCATGAAGAGACAAAACGCACCCAAGGGTCGGTCCTGGCCAGCGCTGCGCTGGGCCTGGTTGCTCTTGCTGCCAGCGGCGCTGGTGCTCGGGACGCTGGCGGCGTCCTCGTCTTTTGTGCGCGCTCAAGGTGGCCCTGGGCCTGCCGTTGAAGACGAGGCGCTGGGCGACGACGAGCAGATGCGCCGTCAGGTCATGGAGCGCATCCGCGTTCTGCGCGCCATCAAGCTGACCGAAGCGCTGGAGTTGGACGACGAGACCGGCAAGAAGCTCTTTGCCATCCTGGACAAGTACGACGAAAAAATCCTCGGCACCCACCAGGAGATGCGCAAAGCCCAAAAGCGCCTCAAAAAGGCCATGCGCTCCGACGCCACCGACGACGAGATCAACCGCCGCCTCGACGAGGTCATCAAGCTGCGCAAGCGCATCGACGCCCTGCGCTACGAGCGCTTCGAAAAGGCCAGCGCCGTCCTCGACGCCCGGCGCCGGGTGCGCCTGATGCGCGTCCTGCCCCGCTTTGAGCGCGAGGTCCGCAAGACCATCCGGGAGGCCTCCGGCGAGCACCGCCGCAAAAAACGCCGCCGCGGCGGTGGCCGTCCCCGATAAACTCCCCCTGTCCTCTGCCTCAATTCGCCCAAAGCGCCATGATCGGGACCAAAGGGGGGCATGAGGGGGGCAAGAAGCCCCCCATAGACCTCAAACTTGCCTCCTGCCCACTCAAAACAATCCCATTTCAAAGAACGCTCGCGTTGACCCAAGGACACAGCCGCCAGGTTTGTGGTATGGGGCAATGCGCCGACTGCCTCTGCACCCGGCAGCCGCCCACTGTCCGCACCGGGACACTGTGCCAGTTCATCAAAACCCAAGGGCCCCGACGACGCACCAGACCGAGTCCTTGAACACATCGCTCCACGGCGAGGTTTTCTAGCCTGCCACAGGGCAACGATCCCCTTTGAGCATCCACCACGCCCATGACCTCAACGCCCATCACCTTCAAAGCCGCCTGTGATCTGCCCCCGCTGATCAAGACCGCCGTTCCAGGCCCCGCCAGCCGCGCCCAGATCGACGATCTGGCCCGCTACGAGTGCCCCGCCATCACCGCGCGCCGGGCTCGCCGTGCCGAGTCCACCGGCGTCGCTCAGGACCCGATTGTGTGGCAGCGCGCCCTTGGCGCGTCCATCTGGGACGTGGACGGCAACCGCTACGTGGATCTCTCGGGGGCGTTTGCGGTGGCGGGGGTTGGACACGCCAATCCGGCGGTGGTCCAGGCCGCCGCCGAGCAGTCCAGCCGCCTGATCCACGCCATGGGCGACGTCTTCCCGTCCCAGGAAAAGATCGCGCTCTGCCGCCGCCTTGCCGAAGTCACCCCGGGCGACCTCCAGCACGTCATCCTGGCCCAATCGGGCGCCAGCGCCGTAGAAGCGGCGCTCAAGACCGCCACCATGGCCACGGGCAAGCCGGGCGTGATCGCCTTTCAAGGCGGCTATCACGGGCTGAGCCACGGGGCGCTGGCGGTCACGGCCTACCGAAGCTCCTTCAGAGCCCCCTTTGTGGGCCAGTACAACCCCCACGTCATCCACGCCCCCTATCCGGGCGACGAGGGGCCGCTGGGCGGCGGTGAAGCGGGCTCGGCGGCGTGTCTGCGCTACCTTGAGCACCTGCTCAAGGACCCGGCCAGTGGCGCCGTGGGGATCGGCGCGATCATTTTTGAGCCCATCCAGGGTCGCGGCGGCGAGATCACCCCCACAAAGTCCTTTGTCCAGGGCCTGCGGCGGCTTTGCGATGAGTACGGTTTGGTGTTGATCGCCGACGAGATCTACACCGGCTTTGGGCGCACCGGAAAGTGGTTTGCGTGCGAGCATTTTGATGTGGTCCCCGACGTCATGTGTCTGGGCAAGGGCATGGGCGGCGGCTTCCCGATCTCGGCGGCCATCGGTCGCCCGCACGTCATGGAGCGCTGGGGCGCCAGCCGCGGCGAGGCGATTCACACCTCGACTTTTTTGGGCAACCCGTTGGGGTGCGCGATGGCTCTGGCGGCCATTGACGCTCTGGAGCGCGATCGGCTCGTGGAGCGCAGCCAGACCCTGGGCGCGCACCTGTGGGATCTGCTTGAGGGCTTGCGCCAGCGCCACCCCGAGCGTCTGGGGCCGGTGCGCGGCAAGGGCATGATGTTGGGTCTGCCGGTCCTGACGGCCGATGGATCGCCCGACGGCGCGGCGGCGATCGGGATCGTGTCCGACATGCTCCAGCGCGGCTATGTCTTGCTGCCCAGCGGTGTCTACGGGCACGTCCTGGGTCTGGCGCCGCCGTTTGTGATCGGCGCAGATCGGCTTCAAGACGCCATCGGGGCTCTGGAAAAGTCGCTCGTCGCACTGGATAAAATCGCACCGTAAAAAGAGTTTAAAACCGTCCAGCACGGCATCCAAAGGACCTCTGGGGGCATCATCCAGCAGGTGGATGCCTTGTGGAAAACTTTCCATCCCCCGGTAGGCCGTGGTAATTGAGACCATTGCCCATAGCGGTAAAGATGGAAGCTTGATGCAATGGAGTTGAGCCAGTGAGAGTACAGCGCATCGCGTTGAATGATATCGAAATCGTCCCGGGACGGAATTACCGCGACGAGATGGTGACCACCGATCTTGAAGAGAGCATGAACGCCATCGGGCAGCTTCACCCGATTCAGGTCGTGCCTGGCGAACAAGAGGGTCGCTTTACACTCAACGCCGGGGAGCGCCGCTACCGCGCGGCCCGCAAACTGGGTTGGACGACCATTGAAGCGGTGGTCATGGCCGACATCGACGAAATCGACGTCGAACTGGCCGCCATCGATGAGAACATCGTCCGCCGGGATCTTCAGGGCGCCGCGCTGGACCAGGCCCTCAAGCGTCGCAAAGAGCTCTACCTGCAAAAATTCCCCGAGACGGCCGCCCACGTGGCCGGGGGGATCGCCAGGGCTCAGGGCGAGGACGCCGAGCGCCCCAAGTCCTTCGCCACCGACACCGCCGAAAAAACCGGCAAGTCCAGCCGCACCATCGAGCGCAGCGTGCGCCGCGCCGAGCGTCTGAGCCCCGCCACCATGAAGGCCTACGAGACCGGCGAGATCACCCAGACCCAGGCCGACATCCTGGCCGGACGCCCCTGGGAAGAGCAGGACGAGCTGCTCAGCCAGGTCTCCGGCAAGTCCGTCGAAGAGACTCGCCGTATTGTCTCGGGCGAGCCCGAAGAGGCGCAGGGTGCTGAAGGCGCTGGCGCCGAAGAAGACGCCACGCCGATGAAGATGTTGGAGACGCTCTACATGCACGGCCAGAAGATCGTGGCGGTGCTGGAGAAGCTCGGCGGCATGGAGAGCCTGGACCCGGAGTTTGTGGAGTCGGTCCTCAACCTCCAGATCAGCCTCAACGAAGAGTTCACGACCTTTGCCGACGCTGTGGCCGACAAGACCAGCGAAGACGGCGAGTCGCTGCCGTCTGAGCCGCCTTTCTGAGCCTGAAAAGGCGCTCAAAAGCACAAAAACAGATCACACATCACCCCTGACACCCACGCGGATGTCAGGGGTGATGTGCTCTGGGCCAGGTTTTGGCCTCATACCAAAATGCAAACGAAAGGCTTGCTTTGGGGCCATCAGGGCCGCCCCAAAGTGAGTCGGACGTCTGCAATTTGGTATCACCAGAGGTAGGGCTCCCACAGCTCGGAGGTGGCGGCGACGCGCTCGGAGTTGTTCTCGGGCAGCCAGTAGGGCGTGAAGGGTTTGACCCTCAGCGCCATGTCGGCTTCCTCGGGCGTGCGGTCGCCTTTGATCTGGTTGCAGGGCACGCAGCAGGTGACGATGTTGGTCCAGTTGGTCTGGCCCCCGCGGCTGCGCGGCACGACGTGGTCAAAGGTCAACTCCCTGGAGGTGCCCCGAGCCCCGCAGTACTGGCAGGTGTGGTTGTCGCGGGCAAAGACCGCGCGGCGGTTGAAGCGGATCCTGGGCCTGCGCCAGGGCACGCGCCGGTTGAGCCGAACCACCGCGGGCAAACGCAGGGACCTGCGCGCCGTGTTGATGTTTCGGTCGTAGTGGGCGAGCGCCTCGACTTTATCCAAAACCACCAGGGTCATGGCTTTGCGCCAGGGGATGACTGTGATGGGCTCGTAGGTCGAGTTTAAGAGCAACGTCCTGTCCATGATGCACCTCCGTCCAATCGTCTGTGCACTGCGCTCATCAAAGGGCCACCGCGTGTGTGGGTGGCCCGTACTCATCGTCGCCGTCGCGGCCTTTGGGCTGCGCGGCGACATCTTCTGGTCAAATCACAGGGAGCCTGGGGATCGAACCCAGCCGGGCGGAGTTTGGAGCCCCACCTGCGCCCAGCGCGCTCCCTATGTGTGTGCGGGCACGACGCGCTGATGCGCGCCGTGTTCGCGGCGGCGACCGAGGAAAAGACGGTGTCTTGTTCACCATCGCCGTCAGGCGGCAGGTGTCAGACCTGACCGCCAGAAAACAAAAAAGCCCGGACACCATGTGGTGACCGGGCTTCAAATCCACGCGCCGATTCGGCGACGCGCCTCCAGTTCACCTCAATGGTATCCTTGATTCAGGGGTTTTGCCGAAGCCTTCTGCGCGCCACGACGCGGTCATCAGCACAACACCACCCACAGCAAGGTCACTGCACAACCCGTGACGACTGGACCACTCCAGACTGGCGGCCCCATCAAAGGCGGCACTCTGGTTCACAGGGCGCACGAGGCCCTGAATGTTGTGGAAGGTCGCGGGATACACGGTGTCAACTCCTTGTAAAGCTGAAGGTGATGGAGCCCGATTGGGTCGACAGGCCCCGAATATGCCACGAAAGGTGGGCAGCGTCAGGGCCGATGTCAAGGGGCGTTTTTCCAGCCCGCACCCCCACGAACCCGATCTGTTCTGGGTTGAGACGGGTTTGGATTAGCCCTCCAGGCGGTCAAAAACGGCCGTTTGCGGGCCCCTTTGGTGAGGGGCTTAAGTCGAGAGTTATGTCTCGAATGGATGGGGTGGTGACTTGACCTTGGGTGGGGGTGGAGTCATGCTGAATCTGGTTTTGGATTCACGGACGTGGGGAGACAATACGTGATCGCTTATCGAGTGTTGTATGTGTTGTGCCTGGCAGGGGCGTTGCTGGTGTCCTCGGGATGCTCTGACAACGGCGGCAACGGGCAGGTTGCGGTGGACAACAACGACGTCCCCGACGCCGTCGACGACGACGACGCCATGGACGAGCCGGACGCAGAGGTCGAGGACGAGCCGGAGCCGCCGGCCGACCAGGACGATGACGGCGTGGAGGATGACGCCGACAACTGCCCCGACACCCCCAACCCCAACCAGGAAGACGGCGACGGCGACGGCGTCGGCGACGTCTGCGATGTCTGCCCCGAGGTCGAAGACCCCGACCAGGGCAACGCCGACGGCGACGAGTTGGGCAACGCCTGCGACAACTGCGTCTTTCGCACCAACGCCGACCAGGCCGACTCGGACGAGGACGGCGTGGGCGACGTCTGTGACAACTGTCCCGAAGACGCCAACCCCGACCAGAGCGACGAAGACGACGACGACGTGGGCGATGTCTGTGACGACATCGACGGCGACGGCCTGCTGGGCGAAGACGACAACTGCCCGCTGGACGCCAACCCCGACCAGGAAGACGGCGACGGCGACGGCGTCGGTGACGCCTGTGATGTCTGCCCCGGCGATGAAGACCCCGAACAGGCCGACTCTGACGAGGACGGCATCGGCGATCTGTGCGACAACTGCCCGCTGGATGCCAACGAAGACCAGTTTGACGGCGACGAGGACGGCGTCGGGGAAGCCTGCGACATCTGCGTGCTCGACCCCGACCCCGAACAAACCGACACCGACGGCGACGGCGTGGGCGATGTCTGTGACAACTGCCCCGAGGACAGCAACGCCGACCAGATCGACGCGGACTCCGACCAGTTCGGAGACGCCTGCGACGTCTGCCCCGAGCGCTTTGACCCCCAGCAGTTTGACCTCGACGAAGACGGCAACGGCGACCTGTGCGACAACTGCCTGCGCGCGCCCAACCCCGACCAACTCAACTCCGATGACGACGAGTTTGGCGACGCCTGCGATGTCTGCCCCGAGTTGACCAACCCCGAACAGATCGACACTGACAACAACGGCATCGGCGACATCTGTCAGGACACCGACGAGGACGGCCTGCTCGACACCGCCGACAACTGCCCGCTGGACGCCAACCCCGAACAAGAGGACGAAGACAGCGACGGCGCCGGCGACAGCTGCGACACCTGCCGGGGACTCTTCAACCCCGGCCAGCGCGACAGCGAAGGCCCCACTGAGCTGCTCACCGACACCATCCCGCTGGCCCCCCGCGAGGGCCGCCTGGTCGAGATTGAACTCTTTGACGACTTCGTCTCGCGCTTCGTCAACATCGGCTTCGAGTTTGCCTTCTTCGAGCGCCGCTACACTCGCCTGAGGATCTCCTCCAACGGCTTTGTCACCTTTGATGATGAAGACCAGGAGGGCATCAGCCCCCAACAACTGCCCGACGACGAGATCCCCAACAACCTCATCGCGGGCTTCTGGGCCGACCTCAACCCCGAACTCAACGGCAGCGTCAGCTTTGGCACCCTGGGACAGGCCCCCGAGCGCGAGTTTGTGGTCCACTACAGCGAAGTGCCCCACTTTGCCGACCTCAACAACCGCGTGGACTTCCAGATTGTCCTGCGCGAAATCGACAACACCATCGAGATCCACTGCACCGCCTGCCAGACCGCTGGCATCACCACCCAGGGCGTCGAGAGCGGTCAGGGCGCCATCGGCGCCGCCGTCCCCGAGCGCAACCGCCAACTCTTCAATGCCAGCGGCACCGCCGTGAGCATGAAGCTGGTGGCCGCAGACGGCGACGGCATCGGCGATGCCTGCGATGTCTGCCCGCTGGTCTCGGACCCCGACCAGGAAGACACCGACAGCGACGGCTTTGGCAACCTGTGTGACAACTGCCTGACCATCTCCAACCCCGCGCAGACCAACACCGACGG
Organism: uncultured Pseudomonadota bacterium; assembly: GCA_937123825.1. Taxonomy (GTDB): domain Bacteria; phylum Myxococcota_A; class Bradymonadia; order Bradymonadales; genus CAKZKQ01. Next base: position 58,224 of record CAKZKQ010000246.1, read on the forward strand.
CGACGCCTTTGGCGACAACTGCGACAACTGCCCTGACACCGACAACGACGACCAGACCGACACCGACGGGGACGAGTTTGGCGACGCCTGCGATGTCTGCCCCGGCATCTCCAACCCCCAACAGGTCGACAACGACGGCGACGGTGACGGTGACCTGTGCGACAACTGCCCCGACACCCCCAACGCAGACCAGACCAACTCCGATGACGACGAGTTTGGCGACGCCTGTGACGTCTGCCCCGAGGTGACCGACCCCGAACAGGCCGATGGCGATGAAGACGGTGTGGGCGACCTGTGCGACAACTGCCCCGGCACCCCCAACCCCGACCAGGCCAACGCCGACGGCGATGACTTTGGCGACGCCTGCGACCCCGACAGCGACAACGACGGCCTGGACAACGACGCCGACAACTGCCCGCTGGTTCAAAACCCCGACCAGGCCAACAACGACGGCGATGAGTTGGGCAACGCCTGCGACAACTGCCCCGACATCTCCAACGATGACCAACTCAACTCTGACGGGGACGAGTTTGGCGACGCCTGCGATGACGACGATGACAACGACGACGTCATTGACGCCGCCGACAACTGCCCGCTGATCCCCAACCGCGACCAGCGCAACGCCGACTCGTTGATCGACTCCACCGTCAACGACGTCCCGTTTGAACTGCGCCCCGACCCCGAGACCGTCGCCGTCCGCGCCGACGATGAGATCGGCGGCCCCTTTGAGTTGGGCTTCGAGTTTGAGTTCTTTGGCGAGCTTTACACCGAGCTTTACGTCTCCTCCAACGGCTTTGTGACCTTTGAGCCCACCAGCCGCCCCGGCGCCTCGGCCCAGCTCATCCCCAGCGACATTCAGCCCGACAACATCGCGGCGGTCTTCTGGGCCGACCTCGACCCCCAACTGGGCGGTTTGGTGACCTACGGCGCCCAGGGCCAGGCGCCGGACCGTGAGTTTGTGGTCTCCTGGCGCGGCGTTCCCCACGGCGACGGTCAGTTCCCCGTCACCGCCCAGATCGTCCTGCGCGAGCAAAACGACGAGATCCTCTTCTTGTGCGACACCTGCCGCTCCAACAACACGCCCCACACTCAGGGCGTCGAAAATCAGGACGGGACCTTTGGCTTCACGGGCTTTGGGCGCAACCGCGTCAGCTTCACCATCTCCGAGGACGCCCGCGCCTTCACCACCTTCTTTGTCCCCAGCGACAGCTTCGGCGACGTCTGCGACAACTGCCCCGACGACCCGAGCGAAGACCAGACCGACTCTGACCTTGACGGCGTCGGCGATCTTTGCGACGTCTGCCCCAACGACTTTGACCCCGACCAGGCCGACTTTGAAGGCGATGGCTTTGGGGACATCTGCGACCCCGATGATGACGGCGACGGCACCCTTGATGTGCAGGACAACTGCCCCAGGTTTGCCAACGACGATCAAGCCGATGAAGACGAAGACGGCCTGGGCGACATCTGCGACAACTGCCCCGGCGCGCCCAACATCGACCAACTCAACACCGACGGTGACGACAACGGCGACGCCTGCGACACCGACGATGATGACGACGGCGTCCTGGACAACAGCGACAACTGCCCCGTTGACCGCAACGCCGACCAGCTCGACTCGGACAATGATGGCCTTGGTGACGCCTGCGACAATTGCCCCGAGTTGAGCAACCCGGACCAGATCGACTCCGACCAAGACGGCGTCGGTGACCTGTGCGAAGACAACTGATGAGACCGGCACAAGCCGTAGGACACAAGACGATGTACTCCAATACCTCCATGGGCGCCTGGCTCAGGCGCCTGCCCATGGCCCTCCTGCTGCTGGCAGCGCTGACCACCGCTTCAGCCTGCGGCAACACCTCCAGCAACGGCGAAGGTCAAGAAGACAACAACGCCGTCAACAACGCTGGCAACAATGACGTCAACAACGACCAGAACAACGACGTCAACAACACCGGCAACAACGACACCAACAACGACGTCAACAACGATCAGAACAACGACGTCAACAACGGCCCCGTCCTGATGGATCGCGACGAAGACTCCATCCTGGACGAGTCGGACAACTGCCCCGATGATCCCAACCCCAACCAGACCGACCGCGACTCGGACGGCGCCGGGGATGAGTGCGATACCTGCCCCGATGATCCCAACCCCGAGCAGGTCGACGCCGACGGCGATGGCCTGGGCGATGTCTGTGATGTCTGCCCCGATGAGGCGGACACCTCCCAGAATGACCGCGACGGAGACGGCCTTGGGGATGACTGCGACAACTGCCCCGATGTCAGCAACGCTGACCAACTCGACGCCGACGAAGACGGCATCGGTGACCTCTGCCAGGACTCCGATGGCGACGGCATCCTGGATCCGCAGGACAACTGCGTCAAAGACCCCAACCCCGGCCAGGAAGACGCCGACGGCGACGGCGCCGGCGATGCCTGCGACCTCTGCCCCAGTGACGCCAACGCAGACCAGAGTGACACCGACGAAGACGGCATCGGTGACGCCTGTGACGTCTGCCCGCTGATCACCGACCTGGACCAGGCCGACTCCGATGGCGACGGCTTTGGGGACGCCTGTGACCTTTGCCCCAACAGCCCCGACCAGGACCAGAACGACTCTGATCAGGACGGCATCGGCGACAGCTGCGACAACTGCCCCAGAGCGCTCAACCCCAACCAACTCGACTCCGATGAGGACGGCGTTGGGGATGTCTGCGACAACTGCGCACAGATCGAAAACCCCGACCAACTCGACTCCGATGAGGACTTCCTGGGCGACGCCTGCGACAACTGCCCTCAGGTCGGCAACAGCAACCAGGGAGACGGTGACGAAGACACCATCGGGGATGCCTGCGACAACTGCCCTGACACCCCCAACCCCGACCAATTCGACGGCGACAACAACAGCATCGGCGATGCCTGCCAGGACGCCGACAACGACGGCCTGGGCGACGCGCTCGACAACTGTCCCAATGACTTCAACCCCGAGCAGGAAGACGGCGACGAGGACGGCGCTGGCGATGCCTGCGACAACTGTCCCGAGCTGAGCAACCCCAGTCAGCTCGACTCCGATGGCGGCTTCTTTGCCGAGGTCTCACCGCAGCCCTTCACCATGCGGCCCGAGCCCACCAACACCATCACCATGCGCGATGATCAGGTCGTCGGTGACATCCCCATCGGCTTTGACTTCACCTTCTTCAACCAGAGCCACGACCAACTCTCGGTGTCCTCCAACGGCTGGCTCACCTTCGACGACACCACCAGCTCCTCGCTCAGCGCCCAACTCCTGCCCAACCCCTCCTCGCCCAACAACCTCGTGGCCTTCTACTGGCACGACCTTGATCCGGGCGAAGGCGGCCGTGTCCTCTACGGCACCCAGGGCGCCGCGCCCAACCGCGAGTTTGTGCTGCTGTTTGACCAGCTCCAGCACTTCCCCAACGGCCACCCCGTCCCCCTCCCGGTCGTCCTCAAAGAGCGCGCCAACAGCATC
>CAKZKQ010000247.1 GCA_937123825.1 uncultured Pseudomonadota bacterium
GTGTGGCCGGTCTGGGTCATGCGCGTGGCCTGGAGGTCGCGCGCGATGCCAAAGTCCAGCAGTTTGACGTTGGGTTGTTGGCCAGGCAGGTGGGTGACAAAGATGTTTTCGGGTTTGATGTCGCGGTGGACGATGCCCTTGTCGTGGGCAGCGGCCAACGCCCCGAGCATCTTGTGCACGAGCCCCAGCGCCTGGGCCAGCGGTCGCGTTTGCGAGCGCAGCCAGTCGTCGAGGGTTTGTCCTTCGAGCAGCTCCATGGCGTAGTAGAAGGTGCCGTTGTCCTCACCGGCGTCAAAGATGCGGATGACGCCCTCGTGCTCAATGGAGCTGGCGGTGCGGACTTCCATCAAGAATCGTTCGACGCCGCCGACGTTGCGGGCGACGTTTGGAAAGAGCACTTTGAGCGCCACGCGCTGGTCGGTGAGCTTATGGCGCGCCACAAAGACGTCGCCCATGCTCCCCGAGCCGAGCAGACGCTCCACTTCATACCTTCCGCCGTAAACCACTGGTTTCTGGTCTGGCATTGTTCACAACTTCCTGGGGTCATTGGAGCAACTTGATGCCCGCGCAAATGGGCGTCGAGTCGTCCGGGCGCGCCGAAGTCTGTGGTGATGCAAGGGCGTTGGACGCACCCCTGCGTCACCACGGGCATCGACATGCCCTGGTCTGGGTCTTAACAAGCAAAGTGTTTCTTGAATCGTGTCACCCCGAGATGGGGTCTTTCAATAGGGATATACGCCACCATGAGGCGGCGGTTACATGGCGATTCCCTTTTTTGAGGTGCGGTGTGGGTTCAAGGCGCGGGGTGTTTGCTTGGGGAGCTTTGCGCCGGAGCAATGGGCGAGTCCTTGGCTTGGGTGGTGGTTTGGGGGGTTTGGAGTCCAAGGGCGTTTTGGATGTGTTGTCGCGTTGTGGGATAGAGGACAAGCGCGATGGTCACCAGCGCCACCAGCGCCAAAACCAGCGCCCAGGTGGGGGCTCTGCGTTCTGGAGGCTCGATCTGCGCCATGGGCCTTGTGAAGCGCACTTCGCGCACCGGAACGGGGGCGATGCGTGCCTGCATGGAAGCGAGCGAGGGTGCTTTGGGCGGCGGTGGCGGAGGTGGCGGCGGTGGGGCGAGCTTTGCTGGCGGCGCCTCGACGTCGGTGGTTGCCTTGAGTGCTTTGGGGATGGGTGGGGGTTTGACCGCGGGTTTGTGTGCAGCGGGGGGTGCGGGCGCAGGGCCGCTGTGGTTCATCACGGTTTGTTCGCGCACAAGCTCCAGGTGTCGATCCAGTGGGATGGTCTTCTGATCGCCCCAGATGTCCTGCTGTTCGAGCACGAGCGCGTTGTTGGCGATGGGAGGCGGCGTTGGGGTGTGGGTGTTGAGCGCCTGAAACTCGTTGGTGTCGATAAACGCTGGAACGGGTGTGCTGGCCAGCGACTCGATGCGGGGGCGCGTCACGGGGGTGAGCAGCGCCGAGGAGCGCAGCGCATCGGCGGTGTTGTCGACCGAGGTCAAGTCGGTCGGCGGTGGCAAAAAGACCACGGGCTGTTTTGGGGCCGCGAACGTGCCTGTGGCAGGTCTGTTGAGGATCTGGCCAAGCCGGTTTCGGACCTCTCGCGCGTTGGGCAGGCGGTGTTTGAAGTTCTTCTCCAGGCACTGGTCGATCAGCGCCTCCAGGCGAGGATCCACGCCGGCGACCCACTGACTGATGGGGGCGTGGGGGTCGCACACGGAGCGGATGCAGATGGCCTGGGGGGTGTCTGCGTCAAAGGGCACTTGCCCGGTGATGATCTCATAAAGGAGCACGCCCACTGACCACACGTCTGAGGCGGGTCCAGCGTTTTGGGGCGCGGTGGCTTGCTCGGGGCTCATGTAGGCCGGGGTGCCGAGCGTATGGCCGGTCTGGGTCATGCGCGTGGTCTTGAGTTCACGCGCGATGCCAAAGTCCAGCAACTTGGCGACCAGTTGGTCTCCCTTTTTGCGGGCGACAAAGATGTTTTCGGGTTTGATGTCGCGGTGGATGATGCCCTTTTCGTGGGCTTCGGCCAACGCCCCGAGCACCTGGTGCACGAGCCCCAGCGCCTGGCTCAGAGAGCGCGTCTGTGAGCGCAGCCAGTCATCGAGGGACTCTCCCTCAAGCAGCTCCATGGCGTAGTAGTAGGTGCCGTGGTCTTCCCCGGCGTCCATGATGCGAACGGCGCCTTCATGCGCGATGGCGCTGGCGGTGCGGATCTCGGTCAAGAAGCGCTCGACGCCGCCGACGTTTCGCGCGACGTTGGAAAAAAGCACCTTGAGCGCCACTTCCTGGCCCGTCAGGGTGTGCCGCGCGATGAAGACATCGCCCATGCTCCCCGACGCCAGCAGGCGTTCCACTTTGTACCTTCCGCCATAAACCATGGGTTCTTGGCTTGGCATGTTCCCCTCAACTTCACAACTGTGCGCTTGTGAGCGCCAAGTTCAGGCCCAACCTGGCACATCTCATGATCGCCCGTAGGCCCTGCCTGAATGTCCATCACCGCGGTGGAACCCTTGTCAGAATGGGTGGATGGGGTTTGAGCAATGACTCCAAGGCCAATTCAACCAGCGCTGGCTTTGGAATGCGTGGGTGGCACCCGGCAGGGACCTTTGGCTGTGTATCCTAGCGCATCTTGCTTGATTTGGAAGGTGTAATTTTCTGCACTACTAAAATTTTGAGCCCGTCAGATAGGGCTTTTGTGAACAAATGTTCCCGGTGACGGGTGGTTCGTGTGCAAACCTTGTGTAAGGCCGTGTATGTGCGGGTATCCACAAGACTCTCATGCCTGTGGTGTGGCGCTTGCCTATGTCCATCGCGCATGGGATGATACCAAATCACAACTGCCTGACTCACTTTGTAGCGGCCCTGATGGCGCCCAGAACCACGGAACTCGCTTGCGGTGGCGCTGCCACAGCTGCGCTCATCCCGAGGCCCAGGCCATCCATCATTGCTCGCTACAAAGCAAGCCTTTCATCTGTGGTTTGGTATGAGCCTGCGTGTCTTGGCGTCGGAAGATATGAGCCGATCGGTCAGGCCCACGGGCTGCGGCGCCAGAGCTGTGGCGCCAGAGCTGTGGCTTGAAGGTTTGAGGCTCGTCTGACGCTGTGCACAGTCAGGGGGGACACAGCCAAGAGCCAGTCAGCCCAGGAGGATCATTCTTGGGGCAAGATGTTGGTGCGGATGCCGATGCTCACAGAGATGGAGCGGGCCTGTGCGGTGTTGCGCCCCCAGACCGTGTGGGCGTAGCCCAGGTTGAACTCGACGCTCTGGGTGGCGCGGAAGATGGTGCCGGCAGACATCGTGATGACGTCCCTGTCCAGGCGCACCTCGCGCAGCAGGAGGTTGTCCGTGCCACCGTAATCCTCGGCAGGCAGGGTGGGATCAACGGCCGCGACGCTGATGCCGATGATGCGGCCCTTTTGGATGGCGTACTCTGTGTCCACGCCGCCGTAGACCAGAAAACGGCCGCCCAGCCGTTGCCCCAGGCGCAAACCGCCAAGGATCTGATCGCCAGCGCCGCCAAAGCGCAGGCGGTAACCCAGGTCAAGGCGGGCAAAGGTGCCAGAGGCGGTCGCCCAGCCCAGCAAAATCGACGGGGTCAAATCCAACTGACCGTCGCCCAGCGTCACGTCGTCCTGGACGTTGGTGGGGGTCACCAATTCGCCGACGCGGTTGACGAAGTCTTCGCGACTGGTGGGGCGGTTGCCAAAGGTGCCGGTGGGTTTGTCGTACCCGGTGGGGGTTTTCAGGCGCAGCTCAAAAGCGCCGACCAGGGGCCCCTTAAAGAGTTGGTAGCGCGCGGCCATCTGAATGTCTGCCAGGCCCCGGACGCTCTGGGTCAGGTCGATGATGTTCTCCTGGTAGTAATCAAAGGAGTCGACCTCGGTGGTGGGCAGCAGGATGACGGGATCTGAGGTGTAGCTGATCTGCTTGATGGGCAGGTAGAGCTCCAACTCAATCTCTTCGAGCAGGCCGTAGCGCAGTGTGGTGGAGAAGGTCGATGCGTTGTAGCGCCCGGCCAGGGGGAAGGGCTGGGCGGTGGTGTTGTCCAGATACTCTTCGTCGGCGCTCTCAAAGTCGTACCGGCCAACGACGATCAGATCGCCTGGACGAAGCAGCCACGGTGAGGCTGAGGCTGGCCAACAAGCCAGGGCGCTGGCCAGCGCCACAAACGCGAACAACGCAGATCGGAGATTGAGTCCACTGTCTGATTTCAAAACGTCACGAATGGCTGATCCGCCGACTTGTCCTTTTTGCCTTCGTCGTCTTTGGGCGAGTCGTTGGCAGGCGCTTTGGGGGCGACGGCGGGGGGTTTGCTGGGGGGTTTGGGTTTGTTTGTGGTGGACGGTTGATCGTCGGTCTTGTCTTTGGGCTCTTCTTTGGGCTCGTCTTTGGGGGCCTCTTTGGCGGCCATCTCAGCGGGGATGGTCGGCTCGGCGGCGCCGTCTGATTTGGGGCCTTGGGCGTCTGGGGCCTGGGCGCCCGCTCCTTCAACGTTTTCTGAGCCTTCGGCGAGTTTGGGTTCGGCCTCGATGGCCGTGTCTGCGGGCTTTGCCGCAGCGGGCGCAGGATCGGCCTTGGCGGGCTTGGGCTGGGCCGGCTCGGCTGCGGCAGGGGGTGGGCGCCGGGTGATCGCTTGTGTGGGCATGACGTCAACCTGCCGCGTGGCACCGTCGCGCGGCGCGGCGCTGGGGCTCTGGGGGCGGGCTGCGGTCTCTTTGACCTCGGGCACTTTGTCGGTCTCTGCGACGACAGGCGCTGCAGCGGGTGTGGGCTTGGTGTCTGCTGGTGTGGGCGCCGCAACGGCTGCTTCGGGCAGGGGCAACGTCGGCAGCGCCGCAGCCATGGACTGCGCCGGTTTGTTCAATGTCTCAAGGCCGACCTTGGCCTGACTCTCCACCGCTGGACGCATCACCCAGGCCCCTGCGACGCCAGCGATCAAGAGCAGCGCCGCCGCAACCGGCAGCCAACCGCGCGACGTCTGCTTGCGCAGCGGCGCCCTGATGGGCTCTTCGTCAAGCACAATGTACGACGGCGCCCCCGACACCGGACTGAAGGTGGCGGTCACGGGCTTGTTGGGATCCACATCGGGGTGAGAGCCGAGTTTGGGCGGCGGCGGAGGCGGCGGCGCCAGGAGCGCCGCCCCGCTGGACGAGGCCCGCAGCGCCTTGGCCGCCGAAGCCATCGACGCCAGGCTCGCCGCTGTATCCTGATAGGCCAAAGGGGCCTGGCGAGCCATCACCAGGCTGCTGCCCGCCAGCGTCTCAAGCACATGGCCCAGGGAGCCTTGAAGCTCCGCGCCGTTGGCGGGGCGGTTTGTGGGCTCCTTGTCCAGGCAACGGTCGATCAAGGCCTCCAACTCCGGGGGCACTTTGGGCACCAGTTGGCTGACCGGGGTGTGTTCATCACACAACGAACGGATGCAGATGGCCTGCGGCGTTTCGGCGTCAAAGGGGGTCTGGCCGGTGACGATCTCGTAGAGCATCACGCCCACTGACCACCCGTCTGAGGCCGG
>CAKZKQ010000248.1 GCA_937123825.1 uncultured Pseudomonadota bacterium
CCGTGGACCGGCGAGATCAAGTGCAAAGAGCCCATCCGAGGCCGCTGGGGCGGCCCTCCTGGGAACTTTGACGCCAAGCCCAAGCCCACCGCCGCGCGCGATCTGGCCGAGGCCCCTCGCGGCGGCGTGAAGCTGGAGCAGATTGTGCGCCAGGACATCCCTGAGATCGGCCTGAAACAGGCTGGTATGGGCGCTCCGACTGGGGACGCGGCCAAAAACGACGCCGAAAAACCGCAGGACGTACCCCAGAGCGCTCCGGCCAACCCCCCTGCGCAGGCTCCCGCCGACGATGAAGGCTGCACCACGGTGCCCTCGGGCGCCCCCGCCGCCCCCGCCTCTCCGCTGGTGCTCCTGGCGCTGGCGTTCGGCGCGCTGGTCTGGCGCCGTCGGCGCTGATCCCTCCGCCCCTCAGCGTTTCCTGGCTGCAAAGGGCAGGAAACGCGCCTTGAGTTTGGCATCAAACACCTTAAAATTCAGTCACTTAGGGCCTTGCGACAATATGCCGCATGGCGCGCTGGCTTGCATCCACCATAATAGCCAGGAAGATGGTAGGGTCTGACAATGTTGATTGAACGACCTGTTCAATCGCATGCGCGCTGAGCACCAGACCCACAATCAGCGCCCCCAAAAATCCCCGTAAGGCTGGAGGTTATCCCATATGTTGACACGTAAAACGCTCTTGATGTTCCTGTGCTTCAGCTTGCTGAGTTGGACTGTGGCTTGCGATGACACGGAAGAGGACACCGGTGACGACGCCAACAACACCGCCAACAACAACACCGGCGACATCAGCGTGGCCCTGAACTTCAAGGGTGCGGTCAACGGCGAAGACTTTGCCTGCGGCACCACCTACAGCGGCGTCGGCACGACCAGTTCGGACATGACCCCGGCAGACTTTCGCCTCTACATCCACGGAATCGAGCTGCTGACCGAAGACGGCACCGCCGTCCCATTGGAGTTGGACCAGGACTCGCCGTTTCAAACCAGCGATGTGGTCCTGCTGGACTTTGAAGACAAGTCTGGCCCCTGCTCCAACGGCACCACCGAAACCAACACGCAGGCCACCGGCACGGCCCCTGCGGGCACCTACACAGGCGTGCGCTTTGTCCTGGGTGTGCCCTTTGAACTCAACCACGCCGACGCGGCCGTGGCCGAATCTCCTTTGAACCTCACCGCGATGTTCTGGAACTGGCAGGGCGGCTACAAGTTCATGCGCCTTGAAGGGGCCACCACCGACACCGCCGACGCAGCGCGGATCCACCTGGGCAGCACGGGCTGCGAGACCGACGACGCCGGGGCCACCACCGAGTGTTCCAACCCCAACCGCCCCACCATCACCCTGGAAGACTTTGATCTGACCTCCAACACCATCGTCGCCGACCTGGGGACGTTGCTGGCGGGCTCGGACATCAACGCCAACACCGACATGACCCCGCCGGGCTGCATGTCGTCCGCCAGTGACCCCGAGTGTGCCCCCATCCTGGAGCGCTTTGGCATCAGCGGCACCCAGGCCTTCTTCAGCGCCCAGTGATCGCCGCTTCGAGCACCGTCATAACCCCCCTGCGGTGCTCCTCCCCAACGCCCCCTGCCTGCGCGGGCCTGCGCTCCTGGCAGCGGTGGCCATCACAGAGACCACACCGTGGCATCTGCACACACCACATCCGACACCTCCAGCTACAAGAGCATCGCCGAGCTGAACTTTGACTGGCTCTTGAAGCTGCGCTGGAGCGCCATCGCAGGTCAGATCGTGACCATCGCGGTGGTGCGCCAGGGGCTGGGTTTTGATCCGCCGCTGGGGGCGCTGAGCGTCTTCATCGGCTTGGAGGTGGTCAGCAACCTCATTGGCCACGGACTCAGCCGCCGGGGCAAGGTCCGCAACGAAGCGCCCATCGCGGCGCTGATGATTCTGGATCTCATCTGTTTGACGGGGCTGCTCTACTTCACCGGAGGCCCCCACAACCCCTTCAACTTCCTCTATCTGGTCCACATCGCGCTGTCGTCTGTGGTGCTTCAAGCCCGATGGACCTGGATTTTGGCGTCGCTCTCGGCGGGCTTTTACGGGATGCTCTTTCTGGACAGCGTCCACATGGGCTTTCTGGACGGCGCCGACCGCGGCCACATGTGGATGCACCTTGAAGGGATGTGGGTGGCGTTCATGGTGGCGGCGACCTTCATCACGTACTTTGTGCACCGCGTCACTTCGACGCTGCGCCAGCGCGAAGAAGATCTGGCCCGCGCCAGGGAAGAGGTGCAGCGAGATCAACGCCTGGTCTCGCTGGCCACACTGGCCGCCGGCGCCGCCCACGAGTTGGCCACCCCCATGTCCACCATCGCCGTGCTCTCAAGGGAGTTGGAGTTGGAGTTGGAGGGGCTGGACAAGGAGCTGGCCCACGACGCCCAGTTGATCCGGGATCAGGTCGGGCGCTGCCGGGCGATCCTGGATCAGATGGCCGCCGACGCCGGACAGGACTCGGGAGAGGCGCTGATCAAGGTACCGCTGGGCACCGTGTTGGACGACGCGCTGGAGTTGATCGACCAAAGCGATCATGTGACCACCGACATTCCCGCCACGCTGCGACAGCTTCACATTCCGGCCTTCCCCACCGCTCTGACGCGCGCCTTGCGGGGGGTGATCAAGAACGCCATAGAAGCCTCTCCCTGGGACGCGCGCGTTTTCGTGTCGGCCACCACCACAGGCCGCCTGCTCCAGATCAAGGTCCAGGACCATGGCCACGGCATGGCGCCCGAGGTGCTCGAGCGCATCGGCGAGCCTTTTTTCACCAGCAAAGACCCGGGCAAAGGCATGGGTCTGGGCATTTTCCTGACCCGAACGGTGCTTGAGCGCATGGGCGGCGAGCTTCACATCACCTCTGTGCACAAAGAGGGCACCGTTGTCACTCTGGACATTCCCCTTGACCAAGGAGCCACCGATGGCCCAGCGGCCCACCGATGAGCCGGGCGACGCCCCCAGCACCTGCGTCCTCCTGGTGGACGACGACGAGATCCTGCGCCGAACCCTGGCGCGGGCTTTCAAGCGCCGGGGCTATCAGGCCCTGACGGCAGGCAACCACGCCGAGGCCATGGAGCAGATCCGCCAGGAAGCCCCGGACATGGCCGTGATCGACCTGAAGATGCCAGGACCTGGCGGGTTGGAGTTGCTCCAGGACATCAAGGCCCACGACGCCACCATCCAGGTGGTGGTTTTGACGGGCTATGGCAGCATCGCCACGGCCATCGAGGCGGTTCGCCTTGGCGCCACCTACTACGTCCCCAAACCCGCCGACGCCGACGACATCCTGGCCGCGTTTGAGCGCGGCGCCGCCCCACCGCTCCAGGCCGCCGAGACGGACTACAAAGCCCCCAGCCTGGCGCGGGCGGAGTGGGAGCACATCAACCGCGTGTTGGCCGATTGCGGCGGCAACATCTCGGAGGCAGCGCGCCGCCTGGGGGTTCACCGCCGCTCATTGCAACGCAAGCTCCAAAAATACCCCCCCAAAGACTGAGCCATCGGCACCGATTGAACCCCAATGCCAGAGGCTCTATCTTGCGGGTGACCCTGCCCCCGGTCGGCGCAGGACACCAACCAGGATCCACCCCGGCATGAGCCCCACCACCCTCTCTCATACGCCCTCAACCCCACCCGTAGATCCCAAACGACGCCGCCCCTTTGGCCGGTGGGCGCTGCTGATGGCGCTGGGGTGTGCTGCGGCGTGCTCGGACGACGGGCGCTCCGATGAGCCGCCAGCGGGCCCGCTGGTCGAGGTCACCGAGGAGCGCGAGCCTTGCGATGATCGCAACCCCCTGCGCAACCCCTACTTTGGCGATCTCCACGTTCACACCGCCAACTCTTTTGACGCCTACATCAACGGCACGCGCCCTGGCCCCGCCGACGCCTATCGCTTTGCCGCCGGGCAACCCGTGGCGCTGCCCCCGCTCGACGAACAAGGCCAGGGCACGCAGACGATCGCGCTGCGCAGGCCGCTGGACTTTGTGGCCGTCACCGACCACGCCGAGTATCTGGCCGAGGTCGCCGAATGCACCACACCCGGGGCCGAGGGCTTTGACACCTCACGTTGTGAGACCTACCGGCAAGGGGGCCAGACGGCCATCACCTCCTGGGGCGTGCCGCTGACCAACCTCACCCCACAGCGCCTGCGGGACCTGTGTGGGGATGACGGCGCGCGGTGCGCTCAGCAGGCAGGCACCGTCTGGCAACGGGTCATCGACGCCGCCGAGGAGGCCTACGATCGCACCTCGGCCTGCACCATGACCACCTTCATCGGCTTTGAGTGGACCGGCAACACCGTGGGGCGCAACCTCCACCGCAATGTCATCTTCCGCAACCACATCGTGCCGCAGCAGCCCGCGTCCTACTTTGAAGCCCCCACCGCACCGCGCCTGTGGGAGGCACTTGACCAGACCTGCGTCCAACCCGGTCAGGGGTGCGACGTGCTGGCCATCCCCCACAACAGCAACCTCTCCAACGGCGGCATTTTTGCCCCCGTCTACGACGAAGAACTCTCGCTGGAGCAGGAAAGCCAGCTTGCGCTGTTGCGCGCCCGCATGGAGCCGCTGGTCGAGATTTTTCAGCACAAGGGCAACTCTGAGTGCAACAACGGCCTGGATTCTTTGCTGGGTGCCCCCGACGAGCTGTGCGACGAAGAGCAGCTTCGCCCTGCCCCCTTTGACGATCGCGGGGATGAACTGGGGTTCTTTGGGATTCAGGCTTCGGGCTGCGTGTCGCGCTACGACTACGTGCGCAGCACCCTGCTTGAGGGTCTGGCCGAGACCGATCGCCTGGGCGCCAACCCCTATAAGCTGGGCATCATCGCCAGCACCGACACCCACAACGCCTCCCCTGGCTTTGTCGACGAGGCCGCCTACCAGGGACACACGGGTCTCCAGGAGATCCCGGCCGAGAAGCAACTGGAGCGCCAAATCCTGCCCTTCGGGTTGGTGACCAATCCGGGCGGCCTGGCGGGGGTCTGGGCGGTCGAAAACAGCCGCGATGCCATCTTTGAGGCCCTCAAACGGCGAGAAACCTGGGGCACGAGTGGGCCCCGGATTGTGGTGCGCTTTTTTGCGGGTCAAAACCTTGATGAAGGCCTGTGTGATGATCCCCAGATGATCTCGCGTGCCGACGTCAGCGGCGTCCCCATGGGCGGCACCCTCACGCCCGCGCCGGGACGCTCGCCGCGCTTCCTGCTCTCGGCGCTGCGCGACCCTGACCAGAACGCCACCGGGTTGGGGCGTCTGGAGATCATCAAGGGCTGGCTGACCCAGGACGGGGAGCTGCGCCAGAAGGTCTTTGTTGTGGCTGGTTCAGCGGACAACGGCGCCGGGGTCAACACAGACACCTGCGAACCCACGGGGACGTCGGGCGCCGACAGCCTGTGCACGACCTGGAGCGATCCAGAGTACGACGCAGGCCAGCGGGCTTTTTACTACGCCAGGGTGGTGGAGAACCCATCGTGCCGTTGGAGCCAGCGCCTGTGCCAGAGCCTGCCCGAAGCGCAGCGCCCGGCAGGCTGCCAGGATCCAGGCATTCCGACCACCATCCACGAGATGGCCTGGACATCCCCCATCTGGCTTGAGCCATGAAGCGCTCTCTGGCTACTCGGGCAAGGTGATGGGGCTGTTGTCACGGCGCAACCTGAGCGACTCGACCTCTTCGGTCATCGGCTGGCCGCTTTGCGGCTCCGTCAACACGTGGCGACCCACCTTGGAGGGCTTGGCGCCGCGCGCCTTCCAGCGCTCCAGCGCCGCGTCTTTGGACGACTTGATTTGGCCCTCGGGGGCCACAAAATCAAACTCAAAGTCTTCGTACCCCGGCAAATCGCGCAGCGCCCGACCAATCATATAGCGCACCGCCTCGTAGGGCTCATCAAGCGAATGGGCCAAAAACGGCGCCTGCCAGTCCTCCCCTGCGGTTTGCCGCGCTTCGGGCCACGCCAGCGCCCAGGCCGCCAGCGCGCGCTGACCCGCGTCGCCCTTGAGCAGCCCCAGGAGCGTCGAAGAGAGCTCTTTTTCCTCGTCGCTAAGCTCCACCAGCGGCGCGCCATACCACTGGTTGAGGTGCTTGGCGGTCCAGGCCAGCGTGCGGTCAATGTGACACTGGTTGCAGGCGTTGGGGCGGCCAGTCTCTTTGGTGACTTTGGCGCTGGGAGACTCGATGGTGTGGGTGCGCACGGCCTTGAGCAGACCATAGACAGTGTGGGGCATGTGGCAATTCTGGCACTCGGAGCCGCTGGAGCCCTCCGGATGATGGGTGTGGGAGACGGCGGCGTATTTGGTTGTGTCGTGGCACTGGGTGCAGGCCTTGTCCCCGCGCATCCCCTCGCCGAGTTGATCGTCGGGGTTGCTGCCGTGGAGTTGGTGACAGGACGTGCAAGCCATCTCGCCTTTTTTGTAGCAGCCCGAGTCGATCAGGCCGTTGAACTCCCGTCCGGTGACGCGCACCACGCCGTCCTTCCAGAAGCTCTGCATGCGCACCGAGTCCTTGGTGACCCCGTAGAGTTTGTCGGCGCGGGGTTGAATGATGGCTTTGACGTCAAAGAGATCCTGGCCGGGCCGATAGGTCGAGCCGCTTTGCCAGAAAATGTCCGCCTCTTTGAAGTGGGAGACGCTGTGGCAGTGGCCGCAAATCTGCGATGAGGATTTGGGGCTGAACTGCTCGGGGGTGGAGATGGTCTCGTCGCCCTCCTCTTCAAAGTGCTGGCCATAGCGGCGCGCGACGGAGCCGTTGGCCTTGAGATGCTCGGAGGCAGGCCCATGGCAGGACTCGCAGGCGATGCCAAACTCAACCACTTGGGTGTCGGCGGTCTGGGCCTCAAAATCGGGCCGGGGGCGGCCGTGGGTGGTGTGGCACTTGATGCAGTTGTTGTTCCACGGACCAAAGTTGACCGGCCCGGGAGGGCGCACAAAGACCGCACTGCGGGGCACCCAGCGCTCCTCCGCCTTCAAGTACAAGAAGGGAAAAGACAGCAGCTCGCCCTTGAACTTGCCCTCCACCCACAGGACCTGCTGGTGGTGTGAGCCGGTCAGCAGGACCACGGGCAATTCGATGGGCACTCGCTCCATCGCGGCGGCCTCAAACTCCTTCTTCTTCTCTTCGATGAGGGCGTCGATGGCGGCGCGCCTGCTTTGGGCCAGGCGATCCTGGCCACGGGCCATCTGCAAGGCCTGGATGGATGAGTCCAGCTCTTGAAGTTTGGACATCGGCGCTTCATGCCACATGGCCCAGACCCGATCACCGCGCCGCTCCAGGCGGTAGGTCATGTCGTCGATGGTCATCTCAAAGTCATCGACGGGTCCCAGGAAGTTTTCCAGATCGGCTGGCTGGGTCATGGAGCGATGGTAGCTCTCAAACCAGGTGGCGTACTGGCCCGGGTGACACGATCGGCAGGTTTTGGACGAGGTGTAGCCATCGACCATGACCTGATCGGGTTCAGCGGCAGGCACAGCGGCCACCGCCCGGGTTTGCGATTGTTGGAACTGAGACATGGCCCAGAGGGTGCCGACGAGCGCCAGGATCACCGCTCCAAAAAGGACGCCGCGCCGAGGAATCCCCGCGCTTTTACCCACCAACGGCCAAAGCCCCAACGCCAGCGCTCCCAGAACCAATATCCACTCGTGATCGCCCATCGTATCCCTATCGTCTTGCGGCAATATGTTGTTGATGCCGTGACCGCGCCAGTTCGCAAGGCATGGAAAGCAGCCGCGCGCTGCAAACGATGCCCGCAGTTCTCATCCGACACTCTGAGCAGCGGTCAAGCCCCAGAGTTATGCAGCCTCAAGGGCCGTTTATAAATCGTGTTTTATCGCGAGTGAATCCACTGCCATCCAACATACACGAGAAGGCCATTCAACTCCACTTCGCACAGGCCTTCATAGACCTACATTTGCCAACATAGACCGACACTGTCGCCCACGATGGTGTAAAAGGCCAAGACAGTGGGTTTTGACAAAACGAACGACCCTGACTATGATTTTAAGTAGAAACACTATCCTACAAAAGGATCAAAATTAATGCTCACCTCCTATCCAAGCGGCAAACTTGCGTTGTCGGCGTGGCTTATCGCTCTTTTTATGCTCTTTGCGACGGCCTGCTCGGATCCAGAAAACCCCACCGTTGGGGAGCAGCCCTGCGGAGGGGCCTGCCCTGCTGAAGAGTGCGTGTTTGGCATGTGCTCGGGTGATCCCAACAACGACACCGACGCGGACGATCCCAACAACGGCATGGACGTCGATGATCCCGACCCCGACGTTGAGGAAGACGTCGAAGAGGATGTGGAGGAGGACGCGGTCGAGGATGACGCCGACGGCGAAGACGGCCCCGACTGCACCGAAGACGACCAGTGCGAAGACGGTCAAATCTGCCAGGATGAGACCTGCGTTGAGGGTTGCCGCGACAACGAAGACTGCCAGGATGGAGAAACCTGCCAGGACAACCAGTGCGTCGGCGCTCCTTGTGACGGCGACGATTCCTGCGACGAAGGCCAGATCTGTGAAGAGGGCGCCTGCATCGCTGGGTGCCGCGCCGACTCTGAGTGCGACGGCGACACCATCTGCCAGGACAACCAGTGCATCGACGGTTGCCGCGAGGACAGCGCCTGTCCCGATGCCCAGTACTGCGACACCGACGCGCTGAGCTGTGAGGATGGTTGCCGCGCCGGAGGCTGCCCCGAGGGCGAAGTCTGCGAGCTTGACACCCGCACCTGTCAGGTCGTGCCGTGCGCCGGTGACGAAGAATGCGACGACGGTCAGATCTGCGAAGAGGGCCTGTGCGTTGAGGGTTGCCGCGATGACACGCAGTGCCCCGGCGACGCCATCTGCCAGGACAACCAGTGCATCGACGGTTGCCGTGAAGACGCCCAGTGCGGAGGCGATGAGATTTGCCTCGACGCCCAGTGCGTCACCGGTTGCCGGGCGGACTCGGCCTGTGATGGTGAGACGATTTGCCTGGGCAACCAGTGCGTCGAGGGTTGCCGCAACGATGGTGGCTGCGCGCTGGGCCGGATTTGCCAGGCCGAGCAGTGCGTCGATGGTTGCCGCAACGACAACAACTGCCCCGGCGAGACGATCTGCATTGATGGAGAGTGCATCGGGGGGTGCCGCACGGACACGGACTGCGATCCGGGCTTTGAGTGCTTCAATGCTCAGTGCCGCGAGATTGTCTGCAACATTGACGCGGACTGCCCGCTGGGCACCTTCTGCAACCCCGAGCAGAGCTGCGTCGATGGTTGCCGCGCCGACGTTGAGTGCGGCAGCGGTGAGATTTGCCAGGACAACCAGTGCGTCGAAGGCTGCCGCCAGGACGATCAGTGCGAGCCGAACCAATTCTGCGACGTGGACGGCGAGCAGGCCTGCCTGACGGGTTGCCGGATCACCCCCGACAACTGCCCTGGCGATCAGGAATGCGATCAGGGCACACGCCAGTGTCTGCCCCCGGCATGTGACAACGACCTGGACTGCCCCAATGACGCCTTCTGCGGCGATGAGGGGCGCTGTCAGGAAGGTTGCCGCAGCGACGACGCCTGCCCCGATGGCCAGATCTGCGACCTTGATGCGCGCCAGTGCCAGGACGGCTGCCGCGAAGACGACGGCTGCCAGCGCAACGAATACTGCAACGTGCCCCAGGGGCAGCAGGCCGGTCAGTGCGACCAGGGCTGCCGCCTGCGCGACTGCCCCGGCGGTCAGGTCTGCGATCTGGACACGCGCCAGTGTCAGGGCGCCCAGGGCTGCGGCGGCGACGACGAGTGCGGCGACGACGAGATCTGCCAGGGCGATGT
This sequence comes from uncultured Pseudomonadota bacterium, assembly GCA_937123825.1. Lineage (GTDB taxonomy): Bacteria > Myxococcota_A > Bradymonadia > Bradymonadales > CAKZKQ01. The sequence goes on from CAKZKQ010000248.1 coordinate 9,792, forward strand.
CTGCGTGGTCGGTTGCCGCCTCAACGGCGACTGCCCCGGCGACCAGGTCTGCGACCCACAGGAGCTCTTCTGCCGCCCTGGCTGCCAGCAAGACGACGAGTGCACCAGCGGTGAATACTGCGCCATCCAGGAGCTGCGCTGCGTGGCCGGGTGCCGCACCGACGACGACTGCTTTGCGGGCTTTGCCTGCATTGAGGCCTTCAACGAGGAGTTGGGCCTGCTGCGTCAGACCTGCGAGCCGGCCGGTTGCCAGCAAGACGATGAGTGCGACGATGGCTTCTACTGCGAGCCCCAGGAGAGCCAGTGTGCCCAGGGCTGCCGCCTTAACGTGCCCGGTCAGTGCCCCGGCGGCGAGGTCTGCAACCCCGACACGCGGATCTGCGGCCCGGTGCCCTGCCAGGACGACAACCAGTGCGACAACGGCTTCTTCTGCGACGACCAGCAAGGCATCTGCCTGGCGGGCTGCCGAGGCGACGCCGACTGCCCCGCCAACGAGATCTGCAACGACGAGTTCAACCAGTGCGTCACCGGTTGCCGCGGCGATGACAACTGCGCCGCCGACCTCTTCTGCGAGTTGCCCCGCGGTGACGAGCTTGGCCAGTGTGCGGTGGGCTGCCGCGTGGGTCAGTGCCCCGAAGGCACCGCCTGCGACACCGTCAACCGCCGCTGCCGCGTGGGCACCTGCCAGGACGACGACGACTGCCCCGCCGAGGACTACTGCCGCGATCAGGTCGAGTGCGAACCCGGCTGCCGCAACGACAGCAACTGCATCGAGGGCCAGATCTGCATCGACGACCTGCGCTTCTGCTCGCCGGGTTGCCGCCAGGACAACGACGACGACAACGTCTGCCCCGGCGCTCAGTCTGTGGCCGTGGACTACAACGATGTGGTCTTGATCGAAGGCCGCCGGATCTGCACCGAAGACGAAGACCACGTGGCCATTGAGTTGGAGCAGGGCGACCAGTTCCAGGCGGTGATGACGCTGGGCGAAGGCGCCGGCGCTCTGAAGATGGACCTGATTGGCCCCGACTGCGGTGACGTGGTGGCGGTCTCTGAGCTGCTGGCCGAAGAGACGGTCCAGTTCAGCGTGGAGGTCTCGGGCGTTTACACCATCCGCGTGCGCGGCCGCAGCGCCTTTGACAGCAACGACTACGACCTGGCCATCACGCGCCTGCGCGAGCCTTGCTTCCAGGAGCCGACCGAGCCCAACAACAACCTTGAGCAGGCCACCTTCATCAACCTGCCCCGAGGCTTCCTCTACGAAGACGACGGCCTGGGCATGTGCGACGGCGACGAGGACTGGTTCTCGGTGGACGTGCGTCAGCCCGGCGACGCCATCTCGGCCACCCTCATCCAGAATGACGAGCAGGTCCCGCTCAAGGTCGAGATCCTCTTTGCCGGCGGCGTCATTGTGCTGGCCGAGACCGAAGAGGACATCGCGCGCAAGACCGTCCAGACCGAAGCCTTGACCCAGACCGGGCGCTACTACATCCGCGTCAGCCCCACCGGCCCCATCCCCGAGGGTCCCGGCGTGCGCTACAACTTCCAGGCGGTGGTCTCGGAGGCGGGCGGCTGCGTGGAGGACTTCCTGGAGCCCAACGACAACGACAATGAGGCCTCGCTGGTGACCGCCGGTGAGTTTGACGCCCGCATGTGTCAGGATCGTCAAGACGAAGACTGGTACCGGGTGGTGCTGCTGGCGGGCGACACCTTCAACATGACGCTGACCTACGATCACCTCCTGGTGGACCCCGACTCGCAGTTGCCGGTGACGATCTACGGCCCTGGCGGCTTGAACGACATCCGCGACTTCACGATGGCCGAAGGCGACGTGGACACGCTGGTGCTCAACCCCGACGGCATCCGCGTCAGCCCCGATGACGCCGGCGAGTGGCTCATCCAGGTCCAGACCGGCGCCGGTGAAGGTCAACTCGACTACTTGATGGAGTTGACCGTCGAGGCGCCCAACTGCGCCGACGAAGTCGAAGAAGTCCCCAACGAGAGCTGCGAGGACGCCATCCGGATTGGTCAGGGCGACCGCCTCCAGGGCTTTGTCTGCGGCCCCACCGGCGACGAAGACTGGTTTGTCATCGAGGACATCCAGGGCCAGAGCCTGACGGCGCTGCTGGAGCACTTCCACTTTGACGGCAACCTTGAGATGGAACTCTACGACACTCAGACGGACGCGCTGCTGGGCTTTAGCTACAACGCCGGGCCCAACTTCGAGGTCGTGTCTGTGGATCCCGAGCACCAGGGCGACGTCTGCATCCGCGTCTTTGCGCGCGACGTCTCAACCCAGAACAGATACCGGCTGCTGCCGGACTTCAACTGACGCTTAGCATCAATAAAACGACGATACACGAGAGACCTTTTGCGGAGGAGAAGAACCATGAGACGACAACACCCCTTAAATCCAGCGGCATTAGGCGCGCTGGTGCTGGCGGTCGCGCTCTTAATGAGCGTCACGGTCAGCGCCCAGGAGACCATCCGAGTTGGTGGTAACTTCCGGCCCAACCTCATCACGGCCCTCAACGAGCTCGAAGAACAGAGCAACGAGAGCACCGATTACTGGTTGGCCGCCGACAGCGCTGACATTCTCATCCACGGCCATGACGGCGGCAGCGCCAACATGCCCGACTACAGCGCCCACCTGGCCGCAGGCAAGCACGTCATTGTCTTTGGTGGCTCGGGGCTGTCGTCCTACTTCGACAACAACATCTCCCCCAACTTTGCGGGTGTGTACAAAGGTTGGCGTCAGGTCACCGACTGTGATCCTGACTGGACCACCACCGAAGCGCACCCCATCACCCAGTACGTCCCCGAGACCTACGTCTTCCCGTTGACGGCGCACTCCTACCATATGGTGCTCTTCAACGAGAACCAGGACGACTCGGTGACGTTGCTGGGCCGCAAGTGCAGCGAGGCGCCCAACAACTACATCGCGGCGGTCAAGAAGTTCCCCGGCGGTGGTACCTTCACCTGGATGGCCTTCGACCTTGGCTCGCGCACCAACGCCAACAGCCAAAGCGAGTTCATCACCCCCTTCATGCGGGGCTACCTGGACTTCATCCGCAACGGCGACGGCGGTGGATTTGCCGAGACCGAAGAGACCACCTGGGAGACCGAAGATGACTGGGGCGAGGTCGAAGTCGACGGCGCTGTGGTCCGCGGTGAGACCATCGGCCTTGAGAACGACGGCGACAACGTCAACCTCGACGGCCTGCCCGACAAGCTCTACCTCGACTTTGAGGAGTGCAGCGGCAACACGACGTTGGACAAAGCCACCAACGCCCAGAAGAACCACGGGACGCTGCACGGCGCCGTGGCCTTCCGCAACAATGACCGCAAGTTCGGCAACTGCTCGCTCTTTGCGCCCACCAACGATCACAACGACCGCCTTCAGTTGCCCAGCGGCGCCGACGCGACCGATCTTGACCAGGACGGCCCCTACAGCATGATGGCCTGGGTCAAGCCGCTCAACTCCACCCGCACCGGCATCATCAACTTTGGCTCCTGCTGCAACACGCGCAATGGCTACACCCTCAACTACAACGGCGGCAACGCCATCCGTTTCTGGGGCGGCGCCGACGACGACAACAGCAACTACAACGCCAACGGCTCGGGCGTGACGGTCAACGAGTGGAACCACGTTGGTGTCCGCGTCACCGCCACCCAGATCCAGGTGTTGGTCAACGGCACCGTCAGCAGCACCACCAACGTCTCCAACGTGCCCACCAAGCCCAGCGCCACGCCGGTCAACAACTCCCTGGGGCGCAACATCCCCAACATCGGCGGCGAGTACATCGACCGCGGCAACGGCGGCCAGATGCTCATCGACGAGGTCAAAATCTACGGCCGCGCGTTGACCGATGCCGAGTGGACCGAGGCCATGGACAACCCCGGCATCACCCAGGGTTTTGTCACCGAGGGCACCGTGACCACCGAGTGGCGCGAGTTTGGCGGCGCCGACCGTCTGCTGGCCGACGTCTCCATCCCCGAAGGGACCGCGATGACCGTCGTGGTGCAGATCAGCGACGACCGCGTCAACGTCATCGATGAGCAGGAGATCACCCTGGAGAACGGTGAGAACCTCTACGACCTGCTGGTCGCCAACGGCCGCTTTGTCCGCCTGGTCACCACCATGACCGGCAACGGCGACCGCACCCCCACGCTCAACAAGTACACCCTGATCCGCACCCTCCAGCAGGCCTGGAACGACGCCGATGACTGGAACGAGGGCACCACCAACGGCACCCGCGTCACCGGCAACGTCGTCACCCTGGGCCGCGAGGAAGGCGAGATCGGCGAGGAAGCCCCCGACCGCCTCTACTTTGACTTTGAGGAGTGCGGCGGCGACACCGTCAACGACAAGGCCTCCAACGCCCAGAAGAACAACGGCACCATCCACGGCTCGGTGGCCTTTGTGAACAACGACCGCAAGTTTGGCAACTGCGCCCTGCGCACGCCCCCGGGCACCGAAAACGACCGCCTGCAAATGCCCAGCGGCGCCGATGCGACCGACCTTGACCAGACCGGCCCGTACAGCTTCATGGCCTGGATCAAGCCGCTCAACTCCACGCGTCAGGGCATCATGAACTTCGGCTCGTGCTGTAACCCCCGCAACGGCTACACCCTCAACTACGACGGCAGCAACCGCCTTCGTTTCTGGGGCGGCGCCGATGACGACACCAGCAACTACAACTCCTACGCCTCGGGCGTGACGGTCAACGATTGGAACCACGTCGGTGTGCGCGTCACTGCCACCCAGATTCAGGTCCTCATCAACGGCAACGTCAGCAGCACCACCAACACCTCCAACGTGCCCACCAAGCCCAGCAACGTGCCGGTCAACAACTCTCTGGGGCGCAACATCCCCAACATCGGCGGTGAGTACATCGACCGCGGCAACGGCGGTGACATGCTCATCGACGAAGTCAAAGTCTACGGCCGCGCGCTGACCGACGCCGAGTGGCTTGAGGCCATGAACAACCCCGGCATCATCGGCGACTACCTGGCCAGCGGCACCTTCACCACCGAATGGCGTCGCATGACGGGCGTGCGCTTCCTGGAGACCGTCTCCAAGATCCCCGCCGACACCAACATGGTGATCACCGTCCAGGTCAGCAACGACCGCAACGCCATCGTCGACACCCAGCAGTTCATCCTCGGCGGCGGCGACGAAGGCTTCGCGCTCGACCTCGAAGACGCCTTCTACGTGCGCCTGGTTGGCCAGTTCACCACCGCCAACCCCGAAGCCACCCCCGAGCTGCTGGCCTACACGCTCTTCGCCGAGCTGCCCAACAACGGCATCGAGGAGTGGGGCCCCGAAGACTGGGTTGAGGGCGAAGGCGACGACGACATCAACAACGACGGCGATGTGGTCACCATTGTCCGCGACGGCGGCGACCCCGCTGTCATGCCCGACCGCCTCTACTTTGACTTTGAGGAGTGCAACGGCAACACCGTCAACGACAAGTCCCTCAACGACCAGAAGAACAACGGCACCTTCCAGGGCGCCGCGCGCTTCGAAAGCAACGATCGCAAGTTCGGCAACTGCTCCATGATTGCCCCTGGCGGCTCCGAAGACACTCGCCTCCAACTCGAAGGCGGCGACGCGGCCAAGGACCTGGATCAGACCGGACCCTACACCTACATGACCTGGATGAAGCGCACCGCCGGTTCGGCCAAGGGCATCATCCAGTTTGGCTCCTGCTGCTCGCCGCGCCAGGGCTACACGCTGAGCATCAGCGGCAGCCAGTTGCGCTTCTGGGGCGGCTCGGACGCCAACGACTCCAACTACAACTCCTACGCCGACACCGTGCCCACCAACCAGTGGGTCCACGTCGGCGCCCGCGTCAACGCCACCACCGTTCAGGTCCTCATCGACGGTGTTGTGCGCCGCACCGACAACATCTCCAACATCCCCACCAGCCCCTCGCAGGCCAACCCCAACACCGGCGGCGGCCACGGGCGGCACAACCCTCAGCTTGGCGGCCGTGGCATCTCCTACGGCGCCGACGCCACCGTGCTCATCGACGAGGTCAAGGTCTTTGGCCGCTACCTCGACGACGCGCAGTACCAGGAGGCGATGAACAACATCGCCGAGCAGGGCGACTTCCGCGACGGCGGCGTCTTTGTCACCGAGTGGCGCCTGATCGAAAACGTCATCCTGCTTGAGACCGACGCCAGCGTCCCGCCCAACACCACGCTGGTGGCCAAGGTCCAGGTCAGCAACGACAAGAACGAGATCATCGACGAGGTCGAGGTTGAAGTCCGCGACGGTCAGGTCCAGTACCCGCTGGACATCGCCGACGCCATCTTTGCCCGCGTCGTCTACACCTTTGAGACCAACGACCCCAACGCCGCCCCGGCGCTGCGCGGTTTCACCCTCATCGGCGAGAACCCCGACAACGGCAACCAGGAGTTTGACGACGAAGACCTCGAGAGTGGCGAGCTGGACAACACCGACATCGACGGCGGTGACATCGTCCTGACCCAGACCGGCGCGCTGCGCCCCGACCGCCTCTACTTCGACTTTGAGGAGTGCGAAGGCAACGACGTCAACGACAACGCCTCCAACAACCAGAAGAACGACGCCACCCTCCAGGGTCTGGTTCGCTTCGAGACCGAAGATGCACGCATCGGCAACTGCGCCCTGCGCGCCCCTGCGGGCACCGAAAACGACCGGCTCCAGATGGACGGCGGTCAGGACGCCACGGACCTCGACCAGGAGGGCCCGTACAGCTTCATGGCCTGGATCAAGCCGCTCAACTCCACGCGCAAAGGCATCATCAACCTCGGTTCATGCTGCTCGCCGCGCCAGGGCTACACGCTCAACTACAACGGCGGCTCCAACCTGCGCTTCTGGGGCGGTTCGGACGACGACAACTCCAACTACAACGCCAACGCCTCGGGCGTGGTCGTCAACGAGTGGAACCACGTCGGCGTGCGCGTCACCGAGACCCAGGTCCAGATCCTCATCAACGGCGAGGTGCGCAGCACCAGCAGCATCTCCAACGTGCCCACCAGCCCCTCGGCGGTGCCGGTCAACAACACGCTTGGTCGCAACATCCCCAACATCGGCGGTGAGTACATCGACCGCGGCAACGGCGGCAGCATGCTCATCGACGAGGTCAAGGTCTACGGCCGCGCCCTCAACGATGAGGACTGGGAAGATGCCATGAACAACCCCGGCGGCGACGGTGAGTTTGAGCTGACGGGCACGTACACCTCGGAGTGGCGCTGGGTCCAGGGCGTCATCGGCCTGGAAGCCGACGCCGACCTGCCCGAAGGCACCGCCATCGTGGTCACGGTCCAGATCAGCAACGACAAAGAAGAGATCATCGACGAGCAGGAAGTCGTCCTGCAGCCTGGCGCCAACACCTACCCATTGGAGCTTGAAGAAGGCCTCTTTGCCCGCGTCGTGGCCGTCCTGACGACCAACGACCCCAACGCCACCCCGCGCCTGAAGAGCTTCGCGCTGCTGGTCGGCGACGACGTCCAGAACACGCCCCCGGTGGTCACCAGCCCCGGCGACCAGATCGCCCAGGAGAACCAGGTCATCAACCTGGCCATCGAAGCCAGCGACCCCGATCGTGACGCTCTGAGCTTCTCCGCCACTGGCCTGCCCCCGGGTCTGCGCATCGACCGCGACACCGGCGTCATCACCGGCACCATCGACGAAGGCGCCGCTGGCGTCTACAACGTCACCGTCAACGTCAACGACGGCGGCGCCTCGGCCACCGCGCTCTTTGGCTGGCAGGTCTTCCCGCCGGTCGATCCGACGCTGACCATCACCAGCCCGGCCGAGACCTGGCACAGCGAGGCCCAGACCGTCACGGCCACCGTCACCGACGCAGGTTGCATGACGGAGCCGGTCATCCAGGCCACCAACGGCGTCACCTTCACCGTTGAAGGCGAGCCGGGCGCCTGGACGCTGACCTCCGACGAGGTCGGCAGCGGCCGCTACACCCCGCTGAGCGTCAGCATCACCAGCACCTGCAGCGGTCGCACCGCCCAGGCCACACGCAACTTCGGCGTGGATCTGGTCGCCCCGACCCTGGTCTACGTCAACCAGGTCATCAACCAGCAGGGCGTCTCTCCCGACGACCCCTCGACCTGGCCCGCCGTCGGTCAGTTTGATGAGTTGACCATGGTCTACCAGGCCCGCGACCTGGCCAGTGGTCTGGCCACCACCCAGGTGTCCATCCGCGACATCAACAACCAGACCGCCACGGTCCTGCACGAGCAGGCCTTCCCCACCAATGGCACCCCGCCGACCGGTCCCACCATCGCGCCGGTTCAGGGTTGCAGCAACGACAACCACTGCCGCGACGGCAAGCTCCAGCTTGGCACCGTCGAGGGCACCAACTTCATACTGCGCCTGACCGCCACCGACGCCGCTGGCGGCACCCAGAACCTGGACTTCTACTTCCGGTCCCTGGGTCTGCGCGAGGCCATCGTGGCCTGGGGTGACGCCATTGACGAGCTCACCACCGAGGATCCCCTGGCGGCGGGCCAACTTGAGCGCGCCGCGGCCGCCATCGAACTGGCCCTCCAGGGCTTCGACAACGGCTACATGGGCAACATCACCCTGGCGCTGCAGACCGTCCAGTCGGCGGTGCTCTCGGTGGGCATCCTCGACCGCAACGTGGACGTGAGCACCACCGAAGACGAAGCCGACCGCCTTGGCCGCGTCTTCACCGGCGTGCTCAACAACCGCCTGCAGGGCTACATCGACGAGCAGGGCGATCGCAACCCGACCCTCAACACCGCCGGTGAGTTCATTGAGACCGCTCGCCAGGCCGAGTCCATCGGCACGGTCCTCAACGCCCTGGCCAACGCCTACTTCTGGATGGAAGACGGCAACGAGCCCTTCGTGGCCGAGAACTTCGCCGACACCCGCGGCGTCATGCTCCGGATCCTCTCCGAGATGGACGCCTACATCACCAACGACCCCGAACTGACCGGCGCGGCCGCCATCGGCGAAGCCCGCACCGAGCTCTCCGTGGTCCTGGAGTTCATCGAGCGCGTGGTCTTCGAGGGTGACACCACCCTGACCGACCTTGAGCACGCCGAACTCCTGCTTGGCCTGACCAACACTGCCGAGTTCCTGGCCGAGGCGCAGCTCGACGCCACCTGGGTCCGCAACTGGCAATGGGGCCTGACCCAGGTCGTCTACATCTACGCCGAGCGCGGGTTGAACAACGCCACCATCTTCCTTGGCATCACCAACCCCGTGGTCGTCGAAGGCCGCGCCGACCTGGCGCTGGCCAACGACTTCCGCCTTGAGCGTCGCGCCGACGACTTCATGCAGCTGCTCATCAACTCGCGCTGCCTGATCCTGAGCATCTACAACTTCGCCTACAACCCGGACATCGAGCCGCCGTTGGCCTGCTGCGAAGACATGCTGCGCTACAACGAGCTGGACAACCGCTTCCCCGTCCACGGCGTCTGCCTCGAGTAATGCTCACCCCATAAACCCAACTCGCTGACCCCATCAAAGTCAGCGAGCGCCCCATCAGGCCACCGCCCTCAAACGCGGTGGCCTTTTTTATTGCCTGATCGTCTGAATTTGGGACGGGCGGCTTTGTTGCTGGGCTGGTGGTCGGTTCCAGCAGACGGCTTTGGTGGGAGAACGTAATTTTCCCCGCAGGTGACGTTGTTGAGCGGATGGCGGTTGAATCAAGCAGTGGGCTTCGATGGGGAACGTAATTTTTCCCGCAGGTGACGTTGTTGAGTTACCGTGACTGAACCACCACAATCCCCACGCCAAAACCCAACCACTTCAAAAAC
>CAKZKQ010000249.1 GCA_937123825.1 uncultured Pseudomonadota bacterium
CAGCGCCTCGCGGCGGGCGGCCGCCAGACGGGCAGCTTCGGCCTGTGCATGTACTTCTTCTACCTGGCGATCAGCGCCGCCTACTCGCGCCCGGGGCCGACCGGCATCGACTCGGCCGCGGCGCGCCCGCGCCACTCACCGCCGCCCCAGGCCTGGGCGCAGTCCTCGACCAAAATAAGGTCGTGGCTGCGCGCAAACTCAACCAGCGGCGCCATCGGCACGCGGCTGCCAAAGATGTGCGCCACCAGGAGCATGCGCGCTTGCGGGGTCACCGCCTTGGCCAAAGCGTCGGGACAAACCTCCAGCGTGTTCATGTCCAGGTCCACAGGCACCGGGACCAGCCCGTGGTGCTTGATGATGCGGATCATGTGGGGGATCGTCACCGCCGACACCAGCACATGACTGCCCCGGGGCAACTCAAGCACCCGCAAGAGCAAATCAAAGCCGGTCCTGACCGACAACGTCGCCAGCGTCTGCTCGGGGTACCAGCGGGTCTCAACCGCTTCGGTCGCCCGCTCGATGCTGCGCGCCGTGGCGCACCCTTTGAGGCCAGCGGCCAGATCACCCCAGCTCAAATCCAGGGTCTTGCGAGGGAACATTGTATGGTCGTTGCGCATAAGCGTTGAAACCTCCATCTCAAAGCAGGGACACTGAAGACAGAACCCCGTGGTGATGGAAGTATCCAAACTTTATGCCAACTGTCAGCGACTGACGGATCCCGTGCTGGCGGGGGTTTTAAAAATCGCAGGTGTGTAAGAGATTACGCGCCTGGGGTGTGGCCGACGCGGTGACTGCAGAGTCAAGGACCACGGTGACTGCGGGGTCAATCCGTAAACAATCCATTCAATCGATGTCGGACAGCGCCACCGACCACATGGCCTTGTCGCCTTCGGCCACCCAGAGGTGTGACATGGCGGCAGGATTCCAGCGGGGTGTTGGATCTCTCCAAAAGGTCCGCAACCCATCGTTGGGCGCGTGCCATGTTTTCTGGCCGTGCTGAGGGTGATCGAGGCGCAGCGCATTGCCGTCGACCTCCAACTCCCAGGATGAGGGCGCGGCGTAAAGGCCTTCAAAACAGGGATGATCGCTCAGCGCGAAAGAGGATGTGCTGCAAACCGCCCACTTGGCGGGATCGTAACGATGGCGTTTGACGAAGCGAGAGATCCGCTTCAGTTCGTCGGGGTCATCATCGGAACGCTCAAAGTTGAAGAGCGGACCTTTTTTAAGCGAGAGCAGCACCCACTCACTGACCTCCACCCCCAGCGAGTACGAGCGTTGCAGCCAGATGCGGCGGTCGCCCTTGTAGGCGTCGTGGTGGCTGACAGCCAGCACCCGATCAAACTCAGCGGCCATGATGGGAAAGTAGGACTCAAATCCAGCCTTGGAGCGGCGCCCGTCCCGGTCCAGGTCCCACGCCCACCAACCCAGGTCAAGGAGGATCAGGTGGCGCTCTTGCGGGCACAAGAATAGGGCCGAGGGCGAAGCGTTGGGATCGGCCACCTGTCCGTCGCCCATCCAGGCGCGGTTGTAGGCGTTGTCCCATTGGGGGGATTTGAGATCACCGAGGGACGGTCTGATGGTTTTGAGGATGTTTCCAGGCCACGAACGGATTTTGATCTGCGCCTGACCGGTCAAGAGGCGGTCGCTGGCGCAGATGATCTCGTGTGTTTTTTCCCGGAAGACCACATGCGAGGCGTCCTCAGGGGCCAGATGCAGCGGTTGGTATTCGTTGTGGGCGTCCAGGCAAACCGTGCCGCCGCTGTCCAATTTGACGGCGCAAAAACGCCCAGAGGGGCTGACGGCGATGTTTTTGGGGTTGCTGGGCAGTTCATGACGGGCGGTCTTGACCATGCGCATTGACCTTGTTGGCGGTGGTGTTGGGTTTAAAAACGGGTGGTCCGGGGTCAGCGCCCGCAGGAGTGCTGTGCCCCGGGGCGCCGTGAACGGCAAAGGCCCACGTGACGTTGAGGTCGCCGTGGGCCTTTTTGTTAAGCGCTTTTCCCCCCTTTGTGGAAGGGGGACCAAGGGGGAGGATCAGCTTTTGGGGTCGGCCTCCTGGCCGATGATGATGGCGTCGCGCAGCTGCTCGTGGATGTTGGTCATGCCGGAGGGCGAGTGGGGCAGGAAGATGGTCCTGCTGTCGGAGTTCTCGGCCATGGCCTGGAGGGTGTCGAAGTACTGGGTCATCAGCAGCAGGGCCATGATGGACTCAGAATCGACGCCGTCCATGTGCTCACGGACCAGCTCGGCGGACTCGGACAGGCCGTCAGCGATGGCTTTGCGCTGACGGGCGATGCCGATGCCCTGGAGGTGCTTGCTCTCGGCCTCGGCCTCGGCGGCTTTGACCTTGCGGATTTTGTCGGCTTCGGCCTCCATCTCGGCGGCGACCTTGAGGCGCTCGGCGGCGTTGATGCGGTTCATGGACTCTTTGACCTCGACGGCGGGGTCAATGTCGGTGACCAGGGCTTTGATGATCATGTACCCAAAATCGTCCATGATGTCGGCGAGCTGCTCTTTGACGGTGTCGGCGATCTCGTCCTTGGCTTCAAAGACGAGGTCGAGCTTCATCAACGGGACTTTGGCGCGCACGGCGTCAAAGACGTAGCTCTCGATCTGGCCGGTGGGCGACGAGAGCTTGTAGAAGGCGTCGTAGGGCGCGCGGACCTGGTACTGGACGGCCACGGACATGCGCACAAAGACGTTGTCTTGGGTCTTGGTCTCGACGTGCACGACCATCTCCTGGATGCGCATGTCGATGCGGTCGACGATGTTGTCGATGAGCGGGATTTTAAAGTTGAGGCCAGGGTTGGCCATCTTCTGGTGTTTGCCAAAGCGCTGCACGACGGCCACGGTCTGTTGGCGCACGGTGAAGAGGGACATAAAGAGGGCAATGACAAGGGCACCAAAGCCAAAGGCGCCAACAATGATGGGATCCATAAAGGTAAACTCCTCCTAGAAGTCAGGCATCAATGCAGGTCCGCTGCGAGGCCTACGGTTGGGCCAACGCACACGGCACAGACAAGTGTGTCATGAGGCCATCTGAACACATTGGGGTTTGCCCCTCAAGTGTATGGATGGCGCTCGGATGGATTGGGGTTCGGGGCGTGGTCGTTGTGTGGCACCGGCAAGCGTTGGAACGCGATTCGGTGCAGACGTCACGGGCTCAGCGCAAGAGCACCGGGCGCGGCTCCAGGCCCGTGTGATGGGCACCAAGCGCACGTTGCCAGCGGGCGGCGCTCGCCGTTGTTAGACAACGGGGGCCGCCGACGCAAACGGAGACAAAGGAAGGCTTGAAAGTGTTTCTGGCGTTGGACTTGAGGAACTCGGGACCTCCGTCATCTCTGGCCGCGGGCAGGGTGCCTGCGGCCGGGTGCGCGGTTGGAGTGTTTGTTGACCTTAAAGGTAGGGATCTTCGGGGAGACTTCAAGGCCTGCCGATGCCGGTTTCAGGGCGTATTTACAAAATCTCCCATCAACATGCAGCCCGATGACATTGATCCTGTCGTCGTCGATGCTCGACGAACCCCCGGTTCGTCTGTGCTCTCCTCCTCGGCCTCAATGCCATCGGACTCGCCTATCTCGGTCCCATTTTGCAAACACGCCCTGGTGAAGAAAACACAACAACGGCTGATGTGGTGCGTCCGGTGACAGCCGCGCTCCCCTGCTCCCAGGCGGTCGACGGCATGGTGTGCCGCAGCGCTGGGGTTTGGCAGGTCGTGCCGGGGAGGTCCATTCAAGATGTTTTCCTGAAAGCGCCTCGGACAAGGCTTGCCCACGGAAATGTAAACACCATAAACCCAGTGTTTAAAGGCACTTAGATCGCCAAAAACAGTTTTCCAGATAGCCCTTGACCGCTCCGATGCCAGACTCTAGATTAAATGGTGTCATGGAGAAGCATTTAGACAGCCTTCCAGATATCTTCACGTTCATCGATTACCGCGCCTGGCTCGGCGAGGTCTTTGATACGATGCGTCAGTCTGATCCGTCTTTGACCCACCGCACCTTTTCCACCATGTGCGGTTATCGGTCATCGGGGGCGATTGCGCTGATCCTGTCGGGAAAGCGCCGCTTGACCGAGAAGGCCGCCAGACGCCTGGCGCGCACGCTCAAGCTCGACGCAGAGCAGGCTCATCACCTCAACCTCATGGTCGCCTATGAGCAGGCCGAGGGGTTTGATGCGCGCGCCCGGTTGATGCGCAAGATGAAGAGCGCCGCGCGCTTCGCCGAGGCCTGGAGCGACTCGCTCGACGCCTACGAGTTCTACGGTGAGTGGTATCTGCCAGTGCTGCGCGAGATGATCTCGCTGCCCGACTTCGAAGAAAACCCGCGCTGGATCGCCGCCAGACTTCATCAGCGTCTGGCCCCCAGGCTGATCACCCAGGGGATGGAGCAGTTGCTGAACCTGGGCTTTGTGGAGCGCGACGAAAACGGCAAGCTGCGCCCCAAAGAGCGCATCATCTCCACGCCCAGCGAAGTCACCTCCGACGTGCTCAAACAACACCAGCGCGACATGATGGCCAAAGCCTCCGACGCGCTCGACACCCAACCCCGGCACATGCGCGACATGCGCGTGGCCACCGTCGCCATCTCTCGCCATCAAGCCGATCGCATCAAAGGGCTGATGGTCCAACTTCAAAAGGATGTTTTGGACGTCGTATCTGAAGAAGAACCCATTGAGGTCGTCTATCAGTACAACACCCAGTGGTTTGCCCTGACCAACCCACCCCAGGGAGAATCACAAGACCAGACCCCCCCCAACGAGGACCCGGAGGGCGCGTCATGAACATCCCCCGCGCACACATCGCGCTGGCCACCCTCTCCCTGGCGCTGCTCGCCCTTGGCTGCACCGACGAAAACGGCACCCCTTCAGTGGGCACCGGTTCGGCAGGCGGCAACCCGTTGGTGCTGGCCTTCGACACCGAAGACTCCGCCCGTCAGCCGCTGGTCTCCTGGTCCACCCCAGAGCTGAACATCGGCGAGGTCACCGCCACCCTGCTCGACCCCGAGGGGGTTTGCGCCATCATCCCCGATGAGCCCATTCCCCTTGAAGAGAGCATCCTGAGCTTTGATCGCACCCAGAGTCTGGAGTTTGAGCCGCCCTACCCTTGCAAGTTGGAGTTTCGACCGCCGCCCGGCGAGCCACTCTTCCTGGTCGATGCCACCGTCAGCGGTCAGGAGCTAGAGTTGGATCTGCTTGAAGACATCGGCATTCGTGTCAACGTCGAGCGCCTGGATCTGCTCCAGGAGGCCGCCGACAATGAAGACATCCAGCTTGAAGCCGTGGCCGTCTTTGAAATCGACGACCTCATCGACAATCTGGAGTTGACCGATCTGGTGGAGTTGCTGACCAACCCCAGCGACGAGTTGACCGCCGAGGTCCTCGAAAACCTGGCCAACTCCATCCAGGTCTACCTCGATCCCACCCCTGGCGACGGCGAACTGACCGAAGAAGAGCGCGTCGAAGCCAACCTCTTTGCCACCTTCGAGATCTTGCAGCTTGGCAACTGAGTCCGCTTCACAGACTCCAACTCAGCCCCTCATCTTCAGCGCGTGCCTCACGTCTTCAAAGCCCGCGAGAGCCCTTCGGCTGCTTCCATGAGCAGGGCTTTTCCCTGGGAGACCGCTCCGGCAAAGTTCAAGACCCCGTGGATCGTCTCTTCCCAGCACCGCTCCTGCACCGACACGCCAGCCTCGCGCATTGCGGCGGCGTACGCCTGTCCTTCGTCTCGCAGCGGATCAAAGCCCGCCGTGATCACCATCGCAGGCGGCAAACCCTCCAGTGAATCGGCGTAAATCGGCGAGGTGCGCGGAGAGTCCATGGCGACGGGCTCGTCGCCGCTGAAGTAGTGGTTGATGAACCAGTCTTTGGTGGGCTCATCCAGCACATAGCCTTGGGAGAAGTCCCGGTGCGAGGCGTGCTTGCGGGTAAAGTCGATCGCCGGATAGATGAGCAACTGGTAGACGGGCTGCGGGAGGTCTTTGGGCAGATGATCGCGGGCGTGAAGGGCCACCAACGCCGTCAGGTTGCCGCCTGCGCTGTCTCCGCCAATGGCCAGACGACGGGCGTCGAGCCCAAAAGCGTCGGCGTGGCGCGCGATGTAGGCGTAGGCCGCCTGGGCGTCTTCAATTCCTGCGGGAAAGGGGTCTTCGGGGGCCAACCGGTAGTCGACCATGACCACGGCGCAGCGCGCCTGCTGGGCCAAAAGCCGACACGCCGCCTCGTGGGTGTCCAGGCTGCCGATGACAAAGCCGCCGCCGTGGTAGAAGATCAGCGCGGGGGCCTTGGGGTCGAGCCCGTGCGAGCGCAGGATGCGCAGCCCGATGGGGCCTCTGGGGCCGGGGATCTCGTGGTTTTTGACCGACGCCATGGGCGCCTTGGGCAAATCCAGCAGAGCCACCTGGCGAGCAAAAGACAGGCGCGCCCTGACGTGGTGTTGCTGGTAGATCTTGGGCAGGTTGCTGCGGCTGTTGAGCCAGGTCAGTGCCCGCGTCTGGGGCTCAAGGCGCTGGCCCATGTGAATGTGGGGGCCGCTGCGCTCCAGAAGCCAACCCAGCACCGACAAGACCAAGGACGACATTTTGTGGGGTTCAACGCGGATCATGACGCGCTCCTATACGGGCTGGCCGTCTCCAGGCGCGCTTCCCAGGAGGCGCGGCGCACGCGGGCGGCGTTGTCTCTGAGGATGAGCGCGATGTCTTGCTCGCTGTAACCCCGGCGCAGCAGCCCGTCGGTGACCTTGACCACGTCGCGGCAGTCGCGCTGGTCGCGGGGGATCGGGATCCAGCCGTCGTAGTCCGAGCCCAGGCAGACATGGCGCACGCCGACGCGCTTCACCACATAGTCGATGTGGTCCACAATGGCCTGTGACGAGGTCCGCAGGCTCCCGGCCAGGAAGGTCGAGGCGTACATGATGCCGATGACGCCGTCGGTGTGGGCGATGGCGTCGATTTCGGCGTCCGAGACGTTGCGCGAAACGTCGTGCACGCCCTTGACGCCCGTGTGGGTGCAGAAAATGGGGGCTTTGGTCAACTCGCAGACCTCCATCACCCCCGGCGTGTTGACGTGGGCGCAGTCGATGGTCACGCCCCAGCGGTTGAGCTCCGCCACCAGCGCCCGGCCAAAGTCCGTCAACCCGTCGCGCTCGTTGGCGCCCCGGCCCATGGAGGGCGTGGCGGCGCTGTTGCGCGAAAAGTGCGCCAGCGTCAGGTACGCCACCCCTCGGCTGGCCATCTCTTGCACGCGCCCCAGGTTTCCGGCCAGCAGGTGGGCCCCCTCGACACCCGGCACCATGCCCAGCACGCCGCGCTCAAAGGCCGCGTCCCAGTCGTCGGGGCCGTGGATCCGCATCGCGTCGGGGTCTTCGGCCGCCACCTTGTCCAGATAATCGATCTGCTTGTTGAGCAGCCTCCAGGCCTTCTTGCTCTCCCAGGGCCAGTAGTGAATCCCCATGCAGATGACCTTGTATCCGGCCTCGCGCAGGCGCGGGATGTCCGCGTGCCAGATCAGCGGCTGCCCCTTGAAACCGGCCCGGTGGCGCTTGCGCACGTTGTACCGAAAGAGGATCTGCTGAATGATGCTGTCAACGTGCAGATCCACAACGCCAACGCGCTTTTGAAGGGCGCGGGCCTGCTCAAAGTCGGGGTGGTCGTAGGGGCGAAAGCTCATGGCAAACTCCATCCATATCTCTGATCGGCCACACCATAGCACGACGCGCCGTCCCAGGCGGTTGATTTTCAGCACCAGCCAGTGTCAGATACCGAATCCGAAAAGGGGGGTGGCCCGAAGATGTGCCGCCTGAACACAGCACGCACACCACCACGGAGCCTCACCCATGCCTGCGCCACTGGAAAAGATCTTCGTCAACTCCGAAGTCGACCGACTCCAAGGCATCGTCCTCCACTCGCCCGGAGACGCCCACCGCAACATCTTGCCCGAGCACGTCGAGGCCGTCCTGAGCTTGCAGGACTTCCTCTTTCGCCACACGCGCCTGGAGACCGAATCCCTGGATAGTCTGGTCCTGCACAACGCCGGCGCCCCCGATTTGGGCCTGACCTTGCAGCCCGGCGCCAACCTCCAGTTGACCTTCAAGACCAAAGAGGGCGACAGCGGCACGCTGAATCTGGGCGAGTCTCTTGAACAACTCTTTGTCGACAACCCTCAGTACATTCTTTTTGATGACATTGTGGACGGCGAGCACGCCCATCAGGAGTATTCGCGCTTTCGCAAGGTGGTCAAAACCGTCGCGCCCCACACTTTTGACCTCTCGGGGCTGATCCACGACGCTTTGCACCAGCTTCACTCGGACAAAGCGGCCGAAGAAGAGTTTTTCAGCCGCCTGGAGCGCTTCTGCCCGCCCGAAGAGCGCAAAAACGCCGCCCTGAGCCGCCGCTACTTCCACGAGTTTGGCTCCCGGCGCTTCCTCAAGCTCCTGCTCACCGGCCGCGACCACCAGCAACAGTACGTCTTCCACCCGCTGCCCAACCTCATCTTCACCCGCGATCTGGCCGCCGCCGCCGCAGACACCATGATTCTCTGCAGCGCCGCCAAGCCGTCTCGTCTTCGTGAGATGTTGCTCTCCTGGCTGGTCTTTACCGTCCACCCCATGTTCGCCCGCATGGCCCAGCGCGGCCGCATGCGCACCATCGACATGCTCGGCGCGCTTCAGTCGCACCCCAACCCCAAGTCGGTCACCATCGAAGGCGGCGACATCCTCCACATCGGCGGCGACACGCTCCTCATCGGGGTCGGCGAGCGCACGCGTCCCGAGGGCGTCATCGAGATGGCCAGCCTCTTGTGGGCCGATGGGCACAATAGCCCCATCGAGCAAATCATCATGGTCGACATCCTGGCCAAGCGCTCCTCGATGCACCTCGACACCATCTTTACGCTCATTGACCAGAGCCCGGGCGAGTTTGAGGCCATGGTTTATGGCCCCTATGTGCAGCAGGGGGGTTATGGGTCGCTGCGCGCGGCGGTTTTGGAGCAGTCGGACTTCAAGGGCGGCCGCAAACCGGCGCCCGAGGACCTCAACTACATCCGCCGTCGGTCGCTGAGCCAACTCTTTTTGGAGATCAAAGGTTGGCGGATGAAGCCGCTCTTTTGCGGTGGCCGCAACCACAAGCGTCGCCGCGTGGACGAGTTTGGCTGGTCCAACCCCGAAGATGTTTTTTATGGGGCGCTGGCCGACGAGCTCAACTCCAAGCGCGAGCAGTGGACCGACGGCGCCAACCTCTTTGCGCTGGCCCCTGGCGTGGTCACCACCTACGCTCGCAACCGGCACAGCCTCCAGGAGTTGTCGGCCCACGACTTCCTGGTCGTCGAGCCCGACCAGTTCATCAACAACAGCCTCTACTACATTCAGCGCGCCTCTGGCCCCGGCGCCACCCGCGTCGTCATCCCGCTGGGCGGCTCGGAGCTGTCGCGCGGGCGCGGCGGCCAGCGCTGCATGACCATGCCTCTGCTGCGCGGCCCCTCCCCTGTCTGATTTTCGCTGCGCGCATTTCCTGTCACATGCGACAGACAAAGGGTCTAAGTTGGTGAAAGTGTCTCGACACCACCAGCACACAGGCCCTCCCCATGCCCTCCAAACCCGCACTCCTGGCTGCCATCGGCCTCTTTATTCCGCTCTCGGCTTGCTCAGGGGTCTTGGAAGACGACGTTGCCCCCAAAATCGAGGTCTCTCCGCGTCCTGAAGGCGGCGCCGGAGACGAGGCGGGCGACGACGCAGACCAGCTCCACCCAACGTACGTCACCATCTGGGGCGGGGAATACTACAGCGGCCCCGACCCCATCGGGCTCAAGCTTGACGCCATCGCGCTGGAAAAAGCAGACGGTCGCCTCTTCTTTGCCACAGACATCGATTCGGTCTATTTCGAAGAAGACGACGTCCACCACGGACAACATCAAGCCATGCTCGGGCCACCCCAGGGCACGTGTGACCTTAAGGACGTCGCCCTCTTTGGGGAGTCACTCCTTGTTTTTGCCAGCTTCGCCGACCCCGCAACAGACCAGAAAATCCCCATAGAGCCTCACGACCATCTGCTTGTTTATGCGCTCCATGAGCGACAATGCCCCCAAGACTTTGGCGTATACGACCACGCTTGTGGTGCTTTCGACGCCTCATTCACGACTGAACCCGGTACAGGCGTCGGACTCGGATGCAGCACGCACTTCCCCTTCGATGGAGAACCTGTGCGGTTGGAGATACCCAACATTTACTGACGCACTCCAACCCCATAAGCCAAACAGGGAGCATCTAAAACGATGTCTTGGACTTGATATGGAAGGCAATCTTGTTACTTTATAGCAACACTTTCTCTTAAGAGATACAAAAAGTAACAAGATAACATGGAAGACACACACGCCAACCAACTCCTCGCACTCGCCGGTGCCCATGGCATGCTCCGCACCCGTGATCTCAAAGAGAGGGGCATTGCTCGCATGACGCTCAAGCGCTTGGTCAACCAGGGTAAACTGCTGCGCGTTGCTCGGGGCGTCTACATGCATCCAGAGGCAGAGATCACCGAGCACCACAGCTTGGCAGAAGCATCAACGAGGTTCCCAGCAGGCGTCGTATGTCTGCTGTCAGCCCTGGCGTTTCACGACCTCTCGGACGAGGCCCCGTTTGAGGTTTGGATGGCCTGTGAGCGGGGGAAAACACGACCCCAAATCACCCAACTTCCCATAAGGCTCGTAACCTTTGCCCCCAAACACTTCCACTTTGGCGTTCAAACTCACGTCATCGAAGGGGTGAATGTCCCCATCACAACCCCTGCAAAGACCGTGGTCGACTGCTTCAAATTCAGAGGTCAGGTGGGTCTAGAGCCGTGCCTCGCAGCCCTCAAGGACTACCGGCGCCAAAAGGCGGGCTCCCTTGAAGCGCTCATCCAAGCCGCCAGAGTGTGTAGAATGACCAATGTGATCAAGCCCTACATGGAGGCCCTCTGGTGACCCCCAAAAATATGGCCGCTTCAGTCAGACAACGCCTCTTGAATCAGTCAAAATCAAGCAAGGAAAACTTCAACCTTGTCTTGCTTCGTTACGGGATGGAACGACTGCTCTACCGCATTGGCGCATCACCCCACCATCATGACTTCGTGCTAAAGGGTGCAGCGCTTTTCTCCTTGTGGGAGCCCAACTTGCGCCATCGACCAACCAAAGACATTGATCTCCTGTCTTTTGGCACACCAGACCTCGAACGCCTTAAAGCAGTCTTTGCCGAGTTGTGCACCACCAAAGTGCCGGATGATGGTCTGAGCTTTGCTCCAGAGACCATCATGGTCAGTCGGATCAAAGAGGACATGGAGTATGAAGGCGTAAGGCTCAAACTCAAAACCATGCTGGGCAAGATCCCCATTGTTTTATCAGTGGACGTGGGCTTTGGAGATGCCATCACGCCAGGACCAGAGCCAGCGGCCTATCCAACCCTTCTCAAGGATTCTCCGGCCCCCTCGATACAGGTTTATCCCAAAGCCACTGTGGTCGCCGAAAAGTTCCAGGCCATGGTTGATCTGGGCATCACCAACACAAGACTCAAAGACTTTTTTGATCTCCTATTTCTCTCCAAACACTTCCACTTTGACGGCAACGAGTTGGTGCTTGCAGTCAAACAAACCTTCAAACGTCGCAAAACGCCTCTCCCAACCACGCCTCCACCGGCTCTGACCACAGAATTTTCGAAAGACGCATCCAAAATCCAGCAATGGGCTGCATTCCTAAAGAAGAACAGGCTTATTGAAGATGAACTGGACACAGTCGTAGACGCCTTACACGACTTTCTGTGGCCTGTCGTTGAGGCTGCCCATCAACACCCACACTGGACCAAGACCTGGTCCCCCTCCACAGCCTGGAGTCCGTGAGTGTCACTCCGCACCCATTAGGAAAAGCACCATCACCACTGGTCTTCCCCTCAGACGTGGTTTATATCGTTTGCTGCCTTCTTGACGGGCGCCGGACCCATCCGACGCCTGCCGTGAACGCAAACCCGCGACCACGGGCACGCCACTGTGTCCGGTCGAAAACTCTCAGAGCTAGGAGACGTGTAAGGTCATGAGCAAGTTGACCGTCAGTGACATCAAACCACACCTGGAAGAGATCGCGGCACAAGCCGTCGCAGCCCTCGGAGGTCAGGTGCGACCCACTTTGGTGTCGCCGCCCAACCCCGAGATGGGGGACATGGGTTTTCCCTGCTTCCCCTACGCCAAGGCGCTGCGCCGAGCCCCCCAGCAGATCGCCCAGGACCTGGTTGAGGCCCTGACGGCGGCCACCGCCGATGATCCCCTGGTCAAGGGCGTCAAGGCCACCGGCCCCTACGTCAACTTTGTCTTGGACTACGCCGGCGTGCTGGGCATGATCCTGGGCGAGATCCGCCACGGAGAACAAACCTTTGGCGCGGGAGACCCCAAGGACGCCGACGGGCCGATCTTGATCGAGTATTCCAGCCCCAACACCAACAAACCCCAGCACCTGGGCCACGTGCGCAACAACCTGCTGGGTCAAACGGTGGCCAATATCCTGGCCTTCGCCGGTCACCCCCTGGTGCGGCTCAACCTCATCAACGACCGCGGGATCCACATCTGCAAGTCCATGCTGGCCTACCAACGCCACGGACAGGACCCCACCCCCGAGAGCATGGGCCTTAAGGGCGACCACCTCATCGGGCACTTCTACGTGAGCTTCAACACCCAGTTTGAGGCCGAGTACGCCCAGTGGCTCACCACCGACGCCGCCGACGCCGCCCGCAACCGCTGGGTCGAGGGCGACGGCGCCAAAAAGGTCCTCGGAAGCTGGAAAAAGCGCCAGGTCAAGGCCTGGAAGAAGGCCAACAAGGGCAACAAAGACATTCCGGAGTTCAAACCCGACGCCGAGACGCTCCACAAGCTCTTTGCCAAGGACTACAAGGACACCTTCTTCAACACCGAGTCCACCATCGGCGCCGCCACCCGCGAGCTGCTGGTCAAGTGGGAGCAAGGTGACCAGGACACGCGCGCGCTGTGGGCCAAGCTCAACGGCTGGGTCGAGGCTGGCTTTGCCCAGACCTACGAGCGCATGGGCGTGCACTTTGACCAGATCGACCACGAGTCCCAGACCTATCTGCTGGGCAAAGAGCTGGTCAGCAAAGGCCTTGAAGACGGCACCTTCACCACCAGCGACAACGGCGCGGTGGTCTTTGACATGGAAAAAATCGGCGGCAACGGCCACAAGGCCGTCCTGCGCCCCGACGGCACCAGCCTCTACATCACCCAGGATCTGGGCACTGCCGCCACGCGCTTTGACGCCCACAGCCCGTCCAAGATGATCTACGTCGTCGGCGACGAGCAAAACCACTACTTCAAGACCCTCTTTGGCGTCTTTGGGCAGATCCGCCCCGAGTCCCAGGGCAAAATGCACCACCTCTCTTACGGGATGGTCAACCTGCCCAACGGCCGCATGAAGTCTCGCGAAGGCACCGTCGTCGACGCCGACGACCTGATGAACGAGATGTACAAGCTGGCCCACAAAGCCACCAAAGAGCGCTACGGCGACCAGATCGACGAGCAAGAGACCGCCCACCGCGCCGAAGCCGTCGGCCTGGGCGCGCTGAAGTTCTTCCTGATGAACTTCTCGCCCCAGACCACCATGACCTTCGACCCGGACGAGTCCATCAAGTTCCAGGGCCGCACCGGCCCCTTCTGCCTCTACGCCTACGCGCGGACGGCCTCGATCTTGCGCAAGGTTGGCGGCATCGAGTCCCTCCAGTTCGACGACGGGGTGCTCTCGGCGCTGGACTCAGAGCTGGAGCTGGAGTTGATCAAGTCGCTGGCCGAGTTCCCACAAGTGGCGCAAGACGCCGCCGCAGGGTATGATCCCTCCAAAATCGCTGGGCAAGCCTGGAAAATATCCAAGGCGATGGCCTCGTTCTTCAATGACACGGACCACAGCGTCATCAACGCCCAGACGCCAGAAAAACGCCAGGCCAGGCTTCAACTGATCTTTGCCGTCAACAGCGTCTTGGAGACCGCCCTCGGGCTGCTCGGCATCAAGACCCTGGAACAGATGTGACCGCTCCATGAAATCGACCCTCCGCGCCCTTCCCTGGCGCCTCCTTGTGGCCGTGGCCAGCACCGCAGCGCTGCTGATGCTGACCACGGCGCTGCTGGCGCAGGCACCCGAGCCTGCCGCCGCAGCCGCCCCCGCCGCCAAAGCGGCCGATGCCCCCAAAGACAACCCCACCAAGGACGACGGCCAACAGGGGGCTGAAAAAGCCTCCGACGAGGCCGCCGACCCCGCCGTGGCCGATGCGCCCAGCAAAGAAGACCCGACCAAGGACGCCGAGTCTGACAACGTCGATGACGCCGAAGGCGACCAGGAAGGCGGTCAGGACGACGACGCCGACCTTGAAGCCAGCAAAACCCTGACCATCACCGCCGTGGGCGACGTGGCGCTGACCACCAACGCCTTCCCCAGCGTCTTGAAGGCCAAGGGCCCCAAGCTCTTTGACCCTACGCGCAAGATCCTCAAGCGCGGCGACCTGGTCTTCCTCAACCTCGAAACCCCGCTGACCAAGGCCCCCACCACGGTCGACAAGAAATACGCCTACACCATGCCCCCCGAGCGACTGGACTGGCTCCTTAGCGCCGGGTTCAACATGTTCTCGCTGGCCAACAACCACTCCGCCGACGCTGGCGAAGTCGGGGTCCGCGACACGCTGGAGTTGATGGAAGAGACCGCCAAGAAGCGCAAGCACTTCTACTGGAACGGCACCCACCTCAACCCCAAAGACGCCTACAAGCCCACCATCATCAAGATGAAGGGCGTCAAGGTTGGCTTTTTGGCCGTGGGCAACAACTCGGACCCGCTGGTCAACCGCCTGCACATCAAGCGCATCTCCAAGGCCATCGCGGCCTTCAAAAAAGACGTCGATGTGGTGGTCCTCTCGGTCCACTGGGGCAAGGAATACGCCCACGAGCCCAAAAAGCGCACCGTCCAGATGTACCGCACCTGGATCGACGCGGGCGTCGACCTCATCCTGGGCCACCACCCGCACGTCATCCGGGGCATCGAGAAGTATAAAAAGGGCCTCATCGTGCACTCGCTGGGCAACTTCGCCTTCTCTTCGCGCACCGTGCGCCACCGCAAGACCGGCGCCCGGCTCTACAGCATGATCGCCGAGATCAAGATCAAGAAGAAGAGGCTCCAGGAGCTCATCATCCACCCGCTCTACGTCAACAACCTGGAGCCGTGGAAGATGGGCGATAAGAAGCTGCCCCGGCGCGACTTTGATCCGCTGCCGGTCAAAGGCAAGTTTGCCAAAAAAGTCCTCGATGAAATCCAGCAATGGAGCGATGACATCGACGGCAACAAGATAAAAATCATCCGCAAGGACAACCGGGGGATCATCAAACTGCGCTGATCCCCCATACCCCAGCCAGCCCCAGATGCGGCCCTGGCGGCACCTCGGGCTGTCGGCTCCCTCCCCACCCTTTAGGAGCGTCTCCCCATGAGTGTCTATCTGATGTCCTACCCACGGCCCGACTGGGGCATTCGTGGCGGGGCCAACTTCCTGTCGTCCCAACTCTCAGACCAGCCCCCAAACCCGCAGCGCGCCATGAAAGAGTGGCTGACGGTGGCCGACGCCATCGAAGACGCCGGCGGCACGGTGTTGATCGTCCCCCCGGCCCCGCACCTGAACCTGACCGGCATGCCTTATACGGCTGAGGCCGGCGAGTACTTTGTGGACGCCGATGGGGTGCCTTCGTTTGTCTTGCCAAAGATGAAGTCGGCCCACCGGCAGCCCGAGCCGACCTGGATCGGCGGCTACGTCATGGGCCTTGGCTGGAAGACACGGGCGGTGTCGGTGACCTGGGAAGCCCAGGGAGACGCCATCCGGATTGGTCCTGACCGCATCGTGCACACCCACGGCAAAGGCCCCATGCGGCGCACCCAGCCCGAGGCCTACGCCCAGGTCGCTGACCTGCTCAGCCCCCATCACATCGACATTCAGTACCGGGCCTACCCCTGGTTTCACGGCAACACCTTCATGGCCGCCTTCCACAGCCCCGACCAGAGCCGGGCGGTGGTCATGGTCTGCCCGGAGGCGCTGATGGACGGCGAGCTGGAGCGGCTGGAGGCGTTTTGCGGGCAGACGCCGGTGGTGCACATTACGCGTCTGCAGAGCCTCAATTACGCCACCAACGCCTTGCAGGTCGGCGGCACAGTCCTGGCCCCCAGCGGCCAGGATGAGTCGATCACCAAGGTCTGGACCGATTTGGGCCTTGAGATCGTGGAGTTGAAGCTGGTGGAGTTGTTTCGTCGGGGCGGCGGCGCGGCGGTGTGCATGAGCAACCGGCTTTACGGGCTGGATCCGGCCACCTTGCCACCGCACACGCTCTACCGGGCCCAGCGCGACGCGCTCCACAGCCAGGCCCAGGACTATCCCACGGTTCCGATCGACGAGGGGTGGTGATGACACAGACGGAGGCGACGCTGAGGCCCTACATCATGGGGCGCATCGGCGGGTGTCGTCCATTGTTGGAGCGCTGCCCGCTGCCCGACCCCTACGTCTGCGACATCTTTTCTCCCCAGGGGCTGAACTTCTACCGCCTGGTCAACGCGGGCAACAATCACGCCTTTGGGGGCCTGGGCATGCCGCCGTGGGTTCAACTCGACTGCGCCACGCTGCCCACGGCCATGATCGGCTATGCCATCACGCGCGACGAGGTCGAGCCGCCGCTTTGGCAGGCGCTGGTGGCCCAGGTTGAGCGCCAATTTGGCTCGCAGGCCGTGGCAGACCTGCGCGGTTACCAGGGGCTGGTCCCCATCAGCGAGTACTGCGCGGCGGCCACCTTTGAGCCGGGCGTGGTGGTGGGGTTTTCGCTCTTTGCGCTGCGCAAGGGGCTGGGGATCCGAACCAAGGCGCTGGCGATGGCCTGTTATGGGGCCAAGCGCCAAATTGGCGTCACCCAGTACCCCAACCGCTCGGTCAGCGCGCACTGCGCCTTTGGTCCGCTGCGCCTTATGGACCCGCGCACGTTGGCCCACTCGCGCCCCGAGGACTCTTTTACCTACGAGTTGGTCTTCAACGACCCACAGCACCTGCTGGCGTTGATTGAGCATGGCGACAAAGCTCGCCATCCGCCCATGGACGCCGAGTTTGAGGTGGAGGTCAGGCCCGAAAAGACCGCCCGAGAGGTCGAGGCGCTCATCGCCAAGCACGGGCCACTGGCGATCGCGCCGCCGGGGCTTCGACGCGGCGAAACCCGCACGATGCTAGGGCTGATCCGGGTGTCTGAACCTGAGAGTTGAAACACGTTGCCCAAATGGGGTCGCGCTCACCACGCAGAACGAGCACAAGAGCGCTCAGCGAGGCTCCAGCGAGAAGGTGAAGGCGGGCTCGTTGAGTCTGGCCAGCGCCTCTTTGTCCAGGGTTTTGCCGCGCCGAACGGCCCCCAGCGCTTTGCGCAGCGCTTTGTCGCCCACCCCGCTGGGTTTGCGCCCCAGGAGCGCCGCGTCAAAGACCATCACCAGCCATTTGGCCAAAAAGCGGGCCCGATCGATGTTTCCCACCTTGGTCCCAAAGCGTTTGTCGAAGGCGGCCAGTTCATCGTCTTCCAGGGAGACCAACGGGATCGTGTGGGCATCGGGACCGCCCTGCCAGACAAGCTGAAGGCCTTCGCCAAGCGGAAAGACCTCGATCTTTCCGCCGTCGCTCTTGCTGTGATGAAAGGCGGCGTCGGCCATGGCCTTGGCCACGCGCTCCCCGCGAGCCTTGGAGTCCCCCCCAGGCAACGGCGCCAGCGCCAGGATGTCAATCCCATCGAGCTGCACCGCAATCCAACCGTCGCTCTTGGGGGTCTTCAAGCGGTCTTTCTTTCGGTGAACAAAGCCTTTGAAGCGCTCGACCCGAAAGCCAAGCGACGACACGCGCTCACTGGCCTGAGCCAGGGTCAGCGCTTTGCGGGGGTCTTTTTTGCCCTTGTCGCTGTCTTTGGTGCCTTTGGAGGGCTTTTTGGCGTCCGCAGAGTCGTTTTTGGGGTCTTTGTCGGACTTCTTGGGCGACTTCTTATCGCTGACCGCTGGCTTCTTATCCCCGCTGTCCTTGCGCTCTCCATCGTCTCGGGCCTGATTTTTGTCTTTGTCGCCGTTGCCCTTCTTCTTGGACTTGCCGTCTTTCTTCCCGCTGCCCTTTTTGCCGCCGCTCTTCTTGGCGTCGTCTTTCTTACCGACGCGCTTTTTCTTCTTCTTGCGTTCCCCGTCGTCGTCTTTGTCTTCCTCGGCGCCTTTGTCGGCGCTCAAAGGCGACTGGTCCGAGAAGAAAATGAACCACGCCCCCCCTGCCAATGCCACCGCGCCCATTCCCAAAAAGAGCACCACCAGGACCACGCCCAGCCCGCGCCGTCCCTTTGAAGCCGACGGCTCCGGCGACGGCTTGCTGGCCAGGGGTTTGAGGGGTTCAAGCGGCGGCAATGCCTCGGATTGAGGTTCTGGCTTGGCTCCAGGTCCTCCTGGCTCTCCTGATGGCTCACTGGAGGATGACGCAGACACCACCTGCGTCACCCGTGGGTGCGGGGCCGCGTCCGGTGTCGCCGCAGACGCCACAGCCTCCATGTCCAACGCCTCGGTGGGTTGCCTCAAAGGGGCTGGGCTGGAATCCGCCTCCGAGAGCAGGCTCTGCTGCTTGTCCACCGGCAGTGCCGCGTCGAGGTCAAACTGCGGCATCGACTCGCTGGCCGACTCTGGATAGGGGTCAATGGTCTCAAAGCCAGCGTCCTGCTCGGGCTCATCGGCCACCAACGAAGGCTCCTCGTCGGCCAGGGCGATGGGCGGCGCCGAGACCGAGGTGCGATCATCGGCGTCGGGCAGGTGAAGCTCCCAGGGCCGCAGATCGAGCGGCTCCACAGGGGTGGCGCGTCTGGCCGGGGCGTTGTCCTTGCCGCAAGAGGGGCACACCGAGGTGACGCCAGTCATCTCAGCGCCGCAGAAACGACAAAACTCCATCAACCTTCCTCAGTCCGACAACACAACACGCCATCGACACCATCGGACGGCATGGCACCACAACCACTGGAGCGGCTGGCCGGAATCCGCGTGCCGCCGCCAAAGAGGCTGTCCGCGCAGCCTCCACTGGCACAACCATCGCCGCAGCAAATCGGCTCCGAGCAGTCCCCGCTGCCAAAACACTCCGAAGCGCCGCTGTAATAATTGCACTCGCCCCACCACCCCACGCTGGCGCAGTGGCTCGACGCCGCCACCCAACGGCCCTGCCCGGCGACCGCACCGTCACCACACGCCGCGCCTTCTCCAAGGCGCTCGCGCAATGGCCCCAGGTCACCTGACGAGGCACAGATGGTCCATCCAGGCGCGCAAAGATCGGCGGCCACCAGGCACGCGCGGCTGAGATCATCGCCGCAAGGCTCGGCGCGCTGGGCCTCGGTGCGCAGCGACGCGCTGCCCGCCCAGGCCCCAGAGCAGGCCGCCAGAGTCGGAAAGCGCTCCCTGTCTACAAAACCGTCCCGAACCCCATCGGCGCAGCCAATGTCTTGCGGACACGCCTCTTCGTCCACAGCGCCGTCGCAGTCGTTGTCCACCGCGTCACAGCGCTCCTCGGCAGGATAGATCGCCCCCACACAAGGGCCCATCTGACCGCCATCGAGGCACTGGCGCACACCCGCCTGACACGCCCCAATGCCCACCACCTGAGAGTCCTGCTCGTAGCAGAAGGTCTCCAGCGGCTGGCCGTCGTCTCCCTCGTCGGTCATCCCGTCACAGTCGTTGTCCAGCCCATCACAGACTTCGGCTGAAGGCGCTCCCTCCTGCCCCTGACACACCCACTGGCCGTCCTGGCAGACCTCAACGCCGCTGGCGACACAAACCCCCTGGCCAACCTCACACTCGCCGCCGCTGTCGATGTCTTCATCGATGGCGTCATCGCAGTCGTTGTCCATCCCGTCGCACAGCTCCGCCGTGGGCACGCAAGGCTCATCGGCGTCGGGCGGCGCGACCACATCGTCGGTCGGCGGCACGTCCTGAGAGTCGTCGGCGTCGGGGGTCGGGGGTGGTGTGATGATGTCGGGGGCGTCCGCGTCGGGCTCTAGAAAGTCGTCAAGGACGCAGTAACCCTCAATGCAGGTCTGGCCGTCGGGACACACACCCCCTTCGGCACACTGGCGCGACTCCAACGGCGAGCCATCAAAGAGACAGCCGCCGAGCAACACCAGCCCAAGCGCCACCCATACTTCCAGGCGCTTCATCATTTCTCCCCAGGCTTGCCCGACCCCACAGAGGGCACGGTGATCGAGAGTTCGTCCATCTCAAAGGACACGTCGTACTGCGCGGCCTTGAAACCGCCGCTTTGGCCTTCAGGAGCACGCACCCCCAGGTGCAGCGGCATGCGCCCCATGGGCGCCACAAAGACCCTCACGGTGCTTTGACGCCCAGCCGGTGCCGGATACTTTTGCAAAATTTTGCCCGCGCCATCGACCAAGGTCAAATCCAGCGCCTGCTCCGGCGGCGCCATCAAGCTGACCGTCAACAGGCGACCATCGACCGGCACTGGCGGCAACACGTAAAGATCCACGTCCTGAGGCTCGGACACGACGCCGCGACGCTTCTCGCCCGGCAACACGGCCTCGGCCTTGCCCGGCATGCCGTTGGGCTCCTTCTCTGTGCCCACCTGACGGGCCTCAAAAGTGGCCGTTAGAGTGTAGGGAGAGTCGGGCGCGGGGCGCGGCGGGATCCCCTGGGTCCACAGCTCGCGCACCAGCGCGTAGAGCGGCACGCCGGTCCACTGCACCCCAGAAACCTGCTCCCCCTCCCCCACACCGGCCCCGTTGGAGCCCGCCATGCGGCGTCCGCCCATGTCGTAGACCTCAAGGACAATGTCCACGCCCTCCACACCGGTCACGTTGACATCAAGGACGTGTCCATTGGGGCCATCGTAGCGGATCTCAAAGAAGTCCTGGTCGGCGCGCTCTCCGATGGCGGGCAACCCCAGCGCGCCCTGCATCGGCAGGCCCAGTGTCACCGGCGTGGCGTCCACGGTGCGGTTGTTGGGCTCGGATTCGGCGTTGCGCTTAAAGAAGTTCTCTTGAGCCACGCCCCACCAAACCAACCCACCCAGCGCCGCCAGACCCACCACGACCCCGGCCCCCGAGAAAAACCGCCGCATCTTCAGGCGGCTCTCAAAGCGCTCCCAGTCTGCGCGGGTCAGCACAGCCTCGTTGGGCTCATCCAGGGTCGCCCCCACATCGCCGAGCAACTCCGCCGTCTGCTTCTTGGGGGCGACGACGGCGTGCTTGGCGGTAAAGTGACGCTCCAGATCCTGGGCCAACTCCGGCGCCGAATTGTGCCGGTCCGCAGGCTTCTTGGCCATCGCCCGGCGCAGCACGTCATCCACCCGGCGCAGCTCCTCGGCCCGCTCAGGCAAGCGCTCCGAGGCCACCGGCGGCGGCTTTTGCAGGTGCGCCGTCAAGACTCCGATGGGGTGCGGCGATGAATAGGGCGGCTCGCCGGTCAAGAGCTTGAAGATCAACGCCCCCAACCCATAAATGTCGCTTTTATTGTCGACCGCGCCGCCCGAAACCTGCTCGGGGCTCATGTAGTAGGGCGTGCCGATCAAGCTGCCGCCAAGCGTCTGCCCACCAAGCTCCTCGCGCTCGGAGAGCTTGGCCAGACCAAAGTCCAGCACCTTGACCAACTCGCGGCCGCCCTGGGGCGCGCACAAGAAGATGTTCTCGGGCTTCAAGTCCCGGTGCACGACCCCTTTGTCGTGCGCCTCAGAGAGGGACGCGGCGATCTGACTGACGATGTCCACACACCGACCCAGGTCCAGCGGACCCAGCTCCCCCAACAAGAGCCCCAGATCGCGCCCCTGCAGGTACTCCATGACCAGGTAGACCAAACCGTCGGACTGACCGTAATCAAAGACCTGGACCGTGTTGACGCTGGTCAGGCGGCTGACGGCGCGCGCCTCGCGGTTGAAGCGGCGGATCATGGACTCGTCGCGGCTCAAATCGCCATGCAAGAGCTTCATGGCCATGATCTTGCCCATCTGGACATGCTCGACCTTGTAGACCGAGCCCATGCCACCGGCGCCAATTTTGGCCAGCAATCGGTATTTGCCGCCAACGACCGCGCCGATGAGCGGATCCCCCACCGCACCGGTGGACTGGCTGCCGGTGAGGTTGTGACCACAAAAGCCACAAAAACGGTACATGGTCGGCACTTGAGCCCGACACCGCGGGCACGGGGCTGTCGCGTCGGGCAGAGGCGTCTGCTCGTCGTCCATTGGAAGGGGGTTTTGGGGGATCTCCCTTGTGGAGCCCATGAATGCTCTCCTGCGTGCTGACGGCCCTATGTTATACCGCCTGCCTTTCGAAACCCAGGGTTTGTCACAACAGACGCACCGTCAATCGGCGCACACCCAAAGAAAACAACGCATTGATCGTGCCAGTTGGGCGATAGAAACCCGTGATAATTGACACAAGATGGCGCTGGTGACACCATTTCGTGGCTCTGCAACGTCTTTAACGTGGATCCGCAAACCATCCCAAACGCAGAGCCCACAAGCCTCTGTGGAGCCCCAGATGGTGGTTCAGACAAGGCTTGCCCAACGGAGTTGGCACGCATGAAGAGAACCTGCCCAAGCTGCGGCAAAGGAGTCGATGACCAATCCCGCTTCTGCGGTTACTGCGGCTACGACTTCAACGAAAAACCTCGCCAGACCATGCTCGGCATGAGCGTCATCAGCCCACCTGAAGGCGCAGAGTTCAGCATCCGCGGACCAAGTCAGAAGACCACTCAGGTGATGACCAGCGTCTCGGCCGAGGAACTGGCCAGCGCCAGCGAAGTCGAAATCTCAGCCAACCCCTCTGGCTCCAAAAACCAGGCCCAGGGCAACGACCGCCTGCGCGTTGGCCTCGAAGGCGGCCCCATCACCCTTCAAGGCCCCAAGATGTTGCGCGTTGGCCGCCAACCCAACACCACCCAGCCCATCAAACACATGACCTACGACGTGGAGGTCTCCATCCCCACGCCGCGTCAACCCGAGCCGCAACCAGCCCCGCAAGACAAACCCGTCACGCCGCTCGAACCCATCTCCTGGGCCGGCTCCAACGACTCCGAGACCGAAAACCCCCTGGCCATGGCCGCCCAACCCCCTCCCGATGTCCAAGAAGGGCAAAAAGCCACGCTCCTGCTGGCCAAAGCCATCAACCTCGACACCATCGGCCAGGACATGGACGGTTGGCCCTCCCCCGAGGGCTTTGACGGCAACATCGACCTCGACGCGCTCTCCTGGAGCGATCCCGAGCTTCCCCAGGACCCTTCTCCCAAGGCCGCCGACGCCAAGGCCCCCGACCAGGAGGTCGCACTGGCCGACACACTCGAAGGCAGCCGCGCCGAGATGCTGGCCGAAATCCACCGCGCCTCCCAACAAGAGGCCCAACAAGAGCCCGAACTCGCCGCGCCCCA
>CAKZKQ010000250.1 GCA_937123825.1 uncultured Pseudomonadota bacterium
CAGCCCGACCCCCATGGAAGACTTTCACGGGAAAGTGGCGCGCTTGATGATGGACGCGCTCGGCGCCCGGCTACAGTGGCACGCCGAACGCGAGATCGTGTCTTGCTGGTTCTTTGAGGAACTCTTTTTAGAAGAGGAGGAGACCAGCGGGTGGTCCGAAGACACAATGTGGTTTGGCTTCACTCAACACTGCGCTGGCATTGGACAGCACTGGTTTTCGACCATCATGGCGCTGGAGCGCTGGAACCTGGCCACCTTCTTCACCAAACACGGCTACACCCTGCTCCAAACCCCCCAGGCCCCCCAACTCCACGACGTGGACTGGGTCTATGTCCCCATCAAAGAGGGGCAGGAACTGGTGGCGTTCTGGGGTGATGGGACGCTCACCGAGAGGTATCGCGGTCCCTACCCGATCTGGGCCAGCCAGGACATGAAGCGCACGGACCTGAGCCAGGAAGATCTGGAGCGCGCCCAGGCACTCGCCAGTGCCAGGCGCTGCGGGTGCAGTTTGTGTCAGCAGCGCGCGTCGTTTGAGCGCGTGGGCGGCGAGGACGCCGAGGCCAGGCAGCGCGCCCAGGCGTTGATCACCGGGTGGATCGAGGGCATCAAGGCGCCCCATGAATCACTCATCATCGACGTCGATCTGGACAAAGAGCGCCTGGGGACATGGCAGCGTCGAGAGCTTGCTTCGGGGAAACACACGGAGTTTGGGTTTTCTCCCTCAAGCCAGCGGCTCTTTGCCTATCTCTACAAAACCAGGGCCCTGACGGTTTGGGACATCAAACAGGGTACCAAGCTTGATGAAGTGCCCCTTGATGGGCGGCTCCAATCGTGGTGCTGGGTGGATGAAGACACCCTCTGGTTGGTCGCCCAGCCGTGTGTCTGGCAGTGGCAGGTGGGCAGTGGCCAGCTTGAGTTGATCTTCAAGCCGATCCCCGATGAGCTTTACGGCGCCATTGACCTGGGCGAAGGGCTCCTGGTGGCCAAGGATTTTTGCGAAGGCGAGGCGGCCAAAGTCATCGATGTGCGACGGCGCGACTCTGTGCTGAGCGTGCGTTATGTGGACGACTTTGAGCCGCCAGCGGTGTGGACCATCTTAAAGGAGTTGACCCTGCCCTTTGACCACGTCGCCGTCATGCACGACGACTACACCGAGAAGGTCGAGTTTGTCTTTGTGCCGTCGTTGGACATCCACCCAGCACACATCCCGTGGACTCCGACCACGTTGGCGCTCAACCAGTACGGCGTTTTGACGCTCTCTTGCCAGGACGTCTGGTTGGTGCAGGCGGGTCAGGCGCCGACCCGCGTGGGCGTCGCTCAGCCCCAGGGCGACATTGACACCTTCTGTGTATTGAGCCCGGACAAGACGCGCCTGATGACGTTGCACACGCTGACCCCTGAGGGCGAAGATGGGCCGTCCTTTGGTTGCGTGGTCGCCTGGGGGCTGGACGGCTCCACCCCGTCACTTCATGGCTGGTCCGTCTTCCCATGGGCATGGAGGCCCTGCGAGGACCCATCGGGCTTTGTGCGCCTGTCGCCTTGCGCTCGCCGCTACGTCTGGTCCAGACCCGATGGTTTTGAGGTGTGCACTTTGTGCTGAGCGCGCGTTGACCAGCGTGGTGTGCTGCAATCGGCACTTTTGGCAGTGATGGGCGCCACAAAACGCAACTAACTTGCAAATACAACCAACATGCACACAAATCGGCTGCGTTCAGTCTTGCCGTGGTGTCATTCCATGGACGCAGCAGTCAGGTCACGGAGATTCATAGCATGTCGTCCCTCCCAGTTTACGATGTGGTGGTCATTGGCGGCGGCGCTGCGGGCGTCGGTGTGGCGGTGGCGCTTCAACACGCCGGGATCGAGAACTTTGTGGTGCTTGAGCGCTACCTGGTCGGCGCGTCCTTTGTGCTGTGGCCAGCCGAGACCCGATTCATCACACCGTCCTTCCCGACCAACTCCATTGGCATGCTCGATCTGGATTCGATCGCGTTGGGGACGTCGCCCTCGTTCATGTTGGGTGTGGAGCACCCGACGGGCAAAGAGTACGCGCTCTATCTCAACGCCGTCGCCGAGGTCTACAAGTTGCCGATCCGCACGCAAACCCATGTGCTTCGGGTCAGCAAACTGGGCGAGGATTTTCGCGTGGACACGGCCGAAGAGACGCTGAGGGCCAAGCATGTCATCTGGGCTGCTGGCGAGTACCAGTATCCGCAGATGCACGGCATTGTTGGCGCGGAGTTTTGCCAACACACCGCCACCATCACCAGCTACAACGGGCTGGAAGGCGATGACTTCATTGTGATCGGTGGTTATGAGAGCGGCATCGACGCGGCCTACCATCTGGCGCAGCGCGGCAAAAAGGTGCGGGTCTTTGACCGGCGCTCTCCGTGGAAGGACAAGAGCTCGGATCCGAGCGTGGCGTTGTCGACGTATTCGCTCCAGCGGATGCGCGATGAGCGGTTTGCCGCGCAAGTTGAGCTTTTTGCCGACACAGAGATTGTGTCGGTCTCCCAAACCAGCACGGGTTATGAGGCGACGACCCTGAGCGGTCGCCGCTTTCATTCTTCAGCGCCGCCGCTCTTTGCCGGCGGGTTCAAGGGCAGCCACAAGCACGTCGCGGATCTTTTTGAGCAACGCGAAGACGGCTTTCCGGTGCTCAGCGAGCACGACGAGTCGACGACCGTCCCGGGGCTCTTTTTGTGTGGTCCCGCCGTGCGCCACGACAACCACGTCTTTTGCTTCATCTACAAGTACCGCCAGCGCTTTGCCGTCGTGGCCAAAGCCATCGCGACCTCGCTGGGGCTGCCCGCCGAAGGGCTCGAAGAGTACCGCAAGTGGGGCATGTACCTCGACGACCTGTCCTGCTGCGGAGGGGAGTGCATATGCTGACCGGGAGCCAAGGCGAAGACGTCGTCGCCAAACCCAAGGGGCGCCTGGCCAAGGCGCTCCGTTTGGAGTGGCTTGGCCAGACGGCCGCCAGCGTCTTTTGGATCGCCAGCGTCCTGTTCTACGGGATCAACTCCCATGGGGACTGGTTGCAGTTGCTGGCCGCCTCGGCATGGCTGCTGGCCAACATCGCAGCCACTTGGAGCCCAGAAGAAGACTGACACCAGGCTTTTTGGCCTCCATACACGGCTCTTGCTGGCCCACAAACCCAAGCGGCCGCCAAGCACAGCCAAGACTCCCCTGTGCACCTGTCGCCCATCACGTCACGGGCAAGGACCGTCGTTTCCGGTAATGTCGTCGATCGTGGGGGGGTCTGCGGACATGTTCAGCCGCTCAACGAGGTTGTCCACGCTTTCCTGGCACATCTGCCGGTTGTCATTGATGAAGACGGTGTCCTCAACAAGGGTCAGCGATGAAAGGCCATCGACGTTGGTCAGTGCCGGGTTGTCCGTCACGCTCAAGTTTCGCCCGATCGACGTCAGCGAAGAGAGGGCATCAATGTCCTCCAAAATGTCGTTGTCATTGATAAAGAGGTTTTCCCCTGTGCGCCTGAGCCCAGCAAGTCCGTTGATGTTTTCCAACAAGGGGTTGTTGCTGATGTTGACAAACCCATTGACTGACGTGATGCCCGACAAGCCATCGACGTTGGTCAACGCATCATTGCTGTTGATGTTGATGTCGTTGGCCCTGGTCAGTGAAGAGAGACCGTCGACGTTGGTGATCAAAGGGTTGAAGACAATCTCCAAAAACCCACCGACCCGGGTCAACGAAGAGAGACCGTCGATGTTGGTCAGCGCGTCATTTTGGGAGATCCGGATCAAACCCCCAACGTTGGTCAACGCAGAGAGATCATCGAGCGTCGTGATGTCCTCGGACTGGATCGTCAGGTCCCCCGTCACAGAGCTGTACCCCCGCAGGTCACTCCCATCACCCGTATAGCTCCCTTCCCAGGTCCGCCCCCCAGGCGGGGCAGCGTTGCCCACCGTGATGCTCAAGCTGTCGGTGGCCGTCTCGCCGGACACTTCGTCGATGGCCAGGAGGGTCACAATGTAGGAACCATCGACCTCAAAGGTATGCTCAGGGTCACTCTCGACGGCGCTGCCACCGTCGCCAAAGTTCCAGGAGAACAACCGCACGGTCCCACCAACGACCTCGCTTGAAAATTGGACCGTCAACGGGGCGTCGCCTTCCACGACGTTGGCGCTGATGACCACATCAAAGCCCTCGGGCTGCCCATCGGGCGTGCCGTTGTTGGCAGTGTTGTTGGCGGTGTTGTTGGCGGCATCGCCCGAACCCTCGTCGGAGTCGCCACAAGCCCCCAACACACCAAGGGCCGACACCAGGCACAGCAGCACAAGCAAAGTTTGAATCTTCATGGTTCTTCCACTCCAGCCAGCGTTTAACGTGCCCGTTTTGGCCGTTTGCGAGCCATTCCAGTGCGTGTTCACAGCCACAATGCCCATGGATGGAAGCCCATAGAGGACACCGAGCCGCGCACCCATCCATCAAGGGGGAATGCGGACTTTGCCAAAAGCCCAGCTCAGACCAAACTCAGACCAAAACACAGGCTCAAAGCAATTCGGTCACCTGTGCTCTGGCCCACCAGACACAATCTGTTCAAGGCCGTACTGGTCAACCTTCAAACATCCAAACGCCCACGCGCGCCACACGGACATCACCCAGGGTCAACGCCGCAGCGCCAGACCGAGTACCGATTAAAACGAGCCTTGCGAGGGCGAGAAATCACAGTTCAGTTCGAGAGATGCAAAAGGCTTGGAGTCTCGCCAGAGACTCTCAAGAGATGACACTGGAAAGTGGTATCTCTTAGACCTTTTGCGTCTCTACAATCGATGAGAGCACAGACGAACCGGGGGTTCGTCGAGCATCGACGACGATGAAATGGGCTGTGATAGCCGTCCTGGCTGGCTCGTTTTGAGCGGTACGCGGTCTAGACCCAGGAAAGCTCACCAACAATAAGAAAACGGCCAGGTATGATGGCCCATGATGTACCCCGCCATTCAATCTGAGGTCAACAATAACCGCACCAATTAACCCCAGAAACAAACCAAAACCCATAAAACCCACAATAACCTACAACATCCCACCGCCTCGCTCGGAAACGCCAAAGCGTGTCTCACGCGCCATACGACAAAACGCTCGCCACACTCCAAATGGTGTTCAGATCTGCAAAGCAACGATGGGATGGGCCATGAGCACCGTCTTGGCTGGTTCGTTTTGAACGGTACTGGGTCCAGAAAGCGCATCAATGTCAGAAGATGGTCGTGTCGAGGTAGATGGCCGTGCTGTTGTTGCCATCGCGGACAAAATCGTCGTTTTCTTCGTCCCCACCGTTTTCGAGCGTGCTTCCATCAATGGTGCAGCAGTAAATGCGGAAGTCATCGTCACCGTTGCTGCCACAACCAGCAAGGTCATCGTTGCCGTCATCTGCACCTCTGGCAAAACCCGCCATATACTGGCCAGGGGCACAAGCGATGGCGTGGGGAGCATCGTAACAACCAGACCAGGCGCAGTTGTCGAGCCCCGCCAGGTTGCCTTCAATGCGCACGTTGTCGTGGAACCGGGTGGTGCCTCCTTCACGCTGGATGTTCAGTTCGGCCGCGGCGCCGTTGTCACGGGCCTGGATCTCATTGTTGTCGATCGCCATGTTGAGGTCATCGGTGACACCGAGCACGAGGATGCCGTCTCGGGACAAGCTCACATCCTCACTGCCGCTCAAATAGAGCGTTTCGGTCACCTCGGCGTCATCGTCGATGATCACCGCGCCGTTGGTGTCCTGGATGTTGCCGGTGATGTCGAGGTTGTCGTTGATGGTCACATCGCCGGCGCCGTCAGAGATGCTGCCTCGGATGTCAGCGGTGCCGGTGACCATGATGCTGTCGTTGAGGTTCAGCGTGCCGTCCGGGCTGTTGAGGCCGTTGGCGTTGACCTCAAGAGGGTTGTCAAAACTGACCGCCGTCCCCGCGGTCTGACCATCGTTGCTGCCTGCACCCACATAAAACCCAAGCTCGCCGTCACCAAGCAGAATCCGGCTGGCGCCGCGCGTGCCCAGGTACTCATAACTGCCGCCGACCGTCTCTGCGCCCGCCACGAGGTTGATCAAACCGTTGTTGTCCTCGGAGTCCACAGTGAACTGTTGGCTGCGAAACACAGGCCTGTCGTCATCGTCACCCTCAATGTGCACCACCGCTGCGCCTGGGCTCGTGCCCACGCCCACGTCCCCGGTCAGTGTGGCCAGCCCTCCCACCACGAGGTTGCCGTCGGTCCTGAAATCACTGCCCTCAGAGGCCCAGTAGGCAAAAGGCACCGGGTGGATCCGCTGCTGGCCCAAAAGCTCGGTGTAGTCCCCTTCTGCGTCGGCCTCTCTGATGGCCACCTTGATGAAGACCTGCTC
Organism: uncultured Pseudomonadota bacterium; assembly: GCA_937123825.1. Lineage (GTDB taxonomy): Bacteria > Myxococcota_A > Bradymonadia > Bradymonadales > CAKZKQ01. The sequence goes on from CAKZKQ010000250.1 coordinate 6,359, forward strand.
GGAATCAAAGACACACCCAGGCACGTCGCCAGCGACCGAACCGATGTTTGTGGCAAACCGCCCTCCAAAGACCGACACATTGTCGTGCTCTTCTTCAAAGTCGCAGTCGCCCTCATCGGTCACAGTAAAACGCAGATCCACAGCGCCGTTTAGCACCTCCCCATTGAACTCCAACACCCCGTTGTAGGGAAAAACCCGAGGGCCAGAGTCCAACTCTGTGTCTTCGGCAATGGCACCCACCCCTAACGCAAGAATCCCACCAAAGAGCACCCCTGCAATCACACCAGCTTTATTGTCGAACATGGTCCTTCCCTTCATCGGTTTGTCGTTGTTCAAGCACCCGGCCCACTTCCCTATGCCAAATCGATGCCACCCTGCCCGACGGCACCAATTCGAACCTTTTGGCCGATCATTGGACAAACCCATGGGTCAAACGCTGTCATTTGACACAGCGTTTTAGACACCTCCCCCCAAACACGACAGACAAGAAGGCAATGTTGGCGGCCCCCCCCTCAAGCACGCTCGCCCAACCCACTGCCTACGCAGTTCCACATCAAAGAGGCGCCAGCCCTACCCCAAACGCATTGGCACGCCACGCACCAAACACATGAAAAACCAAAACCAAAACAAGCATTTGTGGTCTCGCCACCTCAAACGCCGTATACAAGGCGCTCACCATGCGCTACAAGAGTGTTCAGATATACCAAAGAGCGAAGTTCACACAGGGTTTGGGCACCTCAACAAAGCAACCAGGCAGAGACCGGCCAACAAGACAAACACTGAGCAAACCCATCTGGCAGTGTCTGCCCCTCGGAACCAAGCTCCGATCAGACAACGCCACCGGACCACTCCTGACTCCAGGACAACATCCGACGCTGCTGCTCGGCACCATCCGGTCCTCACAGCCCCCACAGCGAGACCACACGCCACCATGTACGACCCCAGAGCCACCGCCGCCGACCTTGAGACCTTCACCAAATCGGGATTCGGCGACGACGCCACCAACATCGAACTCGACTGCCTGGCCGTCGCCACCTGCTTTGACAAAACCAACGACGCCCACAAAGCCCACGCCAAATTGGCCAAAAAGGTCCTCAAAAAGCACGCCAGCGCCCCCACCGCCGCTGCGCTGTCCAAAATCACCCGGCGCAACTACTTCCCAAAGCACAAAGTCACCCGCAACGCCTTCCTCAAACACGTCGAGCGCTTCGACGACTTCGACGCCCTGGCGCACATCCCTGACTTCAACCACATCGGCTTCGCCGCGCGCCTCGTCGCCCTGGCCCCCTCCCTGCTCATTCACCTGCTGGCGCGCGGCGACATGGCCTTCTTCACCGACTACTTCACCCACGGCCACCCCCGCGACACCCTCGAATTCAAAGACCTCTACCACACCGGCAACAGCGACCTCTCACACACCCTCTCCCACGACGAAGTCACCGCGCTGGCCCAAATCCCCCGCTTCACGCACCTCTACATCGACACCCACTGCGACGTTTGCCCGCTCCCCAACGACCTCAGCGCGTGGTCCAAGCTCACCCACCTGGAGATCAAAGCCAAAGGGGTCCAAAGCCTCACCCAGGAGCACATCAACGCCCTGGGCGCCCTGCCCCAACTCTCACACCTCACCCTCAGCATGCGCCTGTCAGGCCTCCCCCAAGACCTCTCCCCGCTCAAACGGCTCACCACGCTCGACCTCGCCGGCAACCGCCTCAAGACCCTCCCCGACTCCATCGCGGCGCTCGACCAACTCCAAACGCTCGACCTCGCCGGCAACTCGCAGCTCGGCACTCTGCCCGACGCCATCGGCTCGCTGGCATCTTTGCAAACCCTCGAACTCAGAGGGGTTGAGGTGCGTTCGTGCTCACCAAAGCTTGGCCAACTGCACAACCTGCGCACGCTCCACCTCTCGGTCGACAACAACATGGCCGAACTCTTCGACGCCATACGCCCCCTTAAAGGACTCACACACCTGACCCTAAGGAGCGTCGGCGTTGACTACCTCAAAGTCCTCCCTGACGCACTGGGCCAACTGACCGGGCTGGAGATCCTGGACATCAACGGCTTCTACGAACTCAAAAAGGGCTTTGCAGGACTCGGCAACCTCACACGCCTGGTCACGCTGCGGCTCAACCATCTCCCCCACTGCGACATGTCTACGATGCTCGACGGCATCGGCACGCTCACAAACCTCGAAGTCCTCAGCCTCGCCAGCGCCAACCTCAAAGGGACCTTCCCCGATCAACTTGTCCACTGCTCAAAGCTGCGTGAACTCGACCTCAGCTCAAGCTACGCCAACGCCCCCACGATCGACTTCTCGCGCCTGCCCAAGCTCGAAAAACTCGACCTCAGGAACATCGCGATGGAGACCTACCCAAAGGGCATCTTCACGCTCTCGAACCTCAAAGTGCTCAAATTTGGCGGAAATCTGGGCAGCGCCCCCAACCTCCCCGAAGACGTCCGGGGCCTGGAGTCACTCGAAGAACTCGAACTTGGATTCGCAGGTATCACACAGCTCCCCAACGCGCTGTCCGAGTTGCGAGCGCTGCGCACCATCTCCATGCGGTGCGGCGAGGAGCTTGAGAGGCTCCCTGAAGGGCTGGAAAACCTCAAAAACCTGGAAAGATTTGGGATGTACGGCACCGTCTCAGCCAGCCTCAGGCGCGACCTCGACGCGTTGCGCCCAAAGATGCCCTGGTGCCACATCTTCTAGGGCGTGTTTGCAAAATGGGACCGAGACAGGCGAGCCCGATGGCATCGAGGCCGAGGAGGAGAGCGCAGGCGGGTCTTTGACCCGTTGAGCATCGACGACGACGGGATCGGTGTCATCGGGTCGCATGTCGATGGGAGATTTTGCAAACACGCCCTAAGCTTTTGGTCAGGCAGAATCTAAGGGGCCCTCAAAGCCGCCGCCTGTGCTTTGACGGCTGCGGCGAGCTGCTCAAAACCATGCTCGTCGGCCCGGTAGGCTTCGGTCTTGATGCGATCTGTCAGCTCTTTCAGTGGTGCCTGCGGGAGCTTGAGCGCAGCCTGCTTGAGCAAGTGCACCGCCCGCTCCTGGCACTGCAACACGTGGTTTCGGTTCATGACCTGGATTTCATTGGGTGCGGGCGAGGCTTGATGTACTGGCCGGGGTCTGTTGTGGCGCCTGATTTGGTTGGCGGCGGCGCCTGCGGCCGAGAGCATCAAGCGGTGCACCTCGGTCAAGTCGTCCAGCGCCAGGCGCAACCGCTGCTCGGGTTCCATCGCCTGATACGTCGCCGCTGCGCGCTTCTCCAGCGCCTCGGCCTGACCACGGCCGCCCTCATAACCGCAGTCCTCGCACTGGTAGAAGTCCACGTGGAGGAAGCGCAGGTGGTGGGAGCCACAGGCCATGCACACCACCTCCTCGTACTCGCTGCCCAGCCCCTTGAATTCGTCCGGGTCAACGTCGAGTTCAAAACCACCGGGCAGCGCCGTGCCGTGGTGTTGGGCAAAGTGCTCAAGGATCCGCCACAAGTCCAAAAAGTCTGCAGAGCGCACAAAACGCCCGTGGGACTTCTGGCGCGGGATCTCGGCCTGTGACACGCGCGCCAGCGGCCACAGCACGCGCAGCAAGATCGACGGGGTTTCCAGCGAAGCGCCAAGCTGACGCAGCGCCAGGTTGAGCTCAATGTCTCCGTTGTCATTGCTCCAATGACTCAACTGCAGACTGAAAGGCTGCGTCAGGTCCAACTCACGCACGCCATCGGGACGGTCCTTGTAGGCAAACCACAGGCGCCGCTCGTCGATGCTGAGCGTGGCGATGGCAGGCTCGGCCTCCTCCCCAGAGAACCACCCGGCGATCTTGTCCCACAGCCCCTCTTCGGAGGGCTCAATGCGCACAAAAAGATCAAACGCTTGGGGCAATGTCGGTTGCTCCATGTCCACTCCTCTCCGCGCCGGTGGAGGCGCCTTTGTTTCGTTTGTGCCGCTCATACCATACGCAAACGCACGTTCGCCAACGTCCCAAACTGCATACAACCCACGGCCAACGCGCTCTGCTTTGCAAAGACCCACGGCCTGCGGTCACAATGTGCGGACTTCACTCAAGATCGCGCTTCTGTTGAAGGACAACGCAGCCCATCATGACGCACCACATCCCGCTCTATAAGTGGTCGGAGCACCTCAAAAGGCACTACGAGGACCTTGAGTTCGACAGCGGCTGCACAAGCTTAAGCTTCCGGGACCACTGGCTTAAGCTGCAAACCGTGAGCGACCCCACCGACTCAGATGGTCCAGGGGAAGCGATCTGGAAGGTCTTCGCGGGTGATCCGCGCCTGTACGAAGGCGAGCCGCCGGACCTGCCTGTGCCCGACGGGATGGATGTTTCGCTGACTCAAGAGGACTCGATCGACAAAGCCCTTAAAGCCATCCGTTTAAAAGGCGAAATCCAACTTGGCGACAAGCGCTTTGACGACACCGTCTACATCAACACACAGGCGCCCGACCAGTGGATTCATCGTGCCCTGGGCAGCGCCAAAACACGCAGCGCCATCCTGCAATTGATGGACGCAGGCTTCACCGACATCAAGCTGACCTCCAGAGGACCCCGGTGGGACCACCGCAGCGCCTTCATCGTCGCGTCCGGCAAAAGGGCCGCCGCCAGCATGAGCCGCGAGCAAATGGACGCACTCATCACAGGCCTCGCAGAACTGGCGCTCGCCCTGCCCCAACGGCAATCCAACGACGGCGTCCGCAAGATGGGCTGCTCCGAAGGCGCACTCTTCTTTGGGATGATGCTCCACCAAGCCCTCATGCTCATCAGCGTCGCGGTTTGCCTCACCCTCTTCCACCTCTCCTGGCAGTACCGGCTCTTCTCCTCCGATCTCTTCCAGCACACCATGGTCGCGGGCTTGATCTTGGCGACCCTCATGATGGTGCCGGTGGTCTACGTCCACCGTGGCCGGTCCAACGCAGGGTTTGTGGTGTTCATCTTTGCCGGTGGCTTGTACCTTGGCAATCCGTTGCTCTTCTACACCACCGCACGCACGCTCAACGGAGCCCTGGACAGCGCAGAGGCAAGCACCGTCCCGGCCAAAATCATCGAACGCTGGGACAACGAGACGCCCCAGGAACCTCCCACCACCTTCAAAGTCAAAGTGGCGCCTCAAGGACTCCCAGCCGCCGAGTTTGACGTGACGCCAGACCAATACAACGCACTTTCAACCGGGACGTGCACCGTCCGCGTGCGCCAGGGCGCGCTGGGGTATCCCTGGTTGGAGTCCATCCAACCCCCACCCCACAACCCAAACTCGCCCTAGGCCCTGTCCGCCACAACCTCATGCCAATTTGGCATCAAAAGTCATCGTCCCAATACACAGGCTTGGGCGCAACAGGTGCCGGCGAACTGATGATCTCTGCCGAGACAGGCGCCGTTTCCCAACAAATGTAGGGATGCACCGCCTCATCGCGGCCTCGCCGTGGCACACCTCCTGGCGGGCGCAGGCTCCTGGGCACCGCAATGGTCCAGGGTCCCTCTGAAGACGGCGCGGTCGGAGAGACAAGGGCCACACCGTTGGCGTTGGTCTCTAGAACGTTCAACCCGCGCCCTTCGGCAAAGACAAAACGCCCCTGCTCTGGCACCAACTGCACCGTTCGCCCCGCGGGCAACTCAGACAGCGACGCCTCAACAAAGTGACCCGTGCGGACATCGTATGCGGCGGCGCCGTCGCGCGTCCCCCAAACGCGCCACGGAGAGCGGTTGAGGCCGCAAGAGAACCCACGGGGACGCAACGCGGCCTGATCGGCGGCGACAAACGTGCGCTCAAGCCACTCCAACGCCCCAGAATCCAGACACAAGCGACCGCGTCGAACCCCCTGCTGGACGCGCTGCTCGATGTGAAGCCACGAGCGCCGTTGGGCGTCCGCAAACGCGACCTTCTGGCTGACCGGCGCAAGGGAGAGGCCGGGCAGGTCGTGGGTTCGAAGCTCAAAACGTCCATCGGCCTTGAACGTCCCCAAAAGCATCTCATGCGGTCGAAGGATCACCACGGCGTCGCTTTGAGGGTAGACGGTTTTGGCGTGCCAGGGATCCGCAGCGTAGGCCTCATCGTGCAGGGGAAACGGGGTGCCATCTGGCCGGATGGGGCTTTGATTTGGGGGCAGAAGCCAACCACTGCGGGTCCGCCGTGTGATCGTGGCCCCCTGAACCGGGCGGCCTTGGAACACCACGTCCCCGTCAGGCGCCATGAGCACCTCAGTGACCTTGCCAAGCCGCTTCATGTCTCTGTACTGCGCATCGCCGTAACCACACGTCCCGCGCCCGAGCGTCTCATCCGGAAAGTGCGTCCAAGCCACGGGATCATGCACGGTAAAAGACCGCCGCGAAGGCACCACATGCAGCCGCAGCCCGCCGTCCCAGGTGGGGCTGGCCCTCCACAGTGTTTTGTCCTGAAGAGCCCACGGGAGGGTCCACTCTTGCGTGCGCCCAAAACCATCGCCCGGCTCCAGACTCCGAACCATCACCCTGCTGGGCTCGCGCCCCAACCAGGCCACGCGCTTGCCCCACGGCTCACACGCTGCCTGGCGCTGGTAACCCAACCAAGGCTCCCAATCGGACACGGGCGAGGCCGTGTCGTCAGTGATGTCGGCCTCCTCCAGCTCTTCACTGCGGCCGTCCACCATGTCAAAGAGGATCAACCGCTCCCCAACACGCACCACCGCCCAGTACCGATCCGGCGACACGGCCACCAGCGCATCAATCCGCGCGACCTTCCCAGCCCAAGGCGCCACCAAAGCGCCGCTCCGCACGGCGTTGTGACGGGCATTGGCAGGATGCCACCAGCGCACCGCGACAAAGCGCCCGGTGGGACCAGGAAACCAACCCCGGGCAAGCATCCCAGCCCCAAAATTGCGGCGCGTTGTGTCGTCAAATTCCATGCGACATGCCTTCAAAACGACTCACATCAACAAACACCCATTCTGACACCCTTCATCAGGGCATTATGAGCGCGTGAGTTTGTAAAGTTCGAGCATATATTCGCTCTGCTGGATGGGCGGAAGCTCACGCCATGAGTGCTCCTCCCCGTGGATATGGGCCTTGAGGTGGTAAAACTCAAAGTCTTCATTGAAGAGGGAGGGTATATAGCCGGAGTGGTGGATGCAGAAGGTGTAGTCGCCGAACTTTTTGATGGTTTTGAAGATGGCGCCGCCGTCTTCACGGGGTCCTTGTTGGTAGCCAAGGCGCTTGGATGTCCCCATGAAAGGACCGGTGAGGGGGGACGGGAGGTCGGTGAAGAGTTCATCGTCAGTTTCGGGGATCTCTTCGCCAGAGAAGGTGCGTCTGCTGAGTTGGTTGTAGGGCGACAGAATGTCCTGTTCCAGGAGCAGGTCCTCCCAAGCTCGGATGCTTTCATCGTCCGTACTCAGCGGGTGGAGCATGCGAACCTGGGCGGTGTTCTGGAGAGAGAAAGTCTCAAGTTCAAGGTCGACCAGGGTGCTGTCTTTGGTGACCATGAACGCACCGTTGGATGCGCCTTTGTCATCGAGGCTTTCCCAAACCAGCCCTCTGCTCAGGACGCGCATGACGGGGTGTTCGACAAAGCGCCTCTTCCAAGGGCCGACGTACCAGGTGCGTTGGGCGATCAAGGCGTCTTCGAGCCGTCGTTTTTGGCTGGTGCGCAGTTGGGCCAGGGTCTTCTTCATGGCGCTGAACTCTTTTTTAAAAGCATTCGCCGCGTCCGCATCATCAATTTTGCGTGGTTTGGGGAACGATTTGCGGACTTTGCCGCTCTCGCCGTCGATGATGAGCACACCCTTGTCTGCGTCGAGCTTGAGGGTGAAGGGGCGCCCGCCGTAGTCGATCCGCTTTTCGCCCTGGTGATCAAAACCAAAGTCAGAGACCGCGTTGTCCAGGAGTTCGCTCAGGGAGATGTTGCGCCATGAGGCCAGGACTTCGAGTTGGTCGCCGCTGCGACGCCGGATGGTGTTGCTGCGGCAGCGGCGGCTGGCCAACTCAAGGGTGCGGATGGCGTGGGCGCTGCCTCGATGGGCGAGCGCGGCCATGGCGTCGCGGCCCCATCTGGCGGATGCGTGGTCGACGAGCCAGTAGAGGCGAACGCCCATCTCGGTGAGCAGCGCGTCGTCACCGAGCATGGCGCTGACAAAGGCATGGTTTCCAGCAAAGCGCAGATCGTCGGTGGCGCCTTTGTGGAGGGCGTTCATCAGCGCGGTGCAAGAGGCGTCGTCCATGCGCTCCCGGATGAGAGGGAGCTTGGGTTCGCGCCGTTCGTGGTGCTCAAGGCAGAGGGTTGAGCAGAACCAGGTGACGGCTTTTGAGCCCACCGTCACGCCAGATTTCCATTTGACCCTGGGCAGGGGGCTCGGCAACGCAACGTCTGGCGCCTGGAGGTTGCCGAGGGCTTTGTTGAGGGCCTTGTCGCCGTCTGCGCTTTCTTCGAACGCCTCGACCACGAGCATCGCCGCCTGAATCGCGGCCACGAGCTTTGAGAGCGAGGTTTTGAGCTTGGCGTTGGTTTCTTTTTTGAGGGCGACTTTGAGGGCTCTGAGGCTCTCCGAAGGGCGAAGGGCGTCGAGGGCTTTGACCGCTCCCTGGCGCACGGGAAGCCGTTCGTCTTTGAGGCCCTTCTCAAGGGTCTTTCGGGTGCCTTCTCCCCACTCAACAAAGGCATCGTGGATGGTTTCGTGGGCGGATTTGTGGGTGTAGCCGTGCAGAATGATCGGCGCGGACCACTCCATGGGTTGCTCGGCGAGCCAGCCGGCGGTGTCATCGGCGGTCCAGCCGTAGTCGCGGCCCGAGCGACCAAACTCACCGGGCATCTTGGGCCAGGATCCGCTCAACATCTCAGTGAGCGCCCTGGGCAGCTTGGGGAAATGCTCTTTGAGGAAACTCAGGAGGTCGCCCCCGCCGTAGTGAAACGCCGGAAGCAGCCGCAACGCAGCGGGCAGGGTCTCCTTCTTTTTGGAGAGGTGTTTGAGCGCTTCGAGCCAGTGCTGGGTGATGGGCGCTTTGAATTTGGCGTATGAATTCCGGAACGCATCGGCCAGCGCCCAGTGGAAGGCCTCCAGCAGCGCTTTGGGCGTCTTTTTGTATTGGGCCCAATCGGCGCCCTCGCTCTCGATGAGGGTGGTGATGCGCGCTTCTTCGGGGCTTTGAAGCTCTTTGGGTCGCCGAACGGCTGCGAGGGTATTTTTGATGGCAGCGACCCTCTCCTTGGCCATGCGCGCCTGGGCCATCGCATACAACTTGGCGTGGGCGGGCAGTTCGCGCATCAACCCGGCGGTGATCTGGCGAGCATCTTTGCTGCGGGCGTTGAGCATTGGCTCAAGGTGGGGCAAGAGCGCGTCTGCCTCAATGCGCAAGGCCGCCTCCGCCGCAATCTTGCGAACCTCTTCGCTGCTGTCGGCAAAGCCTCCAACCAAACACTTGGCGGCCTCGGGCTGCGGGTTCAGCCAAAGCGCCTGATAAAGGCCCTTTCGGGCGGGCAAATTGGGGTTGTCCTGGAGAGCTTTGAGGGCATAGGGGGCAAGGTGCTCGCGCAGGGGATACAGGATGCCATCGCGTTTGACACCGGGCTCCTTGTACAAAGATGGGCTTCCAACGATGTTGTACGGCGGATCGCTCTCCTCCTTGAAGGAGACGAGTTCTTCAACGATCCGCTTGGCCATGCCGGGCGTGTTGCACAGGTGGATGAAGCACCAGTGGAGCTTCTTGTATGACACAAGCATCGGTTCAAGGCGCTCGACAGGAATGGCGCCAAGAGCCTTGCAAAGCGTCTTATGGTAGTCGTTTGCGCTGTGCCTCCTCACATGAAAAAACTGCTCAATGGCTTCATCAACACGAGGATTGGGCACGACGCCCTCGTGTTGGCAACGGCGCAAGTACATCAACATCAGCGCTCGCCTTGGTTGAGATGGGTTGCGCTTGCCTCCTGTTGTGTGGGCGACAGCCACGAGGGCATCTTCGATCTCTTTGAGGGTGCCGACCGTGTCGAGGGCCTCAAGGCTATTGATGCGAATGGACGAGGGACAGTGGTAGAGCGCAGCCACGATCTGCTCGAAGCTGGCGTGTGGGATGAGTTCGAGCAGGGGATTTTTGTCGCCCCTGAGGATGATCTCATCTCCAAAGGTAAAGTCGTCGGTGGACGCAGCCTCTGCGGCAAGCAACTGGCTCCATTCTTCTGGGGGGATGCCGCCGCGTGTGGTCCTTGAGTGGTCGATGCTCCCCTTGCGCACGAAAAGCCGAGCGGCTTCTTCTTTAAGGTCTTGCGGCAGTTCGCTGGCGGGCATCATCCCGTAAGCCGCAAGATAGTAAGCGACGGCACGCCCCCAATAGGGGGGCAGATCTTTCCAACGCGCCCGCATTTCCTTACCGAAAGCGTCATCGCCCTCCTTTTCCTTGATCATGTCGTGGAGGCCCGACGCCGCTCCAGGAAGCGCGCCGACCCAACTGGATGCGCTGCCGCTGGTGTATTCACCGTCTGGATGAAACTCCTGGAGTTCTTCGATCAGCTCACAAAAGTCGTCGGCATCCCAAAGATCGGGGGCACCGGGATACAACCACAAAAGGTAGTTGGAGTCTGCCATGGTCGTGCCGCCTTCTTTGCGGGCGAGCCATAGCAAGCGCCCTGCCTCCTCGTTGGTTTCGGCGAGTTTGCGGATCTTGTCGTCAACGGCCCATTTGCCTGCAAACCGCTCTTTGATCCGGATCAACTCTCTGACTTTTGCTTCCACAGCAGCTCCTTTCGGGGGGGGGTAGGCACATCACAATAAGGAGGGAAGTAGGCATCCCATCCCAAGGCGACAAGAGCGGAGACGCTGATGCGGGCGGAGATCCGTTTCACACGGGGCGGAGCGCCGCAACGACCTGTCGTGGAGACGTCCACTGCCTTTGGGATGTGCTTGGATTCCACCTCCCCCCCGGGCACTATGGGTAAAAGAGCGTGTGCCCGGCGAGTCCCCTCAGACCAGACCGCAATCCGGGCACACGAAACTGTCTGCCTGCGGAGACATCCAATAGGATGCCAACTGCCACGCGGCGACCTCGCCATGCCACAACCGGAAGACCATGACCAACCAACCTGTCACGAGCCCTCAGTTCAGTTCGACGCTTGAGGACGTCGCCAAGCAGGCGGACTACTCCCTGCTTGATGACTTGAACGCAGACCCAGACTCGACACCGACGGGAGAAGACCACGACCCCAGGCAGGTCTTCTCGGGCCACTACGTCCCGGTCAAGCCCACGCCCCTCGACGACCCGCAGTACGTCGCGCACAGCCCCGCGCTCTTTGCCGAGCTTGGCTTCTCCGACGGGCTGGCCCTGAACGAGGACTTTATGCGCTTCTTTTCGGGGGATTTGAGCGAGGCTCCGCAGCCGCTGCGGCGCCACGGCTGGGCGACCGGCTACGCGCTGTCCATCTACGGGCGCGAGTACATCCAGCAGTGCCCCTTTGGGACCGGCAACGGCTACGGGGATGGGCGCGCCCTCTCGGTCCTGGAGGGCCGGTTTGGCGAGCGGCGCTGGGAGATGCAGCTCAAGGGCGCCGGACGCACCCCGTACTGTCGCGGCGGCGATGGCCGCGCTGTGCTGCGCTCCAGCGTTCGGGAGTTCCTGGCGCAGGAGCACATGCACGCCCTGGGGGTGCCGACCTCGCGCTCTCTGAGCCTCTTTGTGTCCCAGTCCGAGCAGGTCAGGCGCCCCTGGTACTCCGAGAACTCCTCGTCCATCGACCCCGACCGGTGGGTGTGGAACCAAACGGCGATCTCCACCCGCGTGGCGCCGTCGTTCTTACGGGTCGGTCAACTGGAGCTTTTTGCCCGGCGCGCCCGCAAGCAAGAGCACCCCAACGCCGCGCAAGAGCTGGAGATGATCCTGAAACACATCATCGACCGCGAGTACCGGGCCGAGATCCCAGCGGACCTCGACTTCAGCCAGCAGCTCGTCCAACTCGCCCAGGCCTTTCGCGGACGCCTGGTCTCGCTGGTCACCCACTGGCTGCGCGTGGGGTACTGTCAGGGCAACTTCAACAGCGACAACTGCGCCGTGGGCGGGTTCACCCTCGACTACGGCCCCTTTGGCTTCATGGAGCCCTTTGACCCGCAGTACCAGCCGTGGACCGGGGGCGGCTGGCACTTCTCGTTCTTCAACCAGCCAGAAGCCGCGCAGCGCAACTTCCACATGTTCTGGACCTCTCTGCGCACCTGGAAGGGCTTTAACAAAGACCAGATCGCGCAGTTGGACCAGATCCGCCAGGGCTTCCCAGACGCCATGGCCGCCAGCATCGACCAGATGTGGACGGCCAAGCTGGGGCTGACCGCCCACCACCCAAAACTGGTGCAGCGGCTCTTTGACCTCATGCAGCAAACGCAGGTCGACTACACCATCTTCTTCCGCGAGCTCTCCAACCTCCCCGACTCGCTCAAACCCCTGCGCGCCAGCTTCTACCCCACCGACGAACCCGGAGGTGGCCCATCGGCCGACGACGTCCCATGGAACGCCTGGCTCAGCGACTGGCGCGCGGCACTGCGACGCGACAATGGAAACGACACCGAGGCGGCAATCACCGCGCGCATGAAGGCCATCAACCCCAAGTACATCCTGCGCGAGTGGCAGCTCGTGCCCGCATACCAACAAGCGGCCAGCGGCCAATACAGCGCCATCCACACGCTGCAAGCGGTCATGACGCAGCCCTACGCAGAGCAAGACGCCGCGGACCGCTTCTACGACCTCAAGCCGTCAAGCGCCTTCGGCATGGGCGGCGTCTCGCACATGAGCTGCTCGTCCTGAGCACGTCTTTTCTGGGGAAAAACGAGAAACGGGGTTGAGCATGCAAAGCTCAACCCCGTCTTCATCAAGTGCGAAAGGGGGGAGTCGAACCCCCACGTCCTAAACGGACACTAGGCCCTCAACCTAGCGCGTCTACCAATTCCGCCACTTTCGCAGATTGGAAACAACCTCATCCCTCATCGGAATAAGGCGGAGATGTTGTATAAGGCAGCCCTTGGCGGCTGTCAACCAGAAAAACCATCGCCACAGACAACTCACCCTGCGCCTTGCGTCTGACCGCCGTGCAGTCTGGCCTCAAAACGCTCCATTCGCCCCACCAGACGGGCGTCTCCGAGCCGCCGCGCCATGGCCTGCGCGCGCCGCAGCGCCGCCAACCCTTCGCTCTGCCCTGGCCCCAGAATGTGCGCCAACAAACCCAGCGACATGATCCGAAAGCGGATCAACCCACCGTCCCCCGCGTGCTGACTGGCCAACCGGGCCGCCTCCACGGCCTCCTCGCGCTCGCCTTGCTTCCACAAAGACCACGCCAGGCTGTGGGCGCGACGAAAGGCGGCAAAAGGAGGCGCACCATGGACTGGAATGGCTTCAATCAGCTTTTGCGCCTCCTTAAGCCGCGCCTTATTTCCGGGGTCGCGGCGCGCGCACAGATAAGCGCGCTGGTCCAGGAGCCTGGCTTCAAAACATGCGCGCTCGTCCTCGGCCTCCATCTGCTCCAGGAGCCCCTCGGCCTCCCCCAGCAACCGCTCAGACTGCTCCGCGTCGCCTTTGCCGTAGGCCACCAACGCCCAAAAGAGCACAAACTCCATCTTGGGCTCGGGCGACGCGCGCTTGGCCAGCAGCCGCGCCAGACCCATCCGATGTTCCAACTGGGCTTCGTCGCCAAGCTGGTGCGCCACCGAGGCCAGCCCGATGTGCACCCAGATCGCCGCCTTGGACTCGGACACCGGCGGACAATCCCAGCGCAGCAACTGCGCGCGCTTGCGCTCCACGGGCAGATCCGAACTTCGGCTGTGGTAAAGGCCCATCTGACGGATCCAGACCTCAATCGGTCCGGGCAGCCCCAGATGACGCAGGATCAAACGCCCGTAGCGGTTGCCCTCCCGGTTGCCGCGCCCTCGCAAACGCCGCAAACCGCGCTCGATGGTCATCGGGTCGGGCGAAAGCCCGGCGCTCTCGGGCACCACGTCGCTCAAGTGGCGCGCCAACTCGGCCAGACTGCCACGCTCGGCCGCCAACTGATCCACCACATCCGCCCAACTCCACGACAACGGCAACGTCATCCTCTGCCACCCACAATCTCCACGTATCTTCTAAAAATGTCCGGATTCATGTCCTGACGCTCCAAGCCCAATGCCCCTAACTTAGGTCCTGTCAGCGGATGCGACAGACGCCTTGGCCACTCAATGAGCACAACGCCAACGCCCCATCCGCCCACGCCCTCAAAGCAGAGGGCATAGGCAGCCCCAGATACAACCAGGGGCGGCCAAACCAATCCGGCACTGGTCAGAACCATTTTGCCAGCCGCCTCTGGGCAGACGCCAACACAACGCGTCCCAGTTCCCACGCGAGCCGCCAGTGCCCCAACCCAACGCCATCCCCACGCGGCCAAACGCGCCCACCAATGGATGGTCACCCAGGCTCTGTCTAACAAATGGGACCGAGCTTCGGCGAGGGCGATGGTGTCGAGGTCGAGGAGACGAGCGCAGGCGGGCCCGTAGGCCCGTTGAGCACCGGCGACGACGACATCGGCAGAAGAGTCAAAGGGCTTGGAGTCACGACAGTGACTCTCAAGAGATGTCACTGGAAAGTGGCATCTCTTAGACCCTTTGACTCGCTATAATCGACCGCCGAGCGACGGGACAATTGTCAGACAGAGCCTAAACGCCAGCGCGTGTCACCTCCGGCGCCCCAAGATTTCAACGCGCCCACACGCCCTGCACAAGGAAAATCATGACACAGACATTCAGCGCCATCACCTGGAACATCCTCGCCGATGCCTACATCAAACCCAGCCGCTACCCCAACTGCACCCCCGAAGACCTCGAACCCGTCGCGCGCCGCGCCCTGGTCCTCGACACCGTCGCCGAACTCAACGCCGACCTGCTCTGCCTCCAGGAGGTCGAGCCCGACGCCTTCCAGGACCTGGCCAAACACCTCCAGACCACCCACAAAGGCGTCTACGCGCAGCGCGGCGGCCGCCCTGAAGGCTCGGCCATCTTCGCCCGCACCAGCCTCTTCCAGATCGTCCACCACACCACCCTACGCTACCAGGCCCAGGGCGACGGACAAGAGGCCCAGATTGTCATCCTTAAAACGGGCGACCAACAACTGGCCGTCGCCTCCACGCACCTCAAATGGCAGCCCGAGTACGTCTCACCACAAAACCACGTGGGCCGCCTCCAACTGGCCGAGTTGCTCGACAAGCGCGCCGAACTGGCACCCAACACACAAACGTGGCTGATCGCCGGTGACTTCAACGCAGGCATTCAGAGTTGTGTGCTTGAACACGCGCTGGCCAACGGCGTGGACATCAGCTGCCGCGCCCAGCGTCCCTGGGACACGACCAACATCAACGGCCGCCGCCGCAAGCTCGATTTCCTGCTGCGCACCAACGACCTGACCCCCAGCCCGCGCCCGCTGGGCGTCAAACTGGGCCGCAGCACGCCGGTCATGCCAAGCGCCAGGCGCTTCGCCTCCGACCACCTTCCCGTGACGGTCGACTACACGCTGCGCACAGCCTGAAAACAAGCCTGTTCAAGAACGATGGGGTGTTTGAGACCGTTGGAGGCCTCAAACACCCCATCGTAAAGCAGGGATGGGTTTAACGGGCGAGCGATGCCAAAGCGCAACCAAAAGACTTGCTTTGGTATGGGAGGGAGATTTATGCGCCTTGGCGCTTGCGCCGGACAATCACCAGACCCGCGAAGAGGGCCAGCAGCCCAAGCAGGGCGCCGTTGCTGTGGTTGGGCATCGAAGACGCTCTGATCGTGGTGCACGAGCAGCCGCTGTCCTCAAGCGCCGAGGAATCGATCTCGATCTCGGGCTCATCGTCGTCATCGCAGGTCTCTTCGGCGGTCTCGGGGCACTCGTCGCAGACATCGCCGTCGCCGTCCTCGTCGGTGTCGAGCTGGTCTTCATTGGCGGTTTGCGGACAGTTGTCATCCCCATTGGCCACCGTGTCGCCGTCCACATCATCGTCGCAGACATCGCCTTCGCCGTCTTCGTCAAGGTCGTCCTGCTCAGTGTTTTCAATCAGCGGGCAGTTGTCATCCTCGTCGGCGATGGTGTCGTTGTCGTCATCGTCGTCGCAGGCATCGCCGTCGCCGTCCTCATCGGTGTCGAGTTGGTCTGCGTTGGGGTCAGCAGGGCAGTTGTCGTCTTCGTTGAGCACCGTGTCGCCGTCGATGTCGTCTGTGCAAGCATCACCCACGCCGTCTTCATCGGTGTCGAGCTGGTCTTCATTGGCGGTGAACTGGCAGTTGTCATCCTCGTCGGCGATGGTGTCGTTGTCGTCATCGTCGTCGCAGACATCACCGTCGCCATCCTCGTCGGCGTCGGCCTGGTCTTCGTTGGAGTCCACGGGACAGTTGTCATCATCATCGACCACCGTGTCGCCGTCCACGTCATCGTCGCAGACGTCGCCTTCGCCGTCTTCGTCGAGGTCGTCCTGCTCGGTGTTTTCAATCAGCGGGCAGTTGTCGTCCACATCAAGGACTTCATCGTTGTCGTCATCATCGTCGCAGACATCGCCAAAGTCGTCCTCGTCGGTGTCAAGCTGGTCTGCGTTGGCGATCAGCGGACAGTTGTCGTCAATATCGGCAATACCGTCCCCATCAGCATCATCTGTGCAGGCATCGCCTTCGCCGTTGTCATCAGTGTCTTCCTGGCCGGGGTTGGCGATGAACCGACAGTTGTCATCCTCATCAGCGACGGTGTCATTGTCGTCGTCATCATCGCAGACATCGCCAAAGTCGTCCTCGTCGTTGTTGGCCTGATCTGCGTTGGCGATGAACTGGCAGTTGTCGTCCACATCAAGGACTTCATCGTTGTCGTCGTCGTCGTCACAGGCGTCGCCAAAATCATCTTCATCGCTGTTGGCCTGAGCTGCGTTGGCACTCAAAGGACAGTTGTCGTCCACATCAACGACGGTGTCATTGTCGTCGTCATCATCGCAGACATCACCAAAGTCGTCTTCATCGTTGTTGGCCTGATTCGTGTTGGCGATGAACCGACAGTTGTCATCCTCATCAGCGACGGTGTCATTGTCGTCGTCATCATCGCAGACATCGCCAA
>CAKZKQ010000251.1 GCA_937123825.1 uncultured Pseudomonadota bacterium
TGGCGGTGGCTCACAGTGACTTTCCAGAACGTAAAACATCCAGCGCGCTTTGAAAGTCCTGGGGCAGGGGGGCTTCAAAGCGCAGGCGGCGCCCATCGGGGTGTTCGAAGCCCAGCAGGCCGGCGTGGAGCGCCTGTCTTTCGATGCGCCGGGTTTGAGAGCGCGCGTCGCCATAAAGTGGATCGGCCAGGATCGGCGCGCCGCCCTCGGCCATGTGCATGCGGATCTGGTGGGTGCGGCCGGTTTCGAGGCGGCAGGCCACCAGCGCGGTGCGGCTGTCAAAGCGCTCGCGGACCTCAAAGTGGGTGATGGCGCGGCGCGGGCCCTGGCCGGTGAAGCGGCGTCGGTGCTTTGGGTGTCGCCCGTGGCCGGTGCTGAAGGTTCCCTTGTCGTCGAGGTTCTTGGCCCACGCCAGCGCCAGATAGAGGCGGTCGATGGAGTGGTCGGCGAACTGGGCTGCCAGGGCGCGCATGGCCCGGTCGCTGCGGGCGACGACCATGACGCCGCTGGTGTCCTTGTCGAGTCGATGGACGATGCCGGGGCGCAGGTGCGCGCCGTCGCCCCGACGCGGGGTGGAGAGGTTCTGGCAGTGGTGGAGCAGAGCGTTGACCAGGGTCCCCCGGGGGTGTCCAGGGGCGGGGTGAACGACCATGCCAGCAGGTTTGATCAGGACCAGGACATCGTCATCCTCGTGGAGGATGTTCAAGGGGATATCCTCTGGGGTCAGATCGGGGGTCTCCGGGGGATCGATCTTGCACTCAATCTGATCGCCCAGGCGCAGCTTGATGCCCGCTTTGGGTGCAGGTTGGCCGTTGAGCAGGACCTGGCCTTTGTCGATGGCCTTGCGCAACTGTGAGCGGCTGACGGGGATCTCGTCCTGGAGTGTGAGGAAAGCGTCGAGGCGTTGTCCGACGTCGTCTTTGGCGATGCCCAAGATGGTGTAGATGCCCTCTTGGGAGATCACGGTGAGGTTTACCAGATGGGGGTCTTCACGTGGGCGCGGCTGGCGACAATGATGTCGATGATGGCCTTTTCGAAGATGTTGGTGTTTTGAGCGATCTCGGCGCTGACGCGCGCATGGAAGAGGGAACGGCCCTCTTCGAGCTCGTCGGCGAGGGCCTCAAAGAGGTTGTCTTGCTTGAGGGCCTCGGCGATGGAGTCGGTGTTGTAGATCGAGATGTCGCTGGCGATGGCCCGCGCCAACTGCGTGGCCTTCTTGATGTTGTTGATCTTGTCCAAAGTGCAGGCTCCGCGTGGGGGTGATCCTGTGCAAGCGGCCACAGTGTGGTGTTGAAATGGACCGCGATGGTTTATGCCAACCCCAACCTAACCCCAGAGTGCGGTTTGAATCCAGTTCTGGGGGCGGAAAGGCGTTGGTCGGCGCTCAGGGGTAGCCCAGGTAACTGAAGTAGTCCTCAATGAGCGCCGATTCGTCGAGTTTGAAGACCTGGGCGATCTCACGCAGGTAGCCGCGCAGGTAGACCGGCCGCGGCAGGACCTTGCGATCGACCTTTTCGATGGCCTCGATGTATTTGACGCCGATCTTGGTCCTCAGGCTCAGCTCCCGCAGCGACATGTTCTGATCGCGTCGGATGTCGCGCAGGTGTATGCCAGGGGAGGGGCGATCGGGCGACGGCAGCGGGGGATCGTCGTCGAGCAGCGCGCCCGTGGCGACTTTGGGGGCGGCAGGCTCCGGCTCGACGCTTGGTTGTGGCGGCGCGCCGACCTCCAACATCTCACCGTCGTCATCGTCGTGCGCGTCAGCGATGATGTCGTCGAAGTCTTCGAGGTATTCGTTGTAGGGCTCGGGCTCGGGGACGGGCTGAGGGATCGGCGGAGGCGCCGACAGGGGTTCGGTCGGTGACAGGATGTTGGTCTCGAACTCCTCGTCGTCCGGGTCGAGGTCGAGCAAAGGCGCATGGGCCTCTGTGTGGGGCTGCGCGGGTTCGGACCAGGGCGCAGGGTCTGGCTCTGGGATCGGTTCGGGCTCAGGCTCAGGCTCGGGCGGCGCGACAGGGCGCGTGGTGATGGTGACGACCGGGGCCGCTGGGGTCAGCGTGGCGTGTGGCGGCGGCACCGAGCGGAGCCTGGCAGGCTCGGGGGTGTCGAGGGCATCCAGCGCGCGCTCAAGCTCCTGGCTCAGGTATCGGATCTCGTCGGGGCTGACCAGGGGGCGCAGGACGCTGGGGGGGTCTTGCATGATGGCCAGCACATTGTTGAGCCGGGCGGTGAGGCTTTTTGTGGGGACCTCGTTGGACAGGCCCAGGATGCCGTGGGGCGAGGTGGCAGCGGCCAGCGGGCGCGGGTGCCTGCGGTGGTGGCCTTCGGTGTCTTCGAGGTGTCTGGCCAGATCGGCGACCGCGGCTTCGAGTTTGCCGGGGATGTCGTGGTTTTCTTCGCCCGGCGGGGTGAAGTTTGTGTCCAGCGGGATCTGCGCCAATGCTCTGGGGTAGAGGCCAAGGAGGTGGTTCCAGCCCATGGCCATGGCATTGGCCAGCGCAGCGCTCTTGGGGGTGCGGCTCTTGTTGAGGATGAGGTTGGGGGTGAGCATGGTGCGGGTTTCGCGCACGATGCGCCGCCCAACGGCGGACAAGAAGGGTTGGTCGAGGCTCTGGCGGCTCATGCCCAGGCCCTGCTCGCGCAGGAGCATCAGGAGTTCTTCTTCGGCGTCGTAGCACTGGGGATGGAAACCCATGCCGTGGAAGATGGCCGCGCGCAGGTATTGGGTGGCGGAGATGGCGCCGCTCATTTCATCGGTGGTGACCAGGACCGGAAAGTCGCTCAGGGCAAAGAGGGCGACCTGGACGGGGTCATGGCCTGGGGGCAGGTCCATGATGACGGTGTCAAAGGCCAGATCTTCGAGCCGCTCGATGAGCGCCGGGGCGTTGAGGCGCGGTCTGACGTAGGGATAGCCTCGCGCGTGCGCGAATGAGAGCAACGTGAGGCCATCGATGGGTGTGGGTCGCATGAAGGGCGCCAGCGACGCGTTGGGATCGCCGATGCCGGTGCCGCGCACGGGTTCGGGCTCGCCCATGCCAAGCATGTGGTGGAGCATGGGGGCGGCGGTGTCGGCGTCGACCAGCAGGACGCGCCATTTGCGTTGCACCAGTTGTCTGGCCAGCACCAGGGCCAGTGTGCTGCGCCCGGCGCCGCCTTTTCCGCCTCCAAGGGCGATGGTCTTTGGCAATGTCGACTTCAACGACCTGTCCTCTCGTGCCTTGATCCTACGGACCTTGTCCCGGTCGCCGATCGGTGATGAAGGCGTCCGAGACCCGAGTGTGCCCCTTGTTTTGATGGAGGGGCGATCGGGTGTGTGTGCCATGACTTGCTGTTCGCGCGCAATGGCGAGCCGCAGCGCGGTCAATGATGGGCACCGAGTGTGCCTTCATTTGTAGAGACGATCCAGAAATTGTTCGGTGGAGGGTCGGTGATGGTAAAGATGGGCGAGGAAGATTCCCCTTCTATCGAGAGGTGTGGTATAGGTTGTGGGGCGAACGATGATGTGATGGCACGATGGCGCTTTGGGAGTGCCTCTTTTAAGGGGTGCGGACCTCGCCGCTGTGGGTGCCGCCGCTTTGAGCAGGGCTGGCTGCCGGTTTGAGCGGTTGTCACGCGTAGACATTCAACAAGACAAAGGGATTGGGAGGTCGGAGGTGCCGAGGCTCAAGTTTCAAGATCCAACCGGAAAAGAAATGACGGTTGAGATCAGCGAGGCTTTCCCCGAGATTACAATCGGGCGCAACCCGGGCAACGTGATCCGGATCAACAACCCTTCTATTTCGCGCTCGCACGCCAAAATCATTTATGATGGTGGGCGATGCACGATCTTTGATCTCAACAGCTCCAACGGGTCATTTGTCAACGGCAAGAAGATCCGCAGTCAGGTGCTCCACAGCGGTGATAGGGTGCGCTGTGGTGGGTTCCCGTTGGAGTTTGAGGATGAAAACGCAGCGGCGGATTCAGGCATCAGTGCCGCGCCCGAGCAAGCGGCGGCGCCCGAGCCTCCTGGACCTCCAGGGCCTCCAATGGCACCGCCGGGGCCGCCGATGGCGCCTCCAGGGCCTCCGATGGCACCGCCAGGGCCGCCCATGGCGCCTCCGGGGCCGCCGATGGCACCGCCGGGGCCGCCCATGGCGCCGCCGTCGTTGTCGGGCTCTCGTCCCGCTGCCCCCGGTGGATTGGGGGCGTCCAGTTCCACAGGTGCCAACCCCCTTGTGGGTGGTCCTGCGGCGCCGCGCCGTCCCACCACGCCAGGTGGTTGGGGTGGGGACAGCTCCTCTTCAGGTTTGAGCCCGTTGGCCGATCCGCCCGAAACCGGTGGTTCGTCCTCGTCGCTCTTCCCGACCGCCAGCGCGCCGCCTGCGGCCCCTCCGCCGCCGGACTTCACCGCCCGCAAGCCCGATCCGCCTTCTGGCGGGCTGCCGTCTTCTTTGGCGCCGCCAGCGCCTTCGCTCCCCGAGCCGCCCTCTGGTGGTTTTGGAGCGCCGCCCGGTGGGCCCAAAGGCGCTCCGAGCGAGTTGGAGATCGTGCAGGCCGAGTTGGATCGGATGCGCAAGGCCAAGATCGAGGCCGAAAGCCACATCGCCGAGTTGGAAGGCCGTCTGCGCGATGTCGCGGTCAACGCCGCCGACAACTCCGACGCCGAAGAGCTGCGCCGCGAGCGCGACCAGTTGGCCCAGGAACTCGATCAGCTTCGCAACTCCAACGCCGACGCGTCCGACAAGCTTCGTCTTGAGCGTCTGCAGAAAGAGCGCGAGCGCATGCTCGAAGAGCGCCGCAACTTCATGCGGCAGATCAGCGACCTGAAGCGCAAGCTTGAGGGTGCCCCCGATCTGGATGAAGTGGCCAAGCTGCGCGAAGACCTGGCCGAGGCGCAAACCCAGCGCGACGAGTCCAACGCAAGCCGCGAAGAACTCGAAAATGCCGTCGCCACCCGCGACGTCGACATCGAGCAGAAGCAAGGCGAGATCGACAGGCTCAACAACGACTTTGACCAGCTCCAGGTTCAACTCCAGGATCTGCAGTCGGCCCTTGAGCAGGCCAATCAAGACCGCCAACAGCTCGATCAAACCGTCGAGCAGCTTCAGGTCGCCCTTGAGGAGCGTGAAAACCACCTTGCCGAAACGCAGGTGCAGGCCGAAAACCTGCAACACACCCTCAACGAGCTTCAAACCCAGCACCACTCTCTAACTCAGGACCGCGAGGCCCTGGAGCGCAACCTCGGCGACGCGCCCACCCACGAGCATGTCGCCGCGCTCAACGCTCAGATTCAGGAGTTGACCGCCAACCTCGAGACCGTCACCGTGGAGCGCGATCAGCTCCAAGGCGGCGCCACCGACGCGCAGGGCACCATCGGTTCCCTTCAGGCCGAGCAAGCTCAGTTGCGCAAGGACCTCGACAAGGCCAACCACCTCAAGGAACGTTACCAGGCTGAACGCGAAGAGTTCCGCCAGGCCCGCGACGCCTTCTACCGCGAAAACGAAAACCTCCAGGCCGAGCGCAAGCGCCTGGAGCAGGAGTTGGAGAAGGCCGTCAACGCCGACGGTGAGAAGCGCAAGATCTTTGACGAACTCAACGGCTACGTCCGTGTCCTGCTCTCAAAGAACAACCGCCTCAACGAGGAAATCAAAGCCCTCAAAGCCCAAGGCGCCAGCGTCTCCTCCAACATCCAGGAGTCTCTTCAACTGCGCGAGCAGTTCCAGAACCTCCAAGCCGAGCACGCCCAGCTAAAGGGCGACCACCAACACGCTCAGTCTGACCTTGAGCGCCTCAAAGGCGAGCGCGACCAACTCCGCCAGGAACTCGAAGGTCACGCCTCCACGGCGGGCGATCTCATCAACATTCAGGACAAGCTCCAGGTCGCTCAGAACGACCGCGACATGTTGGCCGAGCGCGTGGTCGAACTCGAAGATGAGAATCGACGTCTGGGTGAGCAGCTTGCCGCTCCCCCGGCCGGAGGCGACCAGAGCGAAGCGCTGGCCGAGCAGATCGTCACCCTTGAGCAAGAGCGCGACGAGTTGGCTCGCCGTGTCGTTGAGCTTGAAGGTGCTGCATCCAACGCAGAAGGTCAGGGCGGCTCGGACGATGCCCTGCGTGAAGAGCTTGAGCGCACCCGCGGGCTGCTCGAAGCCGAGCGCAAGTCCACCGAAGAGTTGATGGCCGAAATTGAGCGTCTCTCCGGCGCCAAGCCCACCAACGGCGCCGCCCCGGCAGGGGACGAGGTCGAACAACTCCAGATTGCCCTCAATGAGGCGCTGGCTGAGCGCGACAGGCTTGAGCGCCGCCTCCACGCTGTGGGCGCCTTCGACATCGAAGGCTGAGCGCTTCTTCCCTCTTTTCCACTCCCTCTACAGCACGCCGCATGATGCTCCGTCGATGCTGCCATGCCTGACGGCACGGCGCACGCGGCGCCTCTGTGCGTTTTGGCTGCCCCACATTCGGGGAGTTAGAGCACAGCTGAAGATCCGCCTTGTTCGTTCTTTTTCAATTTCTGTTAAGCATCGCGCTTTGCGTCCGTCTCTTGTAATATCAACTCCCAGACATCCTCCTGTTGAGGTTGTGCTGGGAATTGGTGTGCGTTGTCTTGTGCCAGAACTTTCCGGCACAAGCCCGGCGGTTCAAACCAAGCCGTCTCCATTTTGGTATGAGCAAGGCCTGTCCACACAACCCCCTGCCTCTGGAGGAGCCCTTATGAGCCTGGTCCAAACGCAAAAGCGCATTCAATTCAAGGCGGTGTACCGTCGGGGAATCGTATCGGGCCTCGCGTGCGCAGCGGCGGCAGCGATGATGTGGGTTCATCCCGTGGCCAGCGCCCAGGACGCGCCCTCGGTCGCCGAGATTGAGTCCAGGCTAGAGGTGACGCGAAACAAGAGCGCGGCCCCCGACGCCCAGCAAGCGGCCATGCGTTCGGTGGTCAAGATGGGACCGGGGGCCATCGCTCACCTGGGCAAGGCGCTGGCGCAGTCCAAGCGTTCCTGGCCAGAGCGAACCGCGATCGCCTGGATTCTGGGGGAAATTGGGCACAAAGACGCGCTGGTGCCGCTGAAGGCAGCCTGGGAACTCAAAGACGCGCCGGGGACGTTTCGTGTGCAGGTGGCGATCTCGATGGGCGGGTTGGGTGAAATGGAGGCGCTGCGCGGCTTTCTGGCTCCAGAGATGAAAGACAGCAAAATTCTGGTGGCCAAGGCGGCGGTGGCGTTGGCCAACCTGCGCGATTTTGATGCGGTCGAGCAGCTCAAGCCCTGGGTCAATGACCCCGACATCGGGCCGTTCATCGCCATGTCATTGGGGCGTCTTGGGGACGACTCGGGCAAGGCGGCGCTCAAAGAGATGTTGACCGAGCCGATGTTCAGAGATTATGCGGCGGTGGCGCTGGGGAACCTGGGGGACAAGACGGTGCTTTACCCGCTGCGGTTTGCGCTGGCCAACCCCGATCCTTTCATTCGCCGCGACGCGGTGCGGATTCTGGAGCGCTTTAAAGACAAAGAGTCGCTCAAGGACTTCAAGCGCCTGGCGTCTGAAGATCCCGATCCGAGGGTGCGGGAGGCCGCCGAGCGCGCTGCCAAGAGGGTGGGGCGCGTGCGGCGTCGATGACATGGCGCGTCAGCGGTCGAGCGATGCCAGTGCGTCGAGCACCTCGGGGTGTTGGGGGTCGTACTTCAAGGCCATTTTGTAGACCGCGCGGGCGTCTTTGAGCTTGCCCTGGCTTTCGAGCAGTTGGCCAAGGTTGTAGAGCGCGTTGGGGTTGTCGGGTTGCTGTTTGAGCAGCCGGACATAGAGTTCACGCGCTTTCGTGGGGCGGTCGGCATCCACGTAGGCGTTGGCCAGGTTGTTGAGCAGATCCGGGTTGGTGGGGTTGAGGTCCAGGATGCGCTCCAACACGATGACGGCTTCGGCGGGGCGCTCAGCTTCAAGCAGGAGCGTGCCGTAGAGAGCCTGGACGTTCACATCGGTGTTGAGTTGACTGGCCAACTGCTGCGCGTAGGGCAGGGCTTCCTCGCCGCGCCCGTTGTTGCGCAGGTAAAAGGACAACTCATAGAGGCCGTTGATGTGGGTCTGGTCGATGGCGAGCAGCTTTTTGTAGGCTTTGACGGACTCCTCGACCCGATCCTCCCGCTTGAAATTGCGGCCCATGCCCAGCCACGCCCGTTTGTTGTTCCGATCGCGCGCCAAGACCGTGCGGTAGATCGTGCGCGCTTTGGCGGTCTGGCCTTCGGCGCTCAACGCATCGGCCTTGTCCAAGGTGCGGTTGGTCTCGACCTCCTCATCGCTGTTTCCGGCGGCAAAGGGCAGCGGCACACCGCCAGAAGGCGGTGGGGGTTGCTGCGGCGTCGTCGGGGCTGGTGCAGGAGCGCTGGGCGCTGCGGCTTGCTCGGCGGCAGGTTCGGGGGCTGAGCGGCGCGGTTGGCACGCCACGCACAGGAGCAAGAGCAGGATGATGGTGCCGCCGGCGAGCGTTGAACGCAAGGGGCGGTGTGTTTGGGTGGTCATGGTTGAAGGCCGGTGTGTGGATGCGGAGCGTTGAGGATGTGCGGCGCTGGCCATGGTGCGCTCCAGATGGGACATTGGCCCATGGTTGGCAGGAGATCTGCGGTGGTCGCCGGGTGGCGGTGCCGCTGGTGCTCCTGGTGGCATTGCGTCAGGATGCTGTCCGCCGCTGTGCTCAAAAGGCCAAATGGCTTTTTTAAAGCGCGTGTGGCGCCGGGCCCTTATAAACGCCGTGCCCGATGCAATCAATGTAACGTCTGAACCAGGAATTGGCAGGTAACAGACTATTTTTCTTTTCAGGGGGCCTATTATGGGCTTGTCGATCGCCACCAAGATCTTTCTGGCCTTCACTGCCATGCTCCTGCTCTTTGCGAGCGTTTCGACCTTCAATGTCTACCAGATGCGCTCAATCCACGAAGAGGTCGCGCTGATCAACGGCGGTTATGTGCCTTTGAGCATGGCGCTGAGCGACATCAAGGGCGATCTGCGCACCTACAACGTCCTCTTAGGAGAGCGCGAGTGGGAGGCGCTGCGCCGGACGGTGTCTGCCACGGCCCAGCACTACAACTTCCCCAAACAACTCAACATCAAGGTCGGTCGCACGCAGGAGCACGTGGGGCGCTTGCTCAAAGAGCCGCTCGAAGAGCGCGATCAGGTCTTTTTGATGCAGCTCGACGCCCAGTTGGAGCAAATCCGAGAGATGAACGCCTCGTTTGAGAAGCGATCTGAGCGCTTCACCGAGGCGGTCCTGGCCGAGCGGCGCTCCGAGTCAGAGGCCCTGCAAACCGAACTCCAGCGCATGGCCCGTCGTTTTGAGTCTCGCCTGCGCGCCGCCCAGCAGTCCGTGCGCGAAGAGATCGACACGTCGATGTTGCGGGCGCAGCGCGGCGAGCAGCGGGCTTTGGGCGGGGCGGTGGCGCTGTCGATTTTGGCGCTGGGGCTCAGCGCCGGGATCATGCTGGTGGTGCACTTTACCATCCGGCCGCTGCGTCGCCTGACCGAAGGGGCAAAGCGGATCGCGGGCGGTGATTATGAGCGCGTGGCGCCGGTGCGCTCTCGCGATGAGATCGGCGTGCTGGCCCGAGAGTTCAACGCCATGGTCACCACCCTGGCCGAGCGCGACGCCGCCTTGCGAGAGCAGGCCGCCAAGCTGGAGCGGGTCAACGCGCGTCTGGTTGAGTTGCGCAACTTCAATGAAGACATCCTCAACTCCGTCAACACGGCCATCGTGGCCGTTTCGCCCGAAGGGCACGTCACCAGCGCCAACCGCTCCGCCGAGCGGCTCTACGAGCAGTCCCAGGACTCATTGATCGGCTCTCAGGCCACCGTCTTGCCGCCGCTGAAGGCTGTCGAGCAAGGGGCCGCCCAGCTTCAGGACGTCATGCGCAACGGCAACCTCCATCAGCACGAGGCGTTGGAGATCAAGGTGGGGGGCGGAAAGGAGGTTGGGCGCTTTGATCTGCGCCTTTTGCCGCTTCAGGCGCGCAGCGGGGCCGAGGGCGGCTCGATCCACGGCGCCCTGGTGGTGTGCGACAACGTCACCGAGCGCGTCAACACCAAAGAGGCGCTCATCAAGAGTGAGCGTCTGGCTGCCGTGGGCGAAATCGCCACCCGCGTCACCCACGAGCTGCGCAACCCCCTGTCCACCATCCGCCTCAACGCCGAGCTTTTGGCCGATGAACTCGAAGAGCAGGGCGTCGAGGCAGACTCCGAGGCCCAGGGCACGCTGCGCGACATCGTCTCAGAGGTCGAGCGCCTGACCTCGTTGACCGAAGATTACCTGCGCTTTGCGCGCCTGCCCGATCCCAACCCCGTGCCCGGCGACTTGAACGAGCTTGTGGAGGACGTGGTTGATTTTCAGCGCGATGAGTTGGAGTGGAACGGTGTGGAGGTCGATATGACGCTCGATCCGGCGTTGCCCATGGTCCGCCTGGACGAGGCCCAGATGCGCCGCGCGCTGCTCAACCTCATCCGCAACGCGCGCGAGGCCATGGACAACCGAGATGTCCGCCGCTTGACCGTTCGGACGGTGGCGCGAGCCATTGTCGAGGGACAAGAGGGTCAAGAGGTCGTGCTTGAGGTCAGCGACACGGGCAGCGGCATCAAGACCGAGGCGCTGGAGCACATTTTTGACCCCTTCTTCAGCACAAAAACCCAGGGCACAGGCCTGGGTTTGCCACTGACGCTTCAAATTGTTGAGGAACACGATGGGCGGCTGACCTGCACGTCGGCGCCCGAGCAGGGCACCACCTTCACCATGCGTTTGCCACCAACCGCATGAGAAAGGGTCTGGAGGGGTCTACTTAACGACCACGATCCAGCTGCCGGTGCCGCGCTGCACAAAGCTGTACCACCCCTCCGGCACGTGGGGGCCGGTCCAGTTGAAGACCCACTGGGCGTCGTGCGCCACCAGGTTGATGCAGCCCTGGCTGGTCTGCCAACCAAAGCTGTTGTGCCAGTACACCCCGTGGAGCGCGTAACCGCCGTAGTAGTACTGGACCCAGGGGACATCGCTCAGGAAGTGGTACGAAGCACCCGAGCCGCCCGCCATGCGGCTGCTGCGCAGTTTGGTGTGGATGCGCCACTTGCCCACCGGGGTAAAGGCCTCGGGGCCGCTCTTGCCCGCCCCGGTGGAGATGAGCGTGGCATAAACCATCTTGTCGCCCTCATAAGCGACCAAAGTCTGCTCCGAGATGTCCACCAGAACCCACCTTTCATCCTCGCCGACCCCTCGGGGGCGCGGACGCGGCTCCACAATCCCGACCTGATGGCGATCCACCCAGCCGCCTTCCAGGCGGACGTGGCTGCCGCCCCTGCGTGAGTTCTTGGGGTGGATCTCCAGCACGGGCGTGCGGGTAAAGCGGTTGATGGGGTTCTTCTGGTCGTCGGCGACGCGCCGTTTTTCACCTTTGGACAAACCCGGCTCGGGATAGCCCACAGTGTGGTTGCGCCGCACAAAGGCCAGCGGGAAGACCGTGTCCTCGGTGATGTGCTCGCCCTGGAGGCTGGAGGTGCGAACCTCGCGCGGAGCCACGACGTGCTTGTCAAGCCACTGGTCAGGCCAGGTGCGCACCCAGCGGTTGGTGGTCTCCAGGATGGTGACGGTGGAGCGCGCCTTGCGGATCTTGCCGGTGCCCATGTGCTTGTGCGGGCCCATGAAGATCTCGGTGTCCTTGTAGACAATCCCGTAGGTGAAGGGCAGGGGGCTGGTCTTTTCTGGCGGCCCATCGGCGTCGACAAAGTGGTCGCTGCACACCCACCCTGGACCCACTCTGGCCCATTGGGCCTTGCACCCAGGCCCATCCTTGTATTCGTAGACCGGAAAAGAGCGTCCGCGCCGCACGGTCCCCACGCGCTCGCCTTTTTTGGTCGGCGCGTCCCGAACCACCATGGCCGGTTTTTCCAGATCCACCCACTTGATCAGCCCCTCGCGCTGGCCATCATCCTGCGTTTCTTCCGCAGGGGCCTCTTCGGGCGCGATCACGTCGGCGACCGGTTCTTCCTCCGCTGCCTTGTCGTCTTGCGCAGGTTCAGAGGGGGCGGCAGGGTTCACCGGTGCTGCGGGTGCTGGCTCGGGCGCCAACGCCTGGGGCTGCTGGTCGGTGTGCGTTGAAGGGCTGTTGCAGGCTGCGGCGCCGCTGAGCAGGGCCAGGCAGAGCAACACACGAAGAGGGTGTGGTACGACATTCATGGGACTTCCTTGTCCTGACGGCATGGCGTGGTTCACTCTGCGCCAGAGACGAAAAATGCGCAGACCTCGCCGGACCATTGTGGACGGTGTGGGAGAATTGTCGAAAAATACATGCATTGCAACCCCCGGAGAGAGCATGGATGAGCGCGATGTGAAAGTGTTGGATGAGCTGCGATGGATGCGTCGCGCCGCACTGCGCCGCCGTGCTCCAGCGGATCGCTCGCTGGTCTTGCCCACAGGCGCGTTGGAGTGTGGTCGCGGCGCGTTGCAGGCGTTCAAGGCCCAGGTTGAGGCGCAATATCCCCAGGATCTGGTCTTTGTCATGGATGTGCCGTCGCTGCTGGCCGACAGGTGCTCGATTTCCCGGGCTGTGTTGCGGTCGTTGCTCAACAGTGACGGAGCACGTTGGTTAAAGCGGTTGCGTGGCGCTGTGGCCAAGAGCCGAGACGCTCGAAGCTGGTTCTTTGAGCACACCGACCTGAGCCACGACGGCGCGGTGAGGGTCCACGACGCGCTGAGTAAAGGAGAGGCGGCGGCGCTGACCCTGCTCAAGGCCCATCACGATCCCATGCCCGAGTTGCTGAACGGCGAGCCTTATGTGCCGCCGAGCAAGCCGCTGGGGGAAGAGGACGCCAGGGCGTTGGTGACCTTTATGGTGGAGTTGCTAAAGCACGACGGCGGCGTTTGGTTTTTGCTCTCCAACCTGGAGACGCTCTTGATCGACGGCGGCTGTGTTTTGTCCAGAGCGTTTTTGGAGGGCCTGAGGCGCTGGTGGCAGCACATGCTGGAGTCTTTGCCGGGGGCGGTGCTGGTCACGACGTGTTGGAGCGGGGCCTGCGGGCGGCTGGATCGTTTGGGGCGCGGGGCGGTGGCCTGGCTGCGCCAAGAGGTGGGGGAGGCGGCGCCGTTGGCCAGGATTGAAGCGCATGCGTTGTCGGCGGCGCTGGGCAAAGCGTTGGCGCCAGTGGACCACGTGCAGCATCGCCAGGATCTGGGAGGCTGGATGTACTTTGCCAAGCGCGGCGGCGGTTGGTTGATCTGGCCAGGGAAAAGCCGCTCGCCCGCAAGGGACCTCAACCACAGCGTGGGCGACGTCGCCGAGATTTTTGGCGGCGGCACGGTGTCGATTCTGGCACCCAGGTGGTGTTTTGGGGACGAAGGTTTGATGGATCGACAGGCGACCTCCAAGGCATACGTTTTTGTGCGTTGGGTGCCGTTGCCGTGCTCAGTGGCGTCGTTGCTTTGCGGGGATGAACCGCTGCCGTCAGAGGTGGCGGATTGGCTCAGGCAAGCGCTGGGACAGGCCAGAGCAGTTTAAAGAGCCCTGATACCAAGTTGCAGACGTCCGACTGACTTTGTGACGGCCCTAACGGCGTCAGGAACCACGGAACTCACTCGCGGTGGCGATGCCACAGCTTCGCTCGTCCCGAGGCTGCTGACATCCGTTATTGCTCGCCCCAAAGCAAGCCTTTCGTCTGCATCTTGGTATGAGCGTCCTTTGGGTTGCCAGATTTGATGGTCTGAGCAGCACGGGGGAGGGCTGAAAACACAAAAGCTCGCCTTTTGGAGGGCGAGCTTTGGTTTTTGGGGCAATGTGGATGTTTGTGACCCAGCGAAGGGTTGGGCGTCAGCGGAGGTCAGGCTTTGGGGCCAAAGCCGACGATGAGGAAGCCGCCGGATTTGTCGTCCTTCTGGATTTCGAGCAGGCCGCGGGCCTGGGCGTCCTTGAGCAGGTAGCTGAAGGTGCGGTAGCCGTAGTAGGACTCGTCAAAGTTGGGGCGCTTGCGCTTGAGGGTCTGTTTGACCATCGAGCCCCAGAGGTTGCCGTCGCGCTCGGAGAAGAGGGCCTCGGTGGTGTCGAGGACAAAGTCGAGGGCCTCTTGCTTGTTGCCGGGGGCATTTTCGGCCGCAGCGGCGTCAGCGTCGCCGTTGCTGTTGGAGCTGTTGGAGCTGCTGCCGTTGCGGGCCTGGAGGTTGTTGTGGCTGTGGCGAGCGCTGCCGTTGTTGCTGCGTCCCCGAGCGGCGCGGTCGTTTTTCTTGCGGGAGTTGCCCTGGCGGCGTCGGACGAGGTCATCGTAGTAGATGAACTCATCGCAGCACTCGATCAGGAGGTTGCTGGAGGACTTTTTGACGCCGATGCCGATGACGGTCTTGTTGTTGACGCGCAGCTTGCGCACCAGAGGCGAAAAGTCGCTGTCTCCCGAGAGGATGACAAAGGTGTCGATGTGAGGGCGCGTGTAGCACAGGTCCAGCGCATCGACGACCAGGTGAATGTCGGCGGAGTTTTTGCCCGAGTAGGACACGTGGGGGATTTCAAAGAGTTCAAATCCCGCCTCGTGCATGGGGCGGCAGTAGGCTCTGTAGCGCTCCCAGTCGGCGTAGGCCTTTTTGACCAGGACCTTGCCTTTGTCCAGCAGGCGCTCGACGACCATGTTGATGTCAAAGGACGGGAAGTTGGCTTCCCGAACGCCAATGGCGATGTTCTCAAAGTCGGAGAACACGGCGATATTTGTAGCTTCGTTCATGAGTTCGATGTCTGTCTCCGTGTCGCGATCTGACGACGGTGGTGCTGACGTTTGCGTGCGCGACAGGTTGCGTTGTGCTTTGGCGCCTACGCCGTCGGGGTGCGCTTTGGGCGCAGCGTGGGCCACGCTTGCGTCACCGGGAGCGCACGGGAGTTTGAGCACATCGCGCAGGAGAAGTGCAGCGCCGTCCACGGTCACACCCGGTGCACGGGGTCAAAGGATGTGACCATAGATTTGGCGCAGGGCTCTGCGCTGTCGCGGATTGTCCGTTCTACAGATGGATTTCTGGGTTGGCCGCGGTGTTTGGGACTTGCCTGATTGCGTGCTCTGACTTGAGCCAGAGTGGTCACCGCCGTCGGCCTGATTGCCTTTTCTGATGGCCTCTTGGAGAGGGTTGTTGAAAGAGTGGCACACCGTACTGTTGGTCAAACAAGAACCGAACAACCAGCGGCCGCCTTTGCAAGGGCTCTGGCCGTCGGTGGTTGATGCGCCCCAGTGGGCAGCGGCTGGTCAAAACCATTTGAGCGTCGATGCCACTTGAGCAAGCAAACCTTCAGCGCGGCAGCGCCACCTCAGGATCCAGTGGGTGGCGTTGGCCGTCTGTGGGGTTCGGTCTGCGCGCTCTGCTTTGCCCGCGTTGTGTTTGTTGTGATGGGTGCCTTTGCGAGAACATCCAAACCATCGGGGTGGGTATGAAGCGCTGGATTGAACCGCGTCTTTGCCCACACCGCCGTGGTGTGATGTCTGTCGGTTGGCCTTGTCCACCAAAGCAAACGCCTATGACTATAGCAGATCAGAGAGCATGATACGATGTCAATGTTTATGCACCGCCGATCCACTCCAAAATCAGCGCGTTGACCTCTTGTGGAGCTTCCAGGTGGGCAAAGTGGCCTGCGCCAGACAGGCGCTCAATGCGGACTCCGGCGGGAAAGTCATCGGGGCGCAGCGTCAACTCGTGCAGCTGTGTGTCGATGGTGCCATCTTGCTGGCCCGTGATGGCCAAAGTGGGCACGTCGATCCGCTTGAGCGTCATGGCCTTGGGTGTGCGCAGGCCCAACATGATGTCTGGCGAGGCGTTTTGGCGGTAGTAGGCCAGCATGGCCTGACGGACGCCAGGGGCGTTGAAGGTCTGGCGCAGTGCCTGCCACTGGTGTGACGAGAGGGTGTAGCTCGGTGACCAACGCTTCCACAGCCAACGCACCAGCGCCCAATCCCCTGCTGCCACGGCCCAGCGCGCCAACGGACCCGTTTGGAAAAAGAGCATGTACCAGGACTTCAATAACTGGGAGGGGACCTGGGGCAATGCCTCCACCATGCGCGCGCTGTGAGGAACGGCGATGGTGGTCAAGGTGGCAAAGCGCTCCGGCGCCAATCCGCAGACGGTGTAGCCCACCGCCGCGCCCCAATCGTGTCCCACCAGATGCGCCCGTTCAATGTCCAGTTCATCAAGCCAGGCCAACACGTCGTGGGCCATGGCGATCAGGCTGTAGTCGTTGTTTTGGGGCTGCGAGGTTGGCTCGTAGCCGCGCATCATGGGCGCCAGCGCCCAAAACCCTGCCTTGGAGAGGGCCTGGAGTTGGGGTTTGAAGGTCCAGGCATGATCGGGAAAGCCGTGGAGGCACAAGACTGGCACTGTCTCTGGGGTGCGCCGGCCTGCGCTCAACGTGGTGAACGCCAGCGCGCCGTGGTGAAGTGTCAGCGTCTCCATCAAAGTCTCCCGTGGGCTCGCCGGTCTTTGCTTGTGTGTGCCTTTGTAGGCCGATGCGGGTCTGCAAAAGCGGCGTTCGCAGCCCTCTTTTGCCTTTGTGTGGGCCTTTTTAAGCCCCCGAACAAGGTTCTGCTGGGTGGTTTGGCATCAGGCGGTGCTTTCTTGGGCTGCGATGCGGCGGAGGCTGTCCAGCAGGGGCTTATGGCGAGTTTTGACCAGGAGGGCGAGCCGCCCGTTGTTGATTAGGCCCATGTGCGTGCCGATGTTGAGGCGGCTGCGAATCATCCAGGTACCTATGGTTGGCATCCATTGCAGCAGGTTCTGGGTCTGGATGAGCATGCAGCCGGGCAGGTCCTGGGGTGTGCTGGGGTAGGGCATGGGGGTGCTGGCGGTGTTTCGCGCGGCGTCGTCTTTAAAGTGGCATTCGATCTTGGCCGTCGCGGCGGCGTCAAATGTGGGCTGGCAATAGGTCAGCGGTTGGAGGGTGATCCGGCCCGAGGAGAAGACATCCACCGCTTGGCGGCGCTTGAGCCCATTGGCGGTGCAGTTGATGCCCAGAGTTCCTGGGGGCAGCGCGTGCCCGCTGCCGTCTTCAAACTCCAGCCCTTGCGGTGTCATCGCCGATACGCGTCCTTGGCGGACCAGATGGGTCAGTGTGCGCAGGGCCTTGAGCTCGGCGCGGTTGACGGTGGCGCATCGGTAGGCGGTGGGTTGGCGGTTGGGATCGACGCGCATGAAAAGCCCGGCCTGCTCGCTGCGCTCAAAGAGCTCCTGGCTGTTTTTGGCGTTGATGCAGATGTCGACCTGGGTTTTGAGGGTGTTGAAGAGGTTTTGGGGTTGGATGCTCTGTCGGACGACCAACCACGCGTCTCGGCTGATGACCCAGGTGATGTCGTCGCTGGAGACGCCTCGCTCCAGAAGGTAAAGCAGCGCGTCGAGCGCCGTCTTGCCTGCGCCGATGACCGCGTAGTGGGGCCAGGGCTTGTCCAGAGTCGCCAGCGCTCCAGGGGGGACCACGGTCACCGTTGGGGAGACTTCAAAGCGGGGCGCGGTGGTGGCTGGGACCGTGACCTGGGACCAGGTGGCATCGACCACCTTGCGGCGCACGTTGATCAGGGTCTTTTTTCCCG
The DNA here is from genome assembly GCA_937123825.1 of uncultured Pseudomonadota bacterium. Lineage (GTDB taxonomy): Bacteria > Myxococcota_A > Bradymonadia > Bradymonadales > CAKZKQ01. The sequence goes on from CAKZKQ010000251.1 coordinate 17,542, forward strand.
TGAGCACCCCATGAACGGTGTTTGAGCCGCTGTAATGTGTGCCGGGCAGGAAACGCAGCCGCCCTGTGCGCGTCAGTTTGCGCAAGACCCGCTCGTAGTAGCCCAGAATCTGGTGTTTTGAGACCAGATCCGTGCCCCCCGTGCCGAGTTTTTCAGAGTTGACGCCGTAATAGAGCGCGGGCTGATGCAAGGTCACAAACGGATAGGCGTCGTGCCAGTGGCCGCCCGGGGCGGCACGCTTGTCAACAATGGTGACGTGGGCGTGGCGATCCTGATGGAGGATTTCATCGGCGAAGGACATCCCCATGGCGCCTGCACCAATGACAAAGTAGTCGGTTTCGATGGTTTGGGTCATGCACGTCTCTTTGTTGGCTGCCAAGCCTGAAGACACACATTCTACAACAGCGTATCCCCGTAGTGAAAGAGCGCCGGGGTGCCGCCAGTGTGCCAGAAGAGCACATCCTGGTTTGCCTCAAACTCGCCCCCGCGCACCATCGAAATCAGCCCGGCCATGGCGCGGCCTGTGTAGACTGGGTCAAGCAGGATCCCTTCGGTGCGGGCGAGCAGCGCGATGGCTTCATGTTCGGCCTCGGTCAGCTCGCCGTAAGCGGCTTTGAGCATGCGCTCGTCCAGCACAACGCGGTGTGGGCCTGCGGCAGGGCCTGTGTAGGCGGCCAACTCGGCGCAGAGGGCGTCAATGTGTGTGCCCAGGGCATCGGCGTCGGCCTTGTCGATGTGGACTCCGATGATGTTGGCGTCGATGCCGTGTGTGGACGCGCCGACAAGCATCCCCGCGTGGGTGCCGCCCGAGCTGGACGCAAAGACGATGGCCTGCGGCGCGCACTGTGCAGCGTGAAGCTGGCTGGCCAACTCTTCCATGGCCGCCACATAACCCAGCGCCCCCACAGCGTTGGAGCCGCCGTAGGGGATCACGGCAGGGGTTTTGCCCGCCCCCCTCAGAGTTTTGGCCAGCGCGTGGATGGACTCGCCCTTGCGCTCGGCGCCTGCCCAGTGGATGTGGGCGCCAAAGAGCTTGTCCAGCAGCAGGTTGCCCGTAAAGCGCTCGGGTTCTTGTCCGCCCAGCACCAGGTGGCACTCCAGGCCCACGCTGGCGGCGGCCGCAGTGGTTTGGCGGCAGTGGTTGGATTGGGCTGCGCCGGCTGTGATCAGCGCGTCGGCGCCTGCATCAAGGGCGGCGCCGAGCAAAAACTCCAGCTTGCGGGTCTTGTTGCCGCCCATGCCCAGGCCGGTCTGGTCATCGCGTTTGATCCACAGCCTGGGGCCGCCCAGCACGGCGCTGAGCCTGTCCATGGGGTGGAGCGCTGTGGGCAGCAGCGCCAGCGGATGGCGAGTGGGCCAGGGGGTCATGGCTGTCCTCCGGCGAGCAGGTGTTCGATGTAGGCGCGCTCCTGGGGGTCCTGGGCCAGCTTGAGGGCCTTTTGGAGGTGTGCGCGGGCTTTTTCGGGGGCGACGCCTGCGTCGGTCATGAAGCGCAGCACATGAAAGCCCGCCAGTTGGCCGTGTTTGGGGGCCGTTTTGTCCAGCAGCGCGTGCGCTTCGGCGCGTTTTTGACCGGCCAGGAGCAGCCTTACGGCCAATTCCAGGCGAACCATCTGCATGGTGGGCGATATGGCGGGCTGTAGGGCGGCCCAGGCGGCGTTGAGGTCGCCTTTTTGGGCCAGCGCCAGTGCCAGGCACTCGCGGGCGTCGTTGCGGGTCTTGTCCAACTCGATGGATCTGGCGCACAGGCGCGCGGCTTTGTCGGCCTGATCCTGGGCCAGGGCCAGCTTGCCCAGGTTCATCCAGATGATGCCCTCTTCGGGTTGCAGCTCCAGGGCTTTGAGCATCAGCGCTTCGCCGCCCTCCACGTCTCCGCGTTCGCTGTGGGCCATGCCCAACGACATCCACCACGTGGCCAGGTTTTCGCCCTGGGCGCGGGGAACCCCAAAGTAGAGGCTGGTGCCCAGCATGACCGCGATCATGCCCAGATGCAGGCCAAGGCGTTTGGCGTGGGCGTTTGCGTCGATGGCGGTTGTGTTGGGTTCTTCTATCTGGTCTTTGTCGGGCTCGGGTTTGGTGTCTGCGCGTCCTTGTTGGATCAACTCCACCAGCACGCCGAGCTCCAGCGCGGCCAGGATGATCATCAGCGGTGCCATGGGGATGCGGTAGCGCGAGCGGACAAAGAAGATCACCAAAGACGCCACATAGACCCCCAGCAAGAGCCAGACCGGCGCGGCCTGAACCCTGCCTTTGTCCACGGCCACCAACCACGCCACGCTCAAGGCCATCACCAGCGCCCACCACGGGATGGTGGTCCCGACCACCGGCGAGTGCAGTCCGTGGAAGGTCAACGAGTAGTTGTCGCCAAGTTCGTAGGACTCGGCGATGAGCGCCAGCTTGTGAAACGCCCGGCGCACCGTTTGGCCCGGGTTGTCCAGGCTGTACTTGATGGCCTCGTCCCTCCAGTAGCGCGAGGCCTCCTGCGTGGTCATCTGGCGTCCGGTGCGGCGTTCGGCTTCGGCCCTGAAGTCCACCTCTTCAAATTTGGGGTGGGTGCGCACAAAGGGCATGTGCATGTAGTCGCCCAGCGGGCTGTAGGGGTTGTTGCCGATGAAGAGCACCGAGCCCGAGGTGGCGTTGGTGGCCACCCACTGGTCAGCCACAACTTTGTTGCGCGCCATGACCAACAACAACACGCAGGCAAATCCGACCGCAAAGGCCGAGGCGCCGCCCAACATCACCTTGAGCGAAGGGCCTGCCTGCGCAGCGGGCTGTCGCCGCCTGCGCCACCACCACGCCACTCCGATCCACGCCGTCAACACCGGCATGGCCAGGATAAAGTTGCCCCGGAACATCACCAACACGCCCAGCGAAAACCCCGATGCCGCCAGCCACCGCCAATCCAGCTCGCCGCGCGGCCGCAGGCCCTTGAGGTAGCTGGCCACGGTCAGCAAAAGGATGAGGTTGGTGGATTCGACTTTGAGCAGCAGCGCGCTGTAGAAGATCAGTGGCTGGTAGAGCGCCATGATCCAGGCCCCGGCGATGGCCGCAGCGGCCGCTTGTCGTCTGGGGGCCAGCCGGGCGGCGATCCAGGCGATGAGCATCACCTCCAAACCGCCAAGCAGGCCTTGGACCACGCCCATGACCGTCCAGTGAGGGCCAAAGATGGCGTAGAAGAGCGCCACCATGTAGGGATAGCCCGGTGACTGGTAAAAGACCTTCTGGCCGACCGGGTCCGAGAGGATCTCCACGGCCCAGTCGTGGTAGGCCTCGGCGTCGACCATGGGGGTGATCAGCAGCGGATCAGCGCCCAGCAGCGCGCCCAGGTGCGCCAGGCGCAGCACCACCGCGACCAACACCGCCAACCCCAGCCAAAGGCGGACCTTGGGGGTCATCCAGTGCCCATTGTCGGTGGCCTGCAAGGCAGGGGGCGAGTGTTCTTGTGGGTTGCTCATCTCACCCTCCTTGTGGGGTGCGTTGGGTCCACAGCGCCAGTGTGCCGAGGGCAGCAAAGACGCCGCTGCCTGCGACGACCAGCAGGTGCATGGCCAGTCCTGCGGCGACCACGGGTCCCAGCGGGGCTCCTGTGGCCACGAGGCCTGCCGTCCAGCCGGCCTCCAGCGTGCCAAAAGAGCCGACGCCGTTGACGGGCAAGAGGTTGGTCATGATGCCGCCGCCCGAGCCGACGACGCTCTGGGCCAGGGTGACGTCCACGCCAAAGGCCAGCAAGCTGGTGTGGAAGACCCCAAAGAGGCCCAGCCACATGACGATGGTGACGACGCTCAGCCGTGCGACCCCGGAGTGGCCCAGTTTGCCCAACTCTGTGGCGCTCTTGTTCAGGGCGCGGCGGATTTTGTCACCGCGTTGGCCGACCTTGGCCAGAAGTTTGTCGCCGACCTTCAAGCCAAATTGCAAGAGCATGGGCAGCCCCAGCAAGACCCCCACGGACAATCCCGATGCGGCCCAGAGCAAGCCTTGGACGGCGCCGAGGTCCTGGGCCGCAGACGCTGCCCAGGTGGCCATCGCGGCTGCGTAGAGCGGTACAAGACAGGCCAACTCCACGATGCGCATGGTGGCCAGGTAGAGGCCGCCAGTGGCAAGCGGGGTGTCTGTGACTTTGCGCAGCAGCAGCGGGAAGGTCAACTCTCCGGTGCGCAGCGGCAGCAGCTTGTTTAAAAAGGCGTGTCCGGCGCTGGCCATCAGCCAGGACGCTTGAGGGCGGTGGTTTGGCCCGAGCAAAATGACCAGCCTCAACCAGCGGCAGAGGTTGGTGACGGCGAATGATCCCGCACCGGCTGCCAGCCATACGGGGTTGGCCTCTTTGAGAGCGTCGGCCAATGTTGCAGGATCTGCCAGCCAGACCAGAACCCCCAGGAGCGTGGCTGAGATCGCCACCGCCGCCACCCATTTCCACGGGGAGCGGGCCTTGGAGGTCAGCCCTGGCTCTTCTTGGGGCTGGGTCATGGCGCCTCTGAGGGCGGCGCTTTAACCTGTGGCTCGGCGGCGTGGTCCAGGCGCTTGAGGCGAATGAGCGTGTCTTCGAGCATCTTGCGGTTGGCGGCGATGAGGTCGGCCAAAAGGGCAAACATCACCGACTGGAAGGCGATGATGGTCAAGATCGCCACCAGGATCAGCGACTGGACGTGCCGGGAGATGTCCGGCTCTTGAATGTAGTTGTAGACAAAGCGCCCGCCGAGCAGCAGCGCCGGGATAAAGAGCATCAGCGCCAGCAGCAAGAAGGCTTTGAGCGGCTTGTACATCGTGTAGATGCGCAAGATCGTCGTGGCCGAGCGCGTCACGTATGAGCCGATGCTTTTGACCAGGCGGCTGTCGCGGGTCTTGGCGTTGGTGCGGATGGGGATGGAGGTGATGGCGCTGCGGTGGCTGCCGGCCTGGATGATGGACTCGATGGTGTAGGTGTAGTCCGAGACGATGAACATCTTCAGCGCCGCCTCCCGGCTCAGGGCGCGGAAGCCGCTGACGGCGTCGGGCACTTCGGTTCCCGAGGCCTGGCGCACCACCCACGAGCCGATCTTCTGCAGGACCTTCTTGGTGGGGGAGAAGTCGGAGACCAGATGGGTCTGGCGGTCGGCGATGACGATGTCGGCCTTGTTGGCCACGATGGGCGCCACCAACTCGTCGATGACCTGGCCGGGGTATTGGTTGTCGGCGTCGGTGTTGACGATGATGTCGGCGCCCAGACGCAAGCTGGCGTCCAGCCCCGCCATGAAGGCGCGGGCCAGGCCTCGGTTTCGCGAAAAGCCCACCACGTGATCCACGCCGTGCTCGCGGGCCACCTCCACGGTGCGGTCGCTGGAGCCGTCGTTGATGATCAGCCACTCCACCACGTCTACGCCGGGCACCTGTCTGGGCAGATCGGCCAGGGTCTCTGGCAGGGTCCGCTCTTCGTTGTAGCACGGGATTTGGATGATGAGCTTCATCGGGCGTCTCTATGGCCAGGGAGGGTCAAATCAGGCGCTGGAGCGCTTCGACGAGCTTGCCCCAGGACAGTTGGCGTTGTTTGGTGGCGATGCCTTCTTTGAGCGCGTCGCTAAGATCTTGCTCAAAAAAGCGCGCGATCTGCTCGGCCACCGACTGCGGCGAGTCAGGCTCGGCCAGCAGCCCTGTGACGCCGTCATCGACGACCTCGGGGATGCCGCCGACGCGGGTGACCACCACCGGGGTCTCCAGGGCGTAGGCGACCTGCACGATGCCGGACTGTGTGGCCTGCTTGTAGGGCAGGACACACAGGTCGGCGGCCTCAAAGAGGGTGGGGACCTCTTCGTTGGGGATGTAGCGGTTGAGCAGGTGCACGCGGTCTTGCAGGCCAAGC
>CAKZKQ010000252.1 GCA_937123825.1 uncultured Pseudomonadota bacterium
CGTTTACAAGGGGCTGGGGGATGCCATCGCCTCCGGCGCCGTCCACGCCGCGTAGGCTCGCTTCGACGCCTCACCCTCGCCTCCGTGAGCCCGGATGGCCAGATCGATCGACGGCGCACGCCCGTCGTGCATCCACGGCCCCGAGTCGGCCAGACCCCACAGCGGAGGTGTCTGAAACATGTTGGGCGCCACACCGTCGTGGCTGTGCCTGGAGCCAAGCGCAGGGCCCATGTCGTGCCGCTTCAGATCGCTAAAGAGATACACAGGGTAACCGCCAGCCTCCTTGTCCATGACCAGCCGCGGGCGTTCCATCGAAGTGCTCAGGTCCAGGGTATGGACGGTGCCTTTGGCGTCGGTCGTGGTGAAGGTGCTCTCTTTGAGGATCATGCTGGGGGTGTGGCAGCCCGCGCAGCCCACCTTGTCAAAGAGCCTGCGGCCCTTCATCCACTCATCCAAAAATACCGCCGAGGTGGGCGGCATCAGTCCCTCGGCAGAAGCCTCGGCTTCGTTTAGGCGCTCGTGGGGGCGCATCACGGGCATGCCCTGAGCGGCCAAAAAGAGCACGGTGGCGGTGACCTGAGCGTCGGTCAACTCGTCTTTGACCCCATCTTTGTCCGGGTCGTCTCCCGGCCCGTCGCCCAAAAGCGCGCGGTCACCGCCTTTGACCAGACCCTGGGGCTGGATGCCCAGGTGGATTTGGAAGGAGTCCTGCACAATGTTGCGCAGGTTGGTGTGGTTGCCCTTCCAACCAAAGGGGCGGACCACAAGATCTGCGTCAATCCCCTTCAAGTCGGCGGCGTCCACCGCGCCGTCGGGTTTGATGGCCAGCACCCCAAAGTCCACGCCTTTGGATTCCAGGCGCACGCGCTGCGGCTTGCCCGTTTGACCGGCTTTGGCCAGCGCTTTTGTCTTGAGACCTTGCAGCTCGGCGGTCATTTCGACGGCCAGCGCTTGGAGGACCCCGACGCCGTGAAGCGATGGGGGGTTGTGGGCGTCGCTGCTTTCGATGCTGTCGCCGTCGCCAAGCAAATAGGCGTTGTCGACCACGGCGCCCGCGCCCGCCACGCCGCCGCGCCAGTGACAGGAGCGGCATCGGCGCGCTTCGGGAGCGCCAAACTGGCCGTCGTGGACGCGCTTGATGGGGTTGCCCTCGGTGGCTGCGCCGTTGCCCTGGCCGTCGGCGGGGCTGAAGGTGTGCTCAAAGATCAGCCGCCCGGCGATGTACGCGTCGCCGTAGCAGAGCGCGCCGTCGTTCTGACGGGTGCGTTCCAGCACGGCGGCGGTTTCTTTGACCAGGTGTCCGGGGGATTTGTGCTCGTCAAAGCGCCAGCGGGTGTGCAGCCCGTTCCAGAAGTGCGCTTCGCGGGCGGCCTCAAGCGAGAGCGGCTCGGCGTCATGGGGCACAAAGGGCTCGCACGAGGCCTGCGGCGCGGTGGAGGGTGCCTGCTCGGCGGCTTTGGGCGCGTCACAGCCTGCCGCAGCCGCCAGCATCACGAGCGCGGCCAGCGCCGTCTGCTTTTGGGTGGTTTTCATGGGATCAGCACCCTCTGCTCTCGGGTCAGGGAGGCCAAAAAGAGGCGCAATGCCCGTTTGTCGTCCTCTTTGAGCGCCCGGTAGCCTTTGCGGGACGGTTCGGCGTCGCCGCCGTGGGCCAGGATGGCTTCATCGAGGGTGGCGGCGCGGCCGTCGTGCATGTAGGGGGCGGTGTCGGCCAGCCCCCAAAGAGGCCTTGTCAGGAAGTGGGTCGCCGGGATGCCTGCGAAGGGTCGCGGCGAGGCGAGTTTGGGGCCCATATCGTGACGCTTGAGGTCGCTGTAGAGGGGGACGGCGTAGGTTGTTTTGAGGTGTCGCCGCGTTTCGGGTTTGGGGTGCTCGCCGTCGTGGACGACGTCGAAGGTGACCGATGGGGAGGCGGCGAAGACCTCGGATTCGGGGCCGGTGACCAGGCTTGGGTCGGTCAGCGGCAGCTCGGGGCGGTGGCAGCTTGCGCAGCCGACCTCTTCAAAGACGGCCTGCCCGCGCACAAAGCGCTCCAATTGGGCGGGTTCGTGTGGGGGGCGCACCGAGGGGATCTCCAACTGGCTCAGGTAGGCCACCATGGTGGTGATCATGCCGTCTTCGAGTTCAGTGCGGACGCCGTCGTTGTCGATGTCAAACTTGTCGCCGTCGCCGTAGTCCCTGGGAGACAGGCGCCCCTGGCGCAGCCACTCCTCTTCCACGTGTGAGACGATGCCCATGTGCATGCGGAAGGCTTCGCGGGTCATCTCGCGCAGGTTGACGCTGTGGCCCTTCCAGCCAAAGGGGCGCACGATGAGGTCGGCGTTGACGCCTTTGACGGCGGCGGTGTCCAGCGTGCCGTCGGGGGCGGCGGTGATCATGCCAAAGGCGACCCCTTTGGCGGTGAGCTTCTGGCGCACGGGGCGGCCATTTTTTTGGGCCAGCGCGAGGGCTTGATCGCGCAGGGCGTGCAGCTCGGCGGTCATTTCGACCGCCAGACGCTCTACGGGGCCCAGCCCCAGCAGGTGGGGCGGGTTGCGCACGTCAGCCTTGGCGACGCTCTGGCCGTCCGAGCCGAGGTAGGCGGCCTGCGTCTGGGCGCCCGCGCCGTCGAGGCCGCCCAGCGAGTGGCACCCTGCGCACGAATAGGCGTCGGGGCCACCAAACTGCCCAGCCTGGACGCGGCGGTGGTTGGGGGCAGGGCGCTTGCCCGCGTCGACGCCTTTGCGTCCGCCCAGACCGTTGCCCAGGCCGTATTCGGGGCGAAACATCAACTCAAAGAGGTCGTCGCCCACGGCAAAGAGCGCCTCTTTGCCCAGCTTGCGCGCGTCGATGGCACCCTGGTCAAGGACCGCGTCCTCGTACTGCTCGCCGGGGTCGATGGCGTCGAGCGTGCGGGTGTATTCGCGGCGCTGGCGAAGCTCGTAGGCGTCGCGCATCTGCTCCAAAATGACTGGGTCGGGGGGCAAGGCCAGATCCGAGGCCCCCCAGCGGGCCTTGAGATCGGCGTCGATGGCCCGCTGCGAGACCGAGTCGGCAGGCAGCAGCATCCACCCGGCCCAAAGCGCGGTCAGCGATGCTGTGATCAGGAGTTGCGTTTTGGGTGGGGTTTTAAAGCGGTTGAAGGGCTTGCCGGGCATGTTCCTGGCTCAAGTCTGGGGGGTGCAAGTGGCCATCGGGTGGCCATGGGTGCCAAAGAGTCCACGGCAAGGCGTCCAGGAGGGGCTCACGAGCCATTTTAGTCTCCCGGATGCGCCAATGTTCTTGGGGTCAACCACCACACGAGCAGGTTGATGTTACTCGGTGGCGTTTGAATGGGTTGGTGGGGGAGAGGGGCACCGTGAGATGCCCCACACCCCCTTTGCTGGCTCAATTGGTGGGGTTGCAGCACGCCACGTTGTGACTGCCCGAGTTGCAGCCTGCCACAGCGATGCCGCCGAGTGTGCCTGTACCGTTGTTGAGGGTACGGAAGTTGCCAAAGATCCCAAAGTGGGCCGTTTGGTAATCCCATGGGGTGCTGTTGAAGCAACGGCGGTTGTTGTTGGCGTTGGGGTTTTCCGACCAGAATGAGCCAATGGTGTTGCCACCGGTGTCAGTGGCGCCAGCCAACTCCCCGGCGCTCTCAGCCAGGATCAACTGGGCATCGGTGCATGCCGCGCTGCCAGGGAAGTTGGCGTTGCAGGCAGCGTTGGCTCCCGGCAGCCCCGTCCCCGAGAAGTCCCAACGGCCGTTGTCTCGGGGCAAGGCGCCGACGAAGATGACGTCTCCGCCAACCTCTTCACAGGCACCATCGGTGCAGATCTCATCGTCTTCGCAGGTGGTGTCACAGTCACCGCAATGCTCGCGGCTGACATCGGTGTTGAAGCAGCCGTTGCCGCACTGCGTGGGCGTGTCGCCGCCGCAGGAGATCTGGCAGGTGCCGCCCGAGCAGACCTGACCGTTTGCGCACGTCGCGCCGGCGTTGCCGCCCAGGCAGTCGCCGGTGGCGCCGCAGAAGTTGGGGTTGTGGTTGGGGTCGATGCAGACACCGCCGCACTGCACCAGGTTGGTGGGGCAGTTGGTCTCGCATGCGCCACCGTTGCAGCGCTCGCCGGCGCCGCACGTCACCCCACATGCACCACAGTTGTTCTCATCGACCTGATCGTTGACGCACACGCCGTTGCAATCCGTCAGACCCGCCTGACAAGAGAGCGTGCACACGCCGGCGCCGTTGCAAACCTCGCCGTTTGCGCAAGTCACGCCGCAGTCACCGCAGTTGCCGCGGTCATCGGTCAGGTTGACGCACACGCCGTTGCACTCGGTCAGGCCCGATTGGCAGGAAAGCTCACAGGAGCCGTTGCCGCCGCAGATCTGGCCGTCTGCGCAGGCCACGCCGCAGTCACCGCAGTTGCCACGGTCAACGTCGGTGTCCACACACTCGCCGTTGCACTCCGTCAGACCCGGCGCGCAAGACAGTTCGCAGGAGCCGTTGTTGCAAATCTGGCCGTCGCCGCAGGTGGTGCCGCAGTCGCCGCAGTTGCCACGGTCGGTGTCGGTGTCCACGCAGACGCCGCTGCACTCGGTCAGACCCGCCTGGCAAGACAACTCACAGGTGCCGTTGCCGTTGCACACCTCACCGCCCGCACAAGTCACGCCGCAAGCACCGCAGTTGCCACGGTCGGTGTCAATGTCCACGCAGGTGCCGTCGCATTCGGTCAGACCCGCCTGGCAGGACAGCGCGCAGACACCGTCGCCGTTGCACACCTGGCCGCCCGCGCAGGCCTGATCACAGTCGCCGCAGTGGGCGCGGTTGTTGTCTGTGTCAAAGCAGCCGCCGCCGCAGAGCGTGGGGGTGTTGCCGCCGCAGGTGATCGTGCAGACGCCGTCCGAACACACCTCGCCGGAGCTGCAAGAGACGTCGCAGTCGCCGCAGTGGTTGCGGTCGTTGCCCGTGTCAACACAGCTATCGCCGCACACCGTGGGCGTGTTGCCACCGCAGGTGGTGCCGCAGGTGCCGCCCGAGCAAACCTCGCCGTCGGCGCAGGCCACATCGCAGCCGCCGCAGTGCTCGCGGTTGGTGTCGGTGTTGACGCAGCCACCGCCGCACTCGGTCGGCGTGGCGCCGCCGCAAGAGGTGCTGCACGTGCCACCCGAGCAAATCTCGCCGTTGGCGCATGCCACACCACACTCACCGCAGTGGTTGGAGTTGATGGTGATGTCGATGCAGCCACCCTCGCAGAGCGTGGGGGTGTTGCCGCCGCAGGTCAGCACACATTGGCCTGCCGTGCACGTGTTGCCGGGCCCGCAAGAGGTGCCGCAGTCGCCGCAGAACGCCTCGTCATTCTGAGTGTTGACGCAGGTGTCACCGCACTGCTCCAAACCATCCTGGCAAGAGAGCGCACACACACCGTCGCCGTTGCAAACCTCGCCGTCGGCGCACTCAGTGCCGCAACCGCCGCAGTTGCCACGGTCGGTGTCGGTGTCCACACAGGTGCCATCGCAGTTGTCCAGACCTGCCTGGCAGGACAGTTCACACACGCCGTCGCCGTTGCAAACCTCGCCGTTGGCGCAGGTCACGCCGCAGCCGCCGCAGTTGCCACGGTCGGTGTCGGTGTCCACACAAACGCCGTTGCAGTCCTCAAGGCCGCTCTGGCACGACAACGCGCAGGCGCCGTCGCCGTTGCAGACCTCGCCGTTCTCACAAGCCGTGCCACACTCGCCGCAGTTGCCACGGTCGGTGTCGGTGTTCACGCAGGTGCCATCACAGTTGGTCAACCCGTCCTGGCACGACAACTCACAAGCCCCATCGTTGCAAGACTCGCCCGCAGCGCAGGCCGTGCCGCAGCCGCCGCAGTTGGCCGCGTCGCTGTTGGTGTCCACACACGTGCCATCACAATCGCTGAGTCCGTCCTGGCAGGACAGCGCACAAGCACCGTCGCCGTTGCAGACCTCACCGTCACCACATGTGGTGCCGCAGCCGCCGCAGTTGCCACGGTCATTGTCAGTGTCCACGCAGGTGCCGTCACAATCCGTCAGGCCTTCCTGACAGTTGAGCTCGCAGGCCCCCTCGCCGTTGCAAATCTCACCGGCCGCGCAAACCGTGTCACAGCCGCCGCAGTGGGCGTTGTCCGTGTCGGTGTTGACGCAGGTGTCGCCGCACTCGGTCAAACCCGAGGGGCAATTCAGAGCGCAAGCCCCGTCTGTGCAGATTTCGCCATCGTCGCAAGTCGTGCCGCAAGCCCCGCAGTGGTTGCGGTTGCTGTCCGTATCGACACACGCACCGTCACACACTGTGCCCTCACAGGTGCTCTCACACGTTCCATCCGTGCAGAACTCCCCGTCTGCGCACGCGTTGTCACACGCGCCGCAGTGCGCGGTGCTCTCTTGAACATCAACGCAGCTCTCACCGCACTGGGTCAGTCCGCCCGGACATTGGTCCGATGACGACTCCGATGTGTCCCAACATCCCCCCAACAGGAGCACGCTGGCCAAACAAAATACGATCTTGCGCATGGGAAAAACCTCGGTGGCAAAGTTTCCGATCCTGGAAAGGCACTGCTTCTGTGCTTCGTGCAAATGATGCAGGAATCCAGCATTGCCTTCAACAAAAGAAGTGTCAACCCTGAAGGAATGATTAGCTCCTGTGCTCTCTCACGTCAGCGCATCATCAACAGGGCATCGTCAACCCCACCGGCATTCCTTAGAAGAAATCGAACAAAAGGCGCCAAGCTTGGGAAACTGTGTGTTCAAACACAATAAATCCTTGAATGGCTCTGGCGTGATTGACGAATCGCCGCCATGGGGATTATGGTCAGGCTGTTGGTGTTGATACATACTGTAATGCAGTATTTTGATAAACATTTCCAAGCAGCAGAGCCATGGCGAGAGAATCAAAGGAAGCCCGACGCGGCACTCAACCCATCAAAATTCTTGTGGTGGACGACGAGCAGGACATCTGCGACTACATGAGCCTGGTGCTGTCGCAAAACGGCTATCAGGTCAACACGCTGACAAACCCGCTCTCGGTGGTGGACGAGCTGAAGTCCAACCAGTACCACATTGTCATTTTGGATTTGATGATGCCCAAACTGAGCGGCATCGAGGTCCTGGACCAGATCCGCAAAGTGGACGGCGACATCGCCATCGTGGTCTTCACCGGCTACCCTTCGGTGGACACGGCCGTGCGCTCGCTCAAGCTCAACGTCTCGGATTACATCAAGAAGCCCTGCGACGTCGACGAGCTCAATGAGACCATTGAGCAGATTCTGCGCAAAAAAGGCCTGCTGACCAACCCCGAAGAAGAACTCCACAAAACCATCGGCCGCCACCTGCGCCAATTCCGCAAAGACCAGGGCCTGACCCTCAAGCAGCTCTCGCGCCGCACCGGCCTGTCCGTCTCCCTGCTCAGCCAAATCGAGCGCGCCGAATCCAGCGCCTCCGTCTCCTCCCTCTACAAACTCTCCGCCGCCCTCGACGTCAAACTCACGCAGCTTTTTGGGACGTTTTGAGCTAAAGGCTCAAAACTCCGCCGCAAGCTGCGCGTTCGCGGCGCCGGCGCTGCGCTTGGCTTGCTTTCGGTTCGCGGCGCTGCGCTTGCTTTTGGTTCGGTCGCTCGCTG
>CAKZKQ010000253.1 GCA_937123825.1 uncultured Pseudomonadota bacterium
GAGCGCTTGCCCTTGAGCGCGCGTTGGCCCAGCGACTTCCAACCCCCATCACGGGTGGACGGTTCCAGGCGCTCGTAGACCTGCTGTGAGATCAACACACCCACGCCCAACTCCTTGGTCTGAGACTCAAGGCGCGCGGCGACGTTGACCGGGTCGCCAATGATGGTGAACTCCAGCCGCGACGGCGCGCCGATGGCTCCCGCGACAACCTCACCCACATGCACTCCGATGCCCATCTGCATGGGAGCGCTGAGCTGGTCCTGGAGCCCTTCGAGCGCCTTTTGCATCTCCATCGCGGCGGCCACGGCCCGCTGGGCGGCGGTGTCTTCGTCGACAAGGCCGAAGAAAGCCATCATCCCGTCGCCGATGAACTTATCGACCACACCACCGTGGGCGTGAACAACCTCCACCATCTGCCCAAAGTAGAGGTTCAGGTCCCCCACGACCTGCTCGGGCTCGGAACTCTCGGTGCGCGTGGTGAAGCTGCGCACATCCGAGAAGAGGATGGCCAACTTGCGGCGGCTGCCTTCGCGCCGCAGGCCGTCCTGGCTGCCTTCGAGCAGCCGCTTGGACAGCAGCGGGCTGACCATCTTGCCAAAGACCTCGCGGATGCGGTCGCGCTCGGCCAGCCCTTCGATCATCAGGTTGGTGTAGCTGGCCATGCGCCCAAACTCATCCTGACTGCTGATCGGCACGCGCCGCTCGTAACGGCCGCTGGAGACCTCGCGCATGACCGACAACTCCATCTCCAGGAAGGCTTGGAGGTTGCGCGCAAAGGAGCTGACCAGGAGCCCCACATAACCGCAGAGCGCCACCGCCAAAAACGCCACCTCGACCACCACCAACATCTTGGCGTCTCCAAGGCGGCTCTCATCGACCGACGCCAGCCACTCCAGGTCCCGCACCAGGATCAGCGCCACCACCAACGCCACCAGGATCACCGTCGCCAGCGCCCCCCACAGGAAGCGCCGCGCGATCGAACCAAAATGCACCGGCACCGTCGTGGCCGAATCGCGCGAGTCTGTCACGACCCGGTACTCTTCATCCATGGCCATGTCGGCGGCGCTGAAGACCGCCAGCACCACAAACCCCACCAGAAGCTTGCCCGCGCTTCCGGGCGGAAACGACCAGAACCCCACCGTCACCAGCCCCGCCACGCCGCCGGCGCCCAACAACGACCCCAGCTCCAGCCAGAAACGCCGCCTGGCGCGCTCAAAGGGCTGCGCCTGCTCCAACCACGTCCGAGCACACCAAAGGCGCACCCCCCAGGCCACCGCCAACGAGAGCGCCAGTGTCCCCACCAACTCCATCGCCGTCAGACTCTCCAAAAACGGGCACACTTCCACGCCGTACACCGTCAGGAGCACCAACGCCACACCGTAAAGCACCGCTGCACGCGCCACTCTAAAATCCCCTCGTCATCGAGCCCATCGGCAACCTCAACGCACACCTCCCTTTTCGCGCGGGCTGCATCCCCGCTCAAAGCCGGGGCCACACCTCGCCCTTTTATAGATCCGCATCGTTTCGGCGCGTTTCACGCCGCGCAGAGCTTTTATTTATGGTCTGCGCCAATTCGTAACGATCCAAGGAAGAGAAAACACAACTCCTTTGTGTTACATTGACCATCGGAGGTGCAACGGATGACCTACAAAAAACTTCTGCTTGCCATCACAACCCTGGTTTTGAGCGTCCTGGCCGCGGCCTGCAACACATCGCAGCCCACCGCCACCGCGCCCCAGGCTGCCATCGCGGTCAACAAGACCCCCAAGGCCAATGATGCTCAGCCCACCAAAACCCACTCGCCCTACATGCTCAAGCTCACCGAGGATAACTCCGACCCGCCCTTCAATGTGATCTCCTTTAAGGACGTCGGCATCGCGGATTCTGGAGAAAACTCCGAGCTTCTCTACGAAACCCTGGCAGAGTCGCTGGCGCTGGAGATGTCCATCGAACCGGCCAAGCTCTACTCCGAGGTCGTCCACGAGCACGCCGCGCCCAAGGACGAAGAGCAAAAGCCCGGCTCCTGCGGTCAGCGCCACATCTACGTCGATGTCTGGTCCACCGACGCCCCCAGGCAATGGGGCTACTCCCTGTGGAGCGGCTGCAGCGAAGCGGACCAGTTTGCCTGGCAAGAGTTGCCGCGCCCCAAGGTCGAGGCCGCCAGCATCGAAGACCTCAAGCCTCTGGCCGAGGACATCGCCCGCGCGCTCAAAGACGCCGCGCGCACCGGTTGCTTCCAGCGCGAGTGCTGACGCTCCCCTCCCCTACGCACAACTTATCGCCCCACACAATACGCAGGCCGACGTTGTGCGCACAGCCCGCTCTGCGTGCGCCGGCACGCCCCCTGAAACACCAAGTCGAGTCCAAGAAAAAGAAAACGCCGACACCCGCAGTAGGGGTACCGGCGCCATCATCCACAAAGGGGTTGGCAGCCAACTCGCTGCGGGCTCAGGCCGCTGGGTTGCGCATCCGAATCCGCCGGTAGACCTTGATCCCGATCATCAGCGAGATCCCCAGGCTAAGCAAACCCGCCATACCCCAGACCATGCTCATGGCCTCTTTAAAGACCGCCAGGCACACAATCCCGACCATCAGCATGGTGGCGCCCTCGTTGAAGACGCGCAGCCCTTTGGGGGTCCACTTGCTGGTCCCGGCCGCTTGCTGGCGGCGAATCCGACCACACCAGTGGTGATAGAAGATCAGCGTCGCCAGCGCCCCCAGCTTGATCCACAGCCACACCGGGATGCCCACCGGCACCCACTTGAGCCACACCATCCACAAACCGGCGCAGACCGTCACGATCATGGCTGGCACGGTGATGATCTTCCACAAACGCGAGGCCATCAACTCAAGCTGCGGCAAGAGCACGTCTCGCTCGGCAGCAGGGCGCTGGCTGGACTCGGCGTGGTAGACAAAGAGCCGGACAATGTAAAAAAGGCCTGCAAACCAACTGATGAATCCGATGATGTGCAACGCCTTGGCGGCTGGAAAACTCATCTGTGTGCTCCTTCGCTACACAAACACAACACACCCATCAGGTTGTGCGCTTCAAACGCGCAGACGTCAAACCGGCCCTTCAAAGCTGGCCCAGGCCACGTGAGACTCGTTGAGCGTCACCCGCAGCTCACCGGCAAAGAAGTCTTTGATGCGGGTGCCGATCTCCTGGTGAATGTGGCGCGCCAGAAACTCGGTGGTGGTGATGTGGCCTTTAAAGCGCTCTTCATCGTCCAGGTTCTTGTAGTTGAGCGCCCCGATGACCTCTTTGAGGATGTCGTGGGCCTTGGCGATGTCGATGACGATGTTGTCCTCGTCCAGGTCAGGGCGGCTAAAGACCACGTCGATGACGTAGGTGGCGCCGTGAACCCCCTGGGCGGGGCCAAAGGTGGGGCTGGGCAGAGAATGGGCGATCATGATGTGATCGCGAACACCAACTCGAAACATGACTCTCCTTTCAACGCATTGGCAAGGGCCGCGCCCGACGTCGGGGACCAAACCCCCAACGACGCTCAAACGCGACCGACCCTCGACGCCGCTGGGCGCCGTTGTGATAAAGACTGCAAACGCTGCAAAACACATCCAGACCCACGCGCGCAGCGGCCAGCTTATCAAGAGGCCACCACCGCTCGCCACACAGGATGCTCCCAAACAAGATCCAAGTGCGCCCCGTGCTCAATAACGCACGGCAAACGCCAGCCCTGGACCAGGGTTGGCCAGATGCCCTTCAAACCAACCCGGGAGCTGGTCAAACGCCACCACCTCGGTGATGTGTGCGTCAAAGGCCTCGTCCTTCAGGAGGTTGAAGACCAGGTGCTTGCGCCGCCGATAATCCCAGCGGCCGCGCTGATGGGGCGAGATGTGGGAGACCTGGGAGCTGACAATGGACTTGCGCTGGCTGTGGAATGAGGTGCCAAGGCGCACCTCGGCCGGGCGCGCGCCGTACCAACTCAACTCCACCACGCGCCCCTCAAAGCCGACCATGTCAATGCAGGTCTGCAGGCCGCCGCTGCTGGCGCTGGCGTGGAAGGCCACATCAAAGCCAGTCGTCAGGTCCTGGGGCTCGATGGCGTTGAAGCCCATCTGACGCGCCAGCGCCAAACGCTCAGGGCTGACCTCGGCGACCACCACAGACACACCACAGATCTGCGACAAGAGCCGCGCCACCAGCGAACCGATGATGCCAAAACCCACCACCAACGCCCGGTCTCCCACCATCACGTGCGCATCCCAGAGCGCCGTCACGGCGGTCTCCACGTTGGACGCCAGCGTGGCGCGCGCGCTGGGAATCTCTTCCGAGACCTCAAAGACATCGCTGACGGGCACCACGCAGTGGCTCTGATGCGGATGGAGCACATGCACGCGCCGACCCACCAGCTCAGCAGGCCCTTGCCTGACCTCGCCCACCAGCGAATAGCCGTATTTGACCGGAAAAGAGAAGTCGCCGTCCATGTGCGGGCAGCGCATCTCGTCGTGCAGGAGCGTGGGGACCTGACCGCTGGCCACCAGACGCTCGGTCCCAGGGCTGATCGCCGACCAGAGGGCCTCGACCACGCACGTGCCGGGCGGCGGCGGATCAGGCAGCGGTTCTTGACGCATCACGGCTCGGCCTGCGGCCATCCACCAAAACGCTTGTGCTTTCACGCGTTTTCTTCTCCAAAACTGCTCGGGGCGCCCACAAACATCACCCCATCTCCCACCGGCTCGTAGAAGTGCGCGTCAAAGCGGACGCTGCTGCGCACCTCCTCGACCCCTTCAAAGCCAAAGCTGCCCACGCCACCACCCAGGATCAACGGCGCGTGGTGAAGCTGCACCACGTCGAGCGCGTTGTCCGTCAGAAAACCAGAGGTGGTGTGGCTGCCGCCCTCAACGTAGACGCTGTGAATCCCACTGTCGTAGAGCGCCTTGAGGATCGCGGCGGGCTTCACTGGCCCAGCACCGGACGCGGCCACCTGCAAATGCTCGATCCTGGCGTCATCATTGGGGGCCTTGGGTGAACACACCAACAAAAGGCGCGCAGAGCTGACCTGAAGCAGGTCTGCCAACTCGTCGCCCCTGGCTCCCAAAACGATGCGCGCGGGGTCATCGCCGGGCACGCGGCGGACGTTGAGCCTGGGCTTGTCGCGCCGCAGCGTCTGGGCGCCGATCAAGATGCCGTCGCAGAGCGCGCGCATGCGGTGAGCGTGGATGAGGTTGTCCTCGTTTCCGATCCAACGAGAGTCGCCCGTGAACGTGGCGATCCGGCCATCGAGGGACTGGGCAAAGTGGCTCACCGACATGGCTCGCCCTCGACGCCGCGCCAACACAGACCCCAACGCATACGGCGCGTAGAGACGCAGCAAGCCAAGCGTGGCGCCGTCAATCGCGCCACCAGCGACGACCTGCGCCTCAACCCAGCCGCGCATGCGCAGCACCGCAGCCCCTTGAGGCACCGCTGGACAGCGGCCATCAAGCTCGATGATGACCACGGGACCGGCCGGGCCTTCGGGAACCGTCTCCAGCCCGATGCGGGGGTCTTGGGGCTCCAGGCTCAGCGCGCACCAGCCCATGTCTAAAGGCGCCAGACGCGCTTCTTTGGCCAGAACGAGCAGTCCTTGCCAGCCAATGTCCACCTGATCCAAAGACTGCCTCCACAAACCCAGGCCCTGTGGCCCCTCACGATCCAAGACGGATTTAGATAGTCGCAAGGCCGCCGCCATGCAAGCCCTCAAGGCCTTGTGCAGCACGCGCATATCGAGCAAGAAAGGCCGCAACATCTCGACGCAAACGATGCACAAATGTGCCATCAGTGACGCGCACCACCCCAGGTTCCGTTGTGTCTTGTCACCACCGGGCTCGGTCCACAAACCTCAACAGAACCTGGGCCGAGGCAAGAATAATGCAGCCGCGTGGCACATTGTGTCCGCAACACTGTACCGCCAGAAGCGTCTAAGTTACACAAGCGTCTGCAAAGGCATAGACGTTGGTGAAGCGGTGTTGTGCTCCCCAGCAGGGACCCCTTGTCCCAGGCACAACACCCCACAGACCGCTCCCCATGGACTCGATCAACACGCGGCGCTCGCCAGCGCCATGACCCCCACAAAGGCCACCGTGAGCAGACACAGCGCGCAGACAGACACCCTGGTGGGCATGCTCGAACATGCCCTTGAGCACGCCCCTGATGACCTCGGATACCGCTTTTTGGCCAACGGAAAGCGGGTCGAGGCGACGCTGAGCTACCGACGGCTGGCCCACAGCGCCTCGGCCATCGGCGCCTGGCTGCGCCAGCACACCACCCCCGGCTCACCGGTCCTCCTGCTCTACCCGCCAGGGCTGGACTTTCTGAGCGCCTTTTTTGGGTGTTTGTGCGCCTCCACCATCGCCGTGCCGGTCTACCCGCCCGACCCCACGCGGCTTGGGCGCACCTTGCCCAGACTCCAGACCATCGCCGCCGACGCGGGCGCCACGGTGGTGCTGACAACCTCGGCGGTCGAGTCGATGTTTCGCTTTGTGCTGGACCAGGCCCCGGATCTGGCCGCGATGACGTGGTTGTGCACCGACCAGGCACCCGACCAGGACACAGACCATTGGCAGCCACCCCAAATCAGCGCCGACACGCCAGCCTTCTTGCAATACACCTCGGGCTCAACCAGCGCGCCGCGCGGCGTCGTCATCCGCCACGGCAACCTGACCGCCAATCTGGCGTTGATGCACCGGGTCTTTGACAACGGCCCCGACAGCCACGCCGTCAACTGGCTGCCGCTCTACCATGACATGGGGCTCATCGGCGCCATCCTCCAACCCCTCTACGCGCTGCACCCGGGCTCGTTCATGTCGCCGCTGACCTTCCTGAGCAACCCGGTGAGTTGGCTGGAGGCCATCTCTACGCTGGGCGGCACGCACTGCGGCGGGCCCAACTTCGGGTATCACCTCTGTGTTGGGCGAGTGTCGCAGGAGGCGCTGGAGTCACTGGACTTGAGCTCGTGGCGCTTGGCGTTTAATGGGGCCGAGCCGATTCGCGCCGACACAATGGCGCGCTTTGCCAAGCGCTTTGCCCCGTGTGGGTTCCGGCCCGAGGCGTTCTTTCCCTGCTATGGTTTGGCCGAAGCGACGCTCTACGTCTCGGGCGGCCCCATCGAGGCGGCCCCTC
>CAKZKQ010000254.1 GCA_937123825.1 uncultured Pseudomonadota bacterium
CGACTGCGCACAGCCACCCCGCGTCGGTGAGAACTTTCCCGCCAACGGATGGGGCGACCACATCGCTGTGGTCGACCACCACCTGACCTGGGACGATGACTTTGCGCAGGTCTATGTGCGCGACACCGAAGCGGCCGCCGTTGGTGAGATGATCTATCGGCTCGGCCTCACCCTCGATGTCCCCGTGACGCTGCCCATGGCCGAGGCCTGCTACACCAGCGTCATGACCGACACTGGCGGCTTTCGCTACGGCAAGACCTCCACGCTGACCTTCCAAATTGCCTCCCACCTGGTGGCCTTTGGCGTCAACCCCTGGCGGATCAACAGCAACGTCTACGAAAACGAACCGCTGGGGCGAATGAGGCTCCTGGCGCGCGTGCTCGACACCCTCGACGTCAGTGACTGCGGCCGCCTTGCCTTCATTCAGATCGGCGCCGACATGCTCGCCCAGACCGGCACCGACTCCACCATGATTGACGGCTTCATCAATTACGCCCGTCGCATCCAAGGCGTGGAGGTCGCCACCCAACTGCGCGAATTGGACAAAGACCACTACAAGGTCTCCTTCCGCAGCAGCGGCGCCATCAACGTCGCCGCGCTCGCCGAGAGCTTTGGCGGGGGAGGGCACCACAACGCCGCCGGGTGCACCATCAGCGGCGACGTGGCCGACATTCAGCGCCAACTCTCCCAGCGCCTCTCTGCCATGCTATAAACACCTTCTTTGCCGTTGCCCCCCTCTCATATGGCCCAAAGAGGCGCGCACGGCGAGCTTCTTTAGGGGCGCCGCGCACCAAATGTTCTGATGATACGGGCCACAACACCCCTCGACCGATGCCGTAAACCTTCATCCATCGCGCGACGGGAAAACGCTAAGGATTTGGCTGCTCATGGATGGCCTGCTTGTTTTGGACAAACCCCAGGGACTGACCAGTTTTGATGTCGTGCGCCGTGTGCGCGGTGTTGTGCGCCGGCTGGGGACCGTCAAGAAGCCCAAAGTGGGCCATGCCGGCACGCTCGACCCCTTTGCCACCGGTGTCCTGCCCATCTGTGTCGGACGCGCCACTCGCCTTGCCCAATACCTCATCGACGGCGACAAGCGCTACCGCGCCACCCTGCGCCTGGGCATCGCCACCGACACAGAAGACTCCGAAGGGCAGGTCATTGAAGAGCACCCCTGGCAAGACCTTCAACCCGAGGTCGTGCGCCAGACCATCGAATCCATGGTCGGCCAACACATGCAAACCCCGCCCATCTACTCCGCCATCCGCATCAACGGGCGGCGCGCCTACGACATGGCCCGCGCCGGCGAAGTCCCACAGATGGAACCTCGGCCCATCACCATCTACAGCATCGACGTTGAATCCATAGACCTTCCCGACGTCGTCTTCAGCGTCACCGCATCCAAAGGCACCTACATTCGCTCTCTCTGCCGCGACATCGGCCAAACCCTCAAGGTCGGCGGCCATTGCCACGCGCTGCGCCGCCTGGCCGCCGCAGGTTTTGAAGAGGACGAATCCCATCTGGTGGAACCCATTTTCACCGCAGAAGGCGAGTTCTTTCGGGCTCGCCTCCTCACCCCGCTGGAAATGCTGCGCGCCCTGCCACTGGTTCAAGTCTCCGAGGCCTGCACCGAACGCCTCCGGCACGGCCAAACAGTCCCATGGGAGGGCCTGCCTGAGGGCGACTCTCCTTTCAGGGTCTCCAGCCCAGCGGGAGAGCTGGTGTGCGTGGCCAAACGCAAAGGGGAGGCCATCAAGCCCGAGCGCGTCATGTAAGAAACAAGGCACACTCGCCAGGAGCAGGTCAGCAGGCAACACACGGCCATCGCGACTCACCGGAGAGTCCATCAAGCGCCGCCGCGCCGACCCCATCCCGCCGCGTTTGCCACACCAGCGCTCCCATCAGAGCGCCTCAGACAGGAGAGACCAGGATCATGTCAAAAACCATCCGCGAAGGCTCCGTCCTGTGGGTCCACTGGCCCCAACTCCAAGGCCAGACCCTCATCGGCCGCAAAGACACCCAGCCCTTCGTCGACTCCCTCATCGACGGCGTTGGACCCGACGGCAAGACCGTCACAGAAGTCAACTTTGTCTTCTCCGACCACGCCGTGGCCGCCTACAACTGCGACAGCCTCGCGTTTGCACGCATTGGCGTCTTCATGGCCGGTGACCCCCCCACCAAGTTCGACCCCGACACCCCCGACCCCGGTTTTTCCGTCCGCGAAGACGCCGGCATACCTGAGTGACCTCGCGGGGCGAGGTCACGGTTCGGTTGCCGCGCTTCGCTTGGCTGCCCTTTTGGTGCGCCCCCTTACGGGGGCTCTTGGTTCGGTCGCTGCGCTGCGCTTGCTTCCTTTTGGTGCGGTCGCTGCGCTCCCTTATGGGATTTGTGATGGGTGGGTTCTTGGCTTCGCCGGTTGGAGTGGGGCATTGAGGCGAAAGTGCTTCGTTTTTGGGGGAGGGGAATGGGGGGTGGTGGAGCCTTTGGGGGCTTTCCAAGGGGTTTGTGGTGGATGGTGGAGATTTGTGGGCTTTCTGAAGGGGCTTGAGGTCGGTGGTGGTGGCTTAGGTGCGGCGTTTGAGGGCGATGAGCGCGCCGAAGGTGAGCAGGAGCAGGGGGAGCTTGTGGGGCGGTGTATGTGGGCTGCCTGAGGTGGAGCATCCTTCTTCGGAGATGCCAATGGATGTCTGGGGGGTGATGCATCGGACCGCTTCTGGGCCAATGTTGCCTGCTTGATCGATGGCGCGGACCTCAATGCAGATGTCTTCACCAACGGGAACCTCTTCGGCCAGAAAGAAGTCCTGGGTTGTTTCAAGCCAAAGGACCGTTTCAGGAGTGCTGTTGATGGCGTTGGTCACTGCCAACTGCATTCTCTGTACATTGGGCTCATCCATGGTGATGGTGATGTTGCCGTTGAGCAGCCCTGTGCCGTTTTCATCATCGTCGTGGACATTGAGGAAGGAGACGGTGAACGTTGGGGCCTGGTTGATGGGTGACGTGACCTCATCGATGATTTCAAAAGTCATGGGGGCACGCAGCGCGATGCCGCCCTCTTCGAAGTGGAGCGTATAAGTGCCCGGGTTCAGGTCACTCAACGGAGCCAACTCCACAAGACCCAGAGCTTGATCGATTTCTTCTGTGTCGATGGATTCGCCATCAGCGTTTTCCAGTCTGAAATCAATGGGTTCCGTACACTGCGAGTAAGACACGGCAAAGTGAATGTCTTTGGGGTGAGGGCCTTGCGATGCAGGCAGCACGGTGCTGATTTCCCCCGCTTCACACCTCAACGCCACATCAGACGCGGCCATTGCTGGGGTTGCGGTCAACACCGCACTCAACACCGTGCCCACGACCATCAGCTTTGCAACAACACATTTGGGAAGGGTCTTCATCGGCTTTATCTCTCAATTAAAAGTTGGCCTGCCCGCCACCACACCGTTGTGCGGCGACACCCCACACCAAGAGCACAACACATGCCAACCCCATTTGACCGCCCTCCAAGGTGTCCATTCACCATTTGAACACGACAACGCCGCCACACATGGACAAAGGCTTGCTCCCTCGCTGTGCGAGGGAGCGGTTCGCGGCGCCGGCGCTGCGCTTGGCTTGCTTTCGGTTCGCTTGCTGCGCTGCGCTTTTGGTTCGGTCGCT
>CAKZKQ010000255.1 GCA_937123825.1 uncultured Pseudomonadota bacterium
CAGGGTGATGAGGAAGACACCCGCGCTGGACGTGGTGATGCGCGTCAGGAGCCGGATCGCCCGCAGGCGAATCTGCACGTCCTCGCTCTGGTTGTAGGCCTTCAAGATGCGCTCACCCCCAGGCAGCGTCCCTGTCTTGCCTCGCAGGTGGCGCTGCGTGACGTGCTCCAGTGCCCAGAGCGCGTCGTGGGCGGCGGGGCTGTCGGGGTTGGTCTCTACAATCTCAAGGAGCGTCTCGGCCCCTTCAAACCTGGCCCGAGACATGGCGCGCACGACCATTCGGCGCAGCTCCCCATCGCCTTGACCCAGCAGCGGCGCCAAACGGACCATTTGTTTGGGTGAGGCGGCTTTGCCCAGGATGCGCACCGCGCGCTGCAGGACGATGTCTTCGGGTTTGGAAGCTTCGCAGAGGTCAAAGAGCGGTCCGACCAGCGTTTTGCTTTGGGACGCGATGGTCTTTTGCAGCAGCAAGAGTTGGTTGCGGGTCAGCGCCTCGTAGGAGAGCAGTTGTTTGAGCACTCCCAGGGCTTCATCGCGTGGCAGGGCGCCCAGCAGCGGAATGACCCGCTCCATTTGGGCGGCCGCGTTGGGGTTGTCGGGGTTCATGGCGGTGTTGAGGATGCGCTCTACCGCAGGCCCCAATTCTTGACCAAAGCCCGAGGCCAGATCGATGAGTTCGCGCCGCCTGCGCGACGTCTCTTCGGACGCCAGCGCGTCCACCAGGGCGTTCAGAGCGCTGGCGCGGTCGCCGTAATCAAGTTCCACCAGTGGGGTCAACTCAGAGAAGGCCGTGCGCTGGTATTTGGGCTTGCGGGCGGGTTGGCGCACTTCAAGGATGGTGACGCTCATGCAGCCGCTGATGACGGGCTTGGGAAACTCGACGTAGAGTCCGCCTCCATCGAGCATTTCCAGCAGCGGGGTGCGCGGCAGAGTCACGCGCAGCGGCGGGTTGTCGCCCTCAAAGGTCAGCAGCACCTCGGTGGGGACGCCGTAGGCCGCAAAGCGCTCCAAAGAGGCGGCGTTGCCCGGCAGCAGCCGCATGCCGCGCATGGCAAACGAGCGGTTGATGCGGGCGGTGACAAATTGCCCCTGTCCCCAGCCCTCAGCCCCCTCGATCCAGGGGGTGGAGGCTTGTCCGTCGCCCAGTGCTTGGGGTTGGCTCAGGCGAGTGTTGCTGTTGATGTCACGGGCATCGGAGCTGGCGGAGCGAAAGGCGACCAGTTCGGGAAAGTGACTGGCCCGTGGGGCCTTGTCGTCCATGGTGGCGGTGACATCGACGGCGCCGTTGAGCAACTCGGCGGGGAAGGGGGCGTCCACAAAGCGGTCGCGTTTAAAATCCCACACTTTGGGAAAGAGCCGGGCCTTGGAGCTGCCACAAAACGCCACCGCCGAGTCCAACTGGGCCAACACCAACTCTTTATCGCCGTCCCCGTCCAGGTCTTCAATGTCGAGCCGTCGCCTGGGGTCGAGCACGTCAATGGAACCCGACCAGATGGTCGTGTAGGGGCCCTGGGCTTCGATGTAGGCCTGGTAGATGTCCAAACCGATGATGTCGGCTTCATCCTCGCTGTCGGGACCTGCCTCAAAGCGCAGCACGGTCTGTCCGCCGCCCATGTCGATGGTCTCAAGCGTGTAGCGGTAGCCGGTGATGACCCCGTGCGGGATGCGCAGCTTGTTGATCTCGGCGTAGCGGTTGCCACGGCGCGCGTAAAAGACCGCGTAGGACTGGGTCAGCGGCTCGCCGTCGCGCTTTTTCTCCACCAGCGTATACACCGACACCGCAAAGCGCTCGCCCTCAGCCTGCCCGCCGCCCTGAGCGCTGGCAGGCCTTGGAGGGGCTGCGATGGCACTTTGAGAAAAGAGCAGCAGCGTCGCAATGAACGATGTGCAAAGGGAAAACTTCAACCCATTCATCAGGTCTTATGCCTCGTCTGCGGACGTGTAGGCGCCACGAAAACCCGGCCCCAGGGTGGGCCGTTTGCCCGTGGCGCGGTACTCAAAGTAATCGCGCAACATGTGCCCGTGATCAAAACATAGCGTGTCAGGCAACTCTTCGCGTTTGAACGCTTTGATGTTCACCGCATCGTCCTCAGCCTTGAGCTGCCCCTCGGTCGCGCGGGCAATAAAGACAATGCTCAAGGT
>CAKZKQ010000256.1 GCA_937123825.1 uncultured Pseudomonadota bacterium
TGAGCGACTACGTCATCATGGTCAAAGAGCGAGCCCAGGTTTATCTGGCCGGGCCACCGCTGGTGAAAATGGCCACCGGCGAAGAGTCTGGCCACGAAGAATTGGGCGGCGCCGAGATGCACAGCAAGGTCTCGGGCGTGTCGGACTATCTGGCCGACGACGAGCTTGACGCCATCCGTCAGGCCCGAGAGGTCATGGGTCACCTCAACTGGAACAAGCAGGGCCCCGCCCCTTCGGGCGGTGTTCAGCCCCCGCTCTACGATCCCGAAGAGTTGCTCGGCGTGGCCTCCCACGACATCAAGATCCCCTTTGATGCGCGCGAGGTCATTGCGCGCGTGGTCGATGGGTCGCGCTTTAGCGAGTTCAAGCCCCTTTACGGCAGCACGTTGGTGTGCGGCTGGGCCTTTGTCCACGGTTACCCGGTGGGGATCCTGGCCAACAACGGCATCCTCTTTACCGAGGCGGCCAACAAAGGCGCCCAGTTCATCCAGTTGTGCAACCAGAGCAACATCCCGCTGCTCTTCTTGCAGAACATCACCGGCTTTATGGTCGGGCGCAAATACGAGCAGGAAGGGATCATCAAGGCGGGCGCCAAGCTCATCAACGCCGTCTCCAACAGCGGCGTGCCCGCCATCACCATCATGATCGGCGCCAGCTACGGCGCGGGCAACTACGCCATGTCTGGCCGGGCCTACGACCCGCGCTTCCTCTTTACCTGGCCCAACCACCGCATCGCCGTCATGGGCGGCAAGCAGCTTGGTGGTGTTCTGGACATCATCAAGCGCGGCGCGGCGGCCAAAAAAGGCGTTGAGGTCAACGAGGCCGAACTGGCTGGCATGAAGATGATGATTGAGGCCCAGATCGAGCAGCAGTCCGACCCGTTCTATGCCACCGCGCGGCTTTGGGATGATGGGATCATCGACCCCAGAGACACACGCTCGGTCCTGGGAATCTGCCTGTCAGCGTTGCACACCGCGCCGGTCCACGGCACCAACAACTGGGGCGTGTTCCGTCACTGAACTCCAAGCGCTCACGCTCAAAGCTGCCTCAAAACAGCTTGAGCCAGGCCCCGAAGCGGACCACAGCCTGCGCTTTGGAGTAAAAATTTTGGTTTTAAAACGATAACATTGCATCAGTGAGCCAAGAGCCCATGAGTCTCTCCCCTTCCGATGCCTCGCCTCTGGCGAGCAAAGAGATCAACCGTCTTCTGGTGGCCAACCGCGGTGAGATTGCGTCGCGGATCATGCGCACGTGCCGGATTCTGGGTGTGGAAACGGTGGCGGTTTTTTCGGACGCCGACGCGCAGGCCCCGTTTGTGCGCGAGGCCGACATTGCGGTGCGGATTGGTCCTGCGCCCAGCCGTCAGTCGTATCTGGCGGTGGACAAGATCCTGGATGCGGCGGTGCGCACTGGCGCGGACGCGATCCATCCCGGGTTTGGGTTTTTGTCGGAGAACGCCGACTTTGCCCGTGCGGTGCGCGAGGCGGGTTTGATTTTTGTGGGGCCGTCGGCGGAGGCCATCGCGGTGATGGGTTCCAAGATTGAGGCCAAGGAGCGAGTCTCGGCCGCTGGTGTGCCCATTGTGCCGGGGTACAACGGTCAGCAGCAGGACACCGAGGTGTTGGCCGCCAAGGCGCTGGAGGTTGGCTTTCCGTTGTTGCTCAAGGCCAGCGCGGGCGGTGGTGGCAAGGGGATGCGTGTTTTGCGCAGCCCTGAGGGGCTTAAAGAGGCCATCGACGCGGCGCGCCGAGAGGCCCAGAAGTCGTTCAGCGATGGTTCTTTGATGATCGAGCGTTATGTGGAGCGCCCGCGTCACATTGAGTTTCAGATTCTGGGCGACCAGCACGGCAAGGTGGTGCACCTCTTTGAGCGGGAGTGTTCGGTGCAGCGCCGTCACCAGAAGATCATAGAAGAGACCCCTTCGGTGGCGCTGAGCCCGGAGCTTCGCCAGAAGATGGGGCAGGCGGCGGTGGCGGTTGGAGAGGCCATTGGCTACTACAACGCTGGCACGGTCGAGTTCATCCTTTCGCCCGAAGGGGAGTTTTTCTTTCTGGAGGTCAACACTCGCCTCCAGGTCGAGCACCCGATCACGGAGATGGTCACGGGTGTGGATCTCGTGGCGGGGCGGATCAAGGTGGCCGA
>CAKZKQ010000257.1 GCA_937123825.1 uncultured Pseudomonadota bacterium
CAGCGCAACGCCAACGACGGCATCAGCCTGCTTCAGACGGCTGAGGGCGCCATGAACCAGATGTCCGACATCCTCATCCGCATGAGGGAGCTGTCGGTGCAGTCTGCAAACGGCACCATCTCCGACACCGAGCGCGGCTTCCTCAACACGGAGCTGTCGGCGTTGACCAGCGAGCTGGCCCGCATCTCGGACAACACCGAGTTCAACGGCAAGAAACTGCTCAACGGCTCCGCCAGCGCAGGCATCACCTTCCAGGTCGGCATCAACAACAACGCCGCCGACAAGATCACCGTCTCCATCACCGACATCGGCGTCGATAAGCTCGGCTCCGGCGGCAACTTCATCTCCGGCGCATCGGTCTCCACCACCGCCAAGGCCCAGACGGCGCTGACCACCATCGACGCCGCCCTCAACAAACTCTCGACCGTGCGCTCCTCCATCGGCGCCAGCCAGAACCGACTCAACGTCACCATCGACAACCTCGGCTCCAGCATCGAGAACCTCTCGGCCTCCAACAGCCGCATCCGTGACGTGGACGTCGCCCGCGAGAGCGCCAACCTGACCAAAAACCAGATTCTGGTCCAGGCCGGTGTCTCGGTCCTCTCGCAGGCCAACTCCTCACCACAGGTCGCGCTCTCCTTGCTCGGGTAACGTTTCATGAACCCGACCTCAGAAGCCGACCATGACAACTGAAGCATAAGGGCCGTCAGCCTGCGCCTCCCCACAAAGGAGGTGCGGGCTGGCGCGTTTGCGCACCCAGGACACGACAGGCCAAACCCACAACACGCGGGCCAAGGTCAGGGAGGACGAGATCATGATCAGCTTTGGAGGGATCGCCAGCGGCTTTGACACCAACGCCATCATCAGTGGCCTTGTGGGCGTTGAACGTCTGGGCGTCCAGCGCATCCAGCAGCGCCGCAGCGAAACCAACCAGGCCATCTCACAGTACACCGCGCTCTCTGGCAGGCTGGAGAAACTGCGCGACATCGCCGAGCAGATGAGCGACAACGAGAGCTTCGGCAAGCTCTCGGCCTCCAGCAGCGATGAAGACGTCCTGACGGTCACCAGCAACGGCGAAGCCTCAGCGGCCAGCTACGACATCGAGGTTCAGCAAACCGCCCAGGCCCACAAAGTCATGAGCGACGCCACCGCCGACCCCAACGTCGCTGGCGCCATGGGTGAAGGCGATCTGGATCTGACCATCAACGGCGAAACCACCACCGTCTCCATCACTGGCGACATGACCCTGCGCGACATCAAAGAGGCCATCAACGCCTCTGGGGCCGACGCCAACGCCAGCATCGTCAACGACGGCAACGGCTACCGCCTGATGGTCAGCGCTGGCTCAAGCGGCGTCGACAACGCCATCACCTTTGGCCAGGGCGGCACACTGGCGCTGAACCTCGGCGACCCCGCCAACGAGCTGACCGAGGCCCGCGACGCCCGCATCATCGTCGACGGCGTCCTTCAAATCGACAGCGACGACAACCAACTGAGCGACGTCATCGAGGGGCTCACGCTCGACCTCAACAAGGCCAAACCCGGCGAGCAGATCCGCGTGGACATTTCCAAGGACAGCACCGCCCAGGCCGACGCCATGAAGGAGTTCATCGACGCCTACAACGACGTCGTCAGCTTCGTCAATCAGCAGACCAAGGCCAACGGCGAAGCCGATCGCGGCATGCTGGTCGGCGATCCCACCATGCGCAGTGTCATCTCGCAGCTTCGCGGCGTCATCCAGCAGACCGTCAACACCGGCTCGTCCTTCAACAACCTCAGCGCCATCGGCATCACCACCAGCACCTCCAACGGCGCCCTGGAGCTTGACCAGGGAGACCTGGACAAGGCCCTCG
Source organism: uncultured Pseudomonadota bacterium (assembly GCA_937123825.1). GTDB lineage: Bacteria > Myxococcota_A > Bradymonadia > Bradymonadales > CAKZKQ01. The sequence continues at coordinate 1,854 of CAKZKQ010000257.1, forward strand.
AAGCCGACTTCAACGGGGTTCTGGAGTTCTTCACCAACGACACAGATGGGCTGGCCAAGCGCCTTGAAGAGACCATCGACGCCATGGTCAAGGACGACGGACTGCTCGACACCCGCAAAGACGGGTTGGGCCTGCGCGTCGATGATCTCGACAAGCAAATCACCAACCAGAACCGCCGCATCGACGCCTACGAAGCGCGCCTTCAAGCCCAGTTCCTGGCCATGGAACAGGCCATCTCTGGCCTCAACAACCAGTCCAGCTTCCTCCAGGCCCAGCTCGGCGGCTGATCGCCCACCACAACCCAGGCGCCAAACGGCCCCAACATCGTCGTGGCCTCAATCGGTCACGCGCGGCGCTGCAACACGCTTTTCCCTGGCGCGCGCCGCGCGCTCAGCGGCGCCTTCGCCCCACAAACGCCGCCCCCAACACCAGCAAAAGCCCCCAAAGGCCGCCTTCCACAGGTGCTCCCGGCCCAGTCACCGCGCAGCCCTTGACCTGCGCCGCGCTGGAGATCCCCTCTTCCACCGGCACATCATCCATCGGCGCGTCGTCCATCGGGTCGTCCACTGGATCGTTCATCATCCCATCGTCCCTGGATGGCGGCTCATCCACCGGAGGCTCCTCTTCGTCCATGGGCGGATCATCCACGGGAGGGTCTTCGACAGGAGGCTCTTCTTCCAACGCGCTGAGCGCCATCGAGGCCCAGGTGTCGCCGTACTCCACCTCCAGATCACGGACAATGGTCGTGTCCCGATGCCCCTCCAGGCTGGCGGTGATCTGAAACGTCCCCCACTGGAGCCCATCAAAGCGGTAAAAGCCGTTGGCGTCTGTGGTCGCGCTCTGACCATTGTCCAACGTCACCGTCACGCCCTCCAGCGGCGCCTCGGTGTTGTAGATGTCGTCCAGGCGCACGTAGCCCACCAGGTTCCCCGTTGGCGGCCCCATGTCCTCCTGGCGGATGTAGCCCATGTACCGATCCCAATCCCAGTGCACCCCAGGATCGGTGTGGGTCTGGTTGGGGTACTCCACGTGGCCCTTGATGTGCTCGCGATCCAGGGCGATGCCCCAGGTTTGCGCCAGGTGCCGCACCAGCGCCGCAGACGACCGATACATCTCGTCGGTGAACCAATGGGGCTCTGACACCCAACCTTCGTGTTCAATCCCGATGGTGTAATCGTTCTCTGTACCCACGTGCCACGCCCGGTCCTCGTGCAAGACCATCTGGGTGATCGCCCCGTCTGACGATCGGATCACGTAGTGGGCCGAGACGTTGGCCGTCGGGTTCTTGAACCACGAAATGGCCCCCGCATAGGAGCCCTGCACCACATGCACGGTGATGTGGGTCACTTGCTGGGGCGAGCGGCTGATGTTGGAGAAGTTGCTGACGTCGGCGGCGTCAAAGGTGGCGCCGGGGTATTCGGCCTCAAGCGCCTGGGTGTGGGTCACCAGGGTGGTCGGCAGCGACACGGCACGCTGGGGCTCGATCCGCATCGGCAGGCCTTCCTCGGTGTACCCTGCCAGACCCGTGCTCAAGAGCCCAAAGGCCTCTTTGGCGTAGCGCTGCGCCAGATGCGGATCATCTCCGGCGCCGTAGCGGCCCACGGCCTCAAAAAATGCCTCGTGGACCAACTGGCCTTTGGGCGCCGCCCCACTGTCCACCGCCAGCGCCCGCAAGACCGCCGCCGCCCCGCGGATGTTGGCCGCCCGATCAAAGACCAGCACGTCCTCATCAAGGCCGGTCAACGCCGAGGCGCGCTGCAGCGTCCGCCACGGCGCCCCATCGCGCAGCCCCATCACCCCGTAGGCCCGGTAGCTGTGGGCGTGCTCGTGGCCGTGGTGATCTTCGGCGGGCAACGGCGGCGTCGACCAACGGCTTTCTTGCCAGGCCACCGCCTTGAGCACCGCCACCGGCACCTCAAACTCGGCCGCCGCAGCCTCCATCTGGGCTTCGAGCGGCGACTTGCGCACCGCGCCCTCTTCCACACCGCCGTCCATCTGAGGGATCTGCTCTGCACCACAACCCACGCAGAGCGCCACCAGCGCCCACGCAAGCACACCGCGCCGCATCGTCCTCACCATCGCCCGTCTCTCTTTGAATGTCTTCACAAGCCAGCACCACCATACTGACCAAAGACCACACCCCAGGCAACCTCCCAGGCGCAGTTCAAAAGATTCAGTGACAAGAAAACTCAGGATGTCGGCAAAACGCGCCGATGAACAAGCCAAGGCCCAAGGGACAGTCCCCGGACCCACTGCAAGCAGCTTCAAGCGCGCCAAGCGGAGGATAACATGCGTAAAGCGTTGGTTCAGTATCGCAAGACCGCCAATGCGGCCAACTCAAGAGGACAGATCCTCCTGAAACTCTATGACGGCGCCATCCGCTTCCTGGAGCAAGCCAAGGTCGCCATGGCTCAAAACCGCCCCGACCTCAAAGGCACCCGCATCAGTAAAGCCCACGCGATCATCTCCGAGCTTAACGCCACGCTCAACCACGACATCTCGCCCGAGCTGTGCGCCAACCTCTCGTCGCTCTACCGCTTTATGCTCGACCAGCTCACCGAGGCCAACCGGCTCAACTCTCCCGAGCCGCTGGACGTGACCATTGAGTTGCTCGACAGCCTGCGCGGCGCTTGGAGAGAGGCCGTCAAAACGGCCGAAGGCTCCGGCGCGCCCGTGGGGCAGTCCATGCAACTGCAAAAAACCCGCAACGCGATCTCAGAGCGCCCCAGGCTCTCGATCACGGGCTGACACCACGGAGCGCGACGCCGATGATCCCACACACTCAGGTGCTCCAAGAGCTCATCGACATCACCGATCGGTATCTGCTCGACAGTTCCTCAGACGAAATCACCGTCGAGGAGCTCGTCGCGCTCACCGAACGCCTCATGGCCGCGCGCCACGAGCGCTTTTGCATCCTCAAGCAAGCCCCCGGCGCTCCCTCCGACCAGGAAGCGGCGCTGATGCGCCAACTGCTGGCGCGCGACGGGCGGCTTCAGAAAACCATGCGCTCGGTGGCCACCCGGTGCAAAACCCGCGCGGGCAAGATCGAAGGCTCACGGCGGCGGCTCAATGGCTACCGCGCCTCGTCGCGCACCCGAGAAACGTTTCACATCAGAGGCTGAACGCGCCCCACAACGCGCGGCGCACAGGAGTCAACCATGGCAGCCATCCACATCACCATCAACGCCGAGCCGATCAACATGCCCCCCGTGGCCCCCGAAGCCTCGGCCAAGGACCTCATTGAGGCGCTGACCGCCACGCACGTCACCCCCCAGGGCCAGGTCCTGTCCACCATCCACATCAACGGCCAGTATTGGCAGCGCGACTGGGACGGGCACCTTGAAGACATCGGGCTTGAGGAGATCGAGGCGGTCGAGTTGACCTCGCAACCCCCCCAACAGGCCGCCGACCAGGGCCTGGAGTGTTTGGAAGAGGTGATCGAGTTGATGGAGACGCGCTTCATCGACTCGGCCGAGGATCTGCGCTTCAACCGCATGGATGAAGGCCTGCAGAAGTTCATCCATGGGGCCGGGCTGATGCGCGACGCGCTGCACTTTGGCCAACTCTACCTGGACCACATCCAGGCCCCCGAGGATCACCCCGAACGAAAGCGCCTTGGAGAGCTCGACATGGATCTCTCTGGGGTGCTCGACGAATTTGACGCGGCCCAGCGCGCCGGAGACTGGAACCAGGTCGCCGACCTGATCGAATACGAGCTGGCACCCAGAGCCTGTGAACTGTCCTTGAACATTCAGGCCCACTGAGTACCACGCGCAGCCACCAGAGGACACCGGCGATGATCGCCACCACTCACACCATCAACAGCGTCTTTGCCCGTGGCAGCCGTGTCCTGTGCAAAGGCCCCGCCGAAGGGCCCTACGGACGCTTCGAAGCCCGCGTGGCAGCCGCCCATGAGCAGGTCGTGCACCTGAGCCTGGCCAGCAACCGGCGCGTCGATCACCTGGCGCGGATTGGTGACGAGATCACCATGCAGGTGGTCGCCCCCCATGGCTGGTTCACCGCCCGAGGCCGGCGCATTCAAAACGTCGTCCCTGGGGGCATCACGCTCAAGCTCCTGGAAACCCCCGCGCGGCAAGAGCGGCGCGAGTACCTCCGGGTGCGCTGCAACATGCCCCTTTGGTGGCGCCCGGTGCACAAAGAAGAACTGGCCACCCGCGCCCAAAAACTCCAGAGCAACCAGGTTCAGCGCCCCTCCATCGACATGGACCTGCCCTCGCTGCGCGAGATCGAAGATCCCGACCTGGCCAGGCTCATCAAAGCGCTGGTGCGCCGCGTCGATGCCCTCGAAAACCAGGTCGCCCAGCTCATGAGTGACCAAAAGGTCGGGCGCTTCGCGGGCCACCAGGACACCGTCGTCGACATCTCTGGGGCGGGCATGCGCTTCACCACCCAGGCCGAACTGCGCTCGGGCGACACCCTGGAGGCCACCCTCTGCCTGGAGAACTTCGGCCAGCAGGAGCTTAAGGTCCTGGCGCGCGTCGTGCGGGTCGATCCTCCAAACCTTGGCCGCTCGCTGCCCACCGCCGCCTGCCACTTCACCTTCATCGACGACCGCGATCGCGAGCTGATCATCCGCTTTGCCTTCCGCGAACACCGCAAACAACTGCGCGAGTCCATGGCCTGAATCACACAACGATCCGTGGATGTCACAGGCTTCTCGCGCTGCCGATGGGCTTCTGCTATGTTTGTGCTGGGTGTTCAACACAGCACAAATGGAGACGTCCATGGATCGTCTAAGGCAACAAATCACCGGCATGGCGTTGTTGGCCAGCCTGGTCATCATCGGCGCAGGCTGCGCTGAAAGTCAGAACGCTCCCGGAGGGGGCAACGCATCGGCCGACTGCAGCGCAGACGAAGACTGCGAGGCGTTTGAGGCCTGTGTGGAAGGCGAGTGTGTCCTGGTGGACGATGGCGACGCCGGCGTGCCGGACGCCGACGAGCCTGATTTGGACGAAGACGAGCCCGAACCCGAAGACACCGTCGAGGACGAGGAGGTCGATGAGGGGCCGCAAATCGGCGACCCTTGCGACGAGGGCGACGACTGTCCCAGCGGCTTCTGTATTGAGGTCTCCGAAGGTGGTGGTCAGCGGATCTGCACCGACTTCTGCAACCCCAACGTCGAAGAGACCTGCCCGGAGAACTACGTCTGCGCAGCGGTGGCCAACTCGGGCGCCGACCGGATCTTCCTGTGCTTCCCCGAAGCCGACTTTGTCTGCGACACCTGCGAGGCCGACAGCGACTGCGGCGGCCTGTCCGACCTCTGCCTGGAGCTGCCCGACGGCAACTTCTGCGGCCGAAGCTGCGACGTCCGCGCTTGCCCCGAAGGCTTTGACTGCGTCACCGTCGATGGCCCCGAAGGCCCCAGCCCGCAGTGTACCCCCGCCAGCGGCTTCTGCTCGGCCTGCTTTGACCCCGACGAAGACGGTTACGGCGACGGCGAAGAGTGCCTGGGGCTCGACTGCGAACCCGACGACCCCGACATCAACCCCGACGCCGACGAGTTGTGCAACAACATCGACGACGACTGCGACGACGCCATCGACGAAGACTTTGACTTCGCCAACGACCCCGAAAACTGCGGCGGCTGCGACAACCGCTGCGCGTTTGATGGCGCCGACCCCCTGTGTGTCGAATCCGAGTGCGCGCTGGGCGACTGCCGCGAAAATCGCTTCGACATCGACGGCGACCCCGAAAACGGCTGCGAATACTTCTGCGAGGTCACCAATGAAGGCCAGGAGCTTTGCAACGACATCGATGAAGACTGCGACGGCCAGATCGACGAGGGCTTTGATGTCCTGACCGACGCCGACAACTGCGGCCAGTGTGGGCGCGCCTGTGAACTCGACAGCGCCATCCCCGCCTGCGACCAGGGCGCCTGCATCATCGACGCCTGCGAAGACCTTCACTACGACATCGACGGCGACCCGCAAAACGGCTGCCAATACCCCTGCCCCCAAACCACCGCCGCCGCCAACCCCGGCGCCAACCCCCACAACGACTGCGACGGCGACACCGACGAGGACTTTGACACCCAAACCGACGTCAACAACTGCGGCCAGTGCGGCAACCAGTGCGACGACCCGCAAAACGCCACCGCCACCTGCGCCGAAGGCCAATGCGCCATCGGACAGTGCGCCGACCAGCGCGCCGACTGCGACGGCAACTTCGTCAACGGCTGCGAGGCGGACCTGCGCTCCCCGCTGACCTGCCTCAACTGCGACAACGTCTGCGCCTTCAGCAACGGCATCCCCGGCTGCAACGACAGCGGCTGCTTCCTGGCCGGCTGCATGCCCGGCTTCTTTGACATCGACGGGCAGCCCGGCAACGGCTGCGAATACAGCTGCACCCCCACCAACGGCGGCGTCGAAGCCTGTGACAACCTCGACAACGACTGCGACGGCGCCATCGACGAAGACTTTGACTTCAACGGCGACGTCAACAACTGCGGCACCTGCGGCAACGAGTGCGACTTTGAAAACGCCGGCGCCGTCTGCCAGCAAGGCACCTGCGGCCTGGGCATCTGTGAGGCCGACTACGACAACTGCGATGGCGACAGCGCCAACGGCTGCGAAGTCGAACTGACCGAAGACGAAGACAACTGCGGCCGCTGCGGCAACGTCTGCGACCCCTTCCAGGGCGAGGGCGAGTGCGATGAGGGCACCTGCGCCATCGACTCCTGCAACGCCCCCTTTGTGGACTGCGACCAACTCTTTGAGAACGGATGCGAGGCCAACCTCACCAACAACGTCAACCACTGCGGCGCCTGCGGCAACGTCTGCGCCTTCGACAACGCCGCCGCCTCCTGCAACAACCGCTCATGCACCATGGGCGCCTGCCAGGCTGGCTTCGTGGACCTCAACAACAGCACCGCCGACGGCTGTGAGTACGCCTGCACCTTCACCAACAACAACGACGTCCCCGACCCCAACAACCAGGACGCCAACTGTGACGGCATCGACGGCAACCTGGGCAACGCCATCTTTGTCCGCAACAGCAACAGCAACGACCTCAACGACGGGCTCGCCCCGGATCGCCCCGTCGCCACGCTCGGCCGCGCCCTCCAGGTCGCCGCTGGACGCCCTGAGCGCACCCAGATCCTCATCGCCACCGGCGGCTACAGCCTCAGCTCCACCATCACCCTGCGCAGCGGTGTCAGCATCTACGGCGGCTACAGCGCCGACTTCCGCACCCGTGGCAGCGGCCGCGCCGTGCTGACCTTCAGCTCCGACATCGGCATCGACGCCGTCAGCCTCTCCAGCCCCACCACCCTGGAGCGCATCGACATCACCATCTCCAACCGCTCCACCGCCAGCGCACCCGCCATCGGCATGCGCGTCAACAACTCCGGCAACCGCCTCACCCTGCGCGAGGTCGACATCGACGCCGGAAACGGCGGCGCGGGCAACAACGGCGGCGCGGGCACCTCGGGCTCGCGCGGCGGCAACGGCTCCAACGCCAACGGCGCCAGTGGCGGCAATGGCGGCTCTGTCGGCGGCGGACGCGGCGCCACTGGCCGACGCCAGAACTCAGGGCCTGCCGGCTCCACTGGCTCCCGCAACAGCTGCGGCTTTGGCGGCTCCGGCGGCGCTGGCTCCGGCAACGACGGTCTGGGATGCTTTGACGGTGACCCCGAAAACGGCGGCAACGGCGGCAACGGCTGCACCGGCACCACCGGCAGCAACGGCGGCGTCGGCAACAACATCGGCTCCCTCAACACCAGCCTCGTCTGGACCCGCTCCAACGGCGCCAATGGCAGCGTCGGCGGACGCGGCGGAGGCGGCGGCGGCGGCGGCGCTGGAGGCGGTGAAGACTGCGAACAGTGCGTCTTTGGCGCCTGTGTCTGCTCCTTCTGCGGCACTGGACGTGGCGGCGGCGGCGGAGGCGGTGGCGGCGCCGGTGGCAACGGCGGCGGCGCCGGTCAAGGCGGCGGCGCCTCCATCGGCGTCCTCATCCGCGCCAGCACCCTCAACGTCGAAGACGTCACC
>CAKZKQ010000258.1 GCA_937123825.1 uncultured Pseudomonadota bacterium
CGCAGGCGAGGCAGGCCGTGGCTTTGCCGTCGTTGCCTCCGAAGTCCGCAGCCTCGCGTTGAAGTCCGCGCAATCGGCAAACGAAATCAAGGAGCTGGTCACGGAAGCCGCGCAACAGGTGAGCGCAGGTGAGCGTCTGGTGCAGGACACTGGCGACACCCTCAGCCTGATTGCCAGCAGCGTTACCCGGGTCTCCGGCATGGTCTCGTCGATCGCCAATTCCTCCAGCGAGCAGGCCCAGGGCATCAAGGAGATCAATTCCGGCGTTGCTCAGTTGGACCGGGTCACTCAGGACAATGCGGCGATGGTACAGGAAAGCTATGGCGCCAGCCGCCAGATGCGCGCCGAGGCAAGCCGCCTGAGCGAGCTGCTGCCCAGCTTTACCGGGCAGGCGCAAGAGGGAACAACCGTGGCTGGTGCGCTTGATGAGGCGGGAGAATTCGCTGAAACCGCTTGGCTTGATGAGGCCGATGACGACGAGGGAGAGGAGGACGAGGAGGGGGAGTACGAAGACGACGACGAGGATGAAGACGACGATGACGAAGGCGACGATGATGACGCCTTTGATGATGATGAAGACGGCGACGATGATGAAGAGGAGGTGAAGGCATGAACGCCAGCGTTGTGGCAATCCTGCTCCTTGTGGTCATCGGCGTCGGTGGCTTCTTGCGCGAACGTCTGGAGTCGCGCGCTCAAATCCTCATCTTCCGCCTTTGTCTGGGGGCCGCGACGGCTGGTCTTGGCGCTGCGGCGCTGTGGGGCAGCGTCGCTGGCGGTGCTTTTCACGCCGCCCTGTGGGTCCTGGGAGGAATGATCGCCTGCGGCCTGCCGCTTGAGCGCGTCAGCATCAAGCAACAGCTCCCCGGTCTTTTGATGGCCGCCGGTCCGCTGGTTTCTTCGATTGTCCTGGCGAGTCAGGGCTGGGGCTTGGAGGGGGCCACCATCTTCTCTGGTCTGCAGGCCGGGCTCTTTCTGGCCACCGGCACGCTCCTGGGCTTGAGCCTGGGCTTGTTGGCCCGAGGCGCAGAGCGACTTGAATCCATCGCAAGCATCCGCAACGTCGAAGACAGCCGCAATAAGAACACCACCGTCGAGGTCCTCTCGCCGATGGCCCTGCCCATGGCGGCGGGCGCTGTGGCGGTGCTGGCGTTCAGGCGTCTGGCCAGCCTCGGCCCTGACCCCTCGACTCTTTATCTGCCCGTGGTGGGCGGCGACGGCCAGCCGTTGCACTGGCTGACTGACATCAGCATGGGCATCGCCGCCGCTGGAGCCCAGGAGCAGGTCGGATTTCTGATCCTGGCTGGCGCGGTGACCTGCATCGGCGCTGGCCTGCTGCCGTCGCGGCAGATGTCTGCGGTGGCCTCCATCCTCGGCGGCGCGCTGGTGTTGGGCGCCGTCGGCTGGATTTTCTCGCTCGATGGCACCACGGTCGAACTGACCGAGCAAATCGAGCCCATCAAAACCCACCTCGCGCGCGTCAGCGCCGAAGGCTCCCAGGGGCCAGAGCCCCGTTTGTGGGGCGAGGCGCCCGCCACGATTTCGGTGGGGCTTTTGGGTGTGGTCTTGACGATGCTCATCACCGCTGGGCTGACAGCGTTGGGCGCAGGTCTGGGCCGTATGCTCAACAAAGCGGCCTTCAATCCGCCGCTTCAAGACCAGGCGCACCGCCTGGCGACCCGCGACGCCTTCCTCCTTGCCACCATCTGTGGTTGGCTGGCACTGGGGGCGTGGCTCTTCCAGGGGCGCCACGTGACGGGCCTTTGGGGTCCTGTGTCAGCGCCCGACCACCTGATGACCGGCGCCATCTTTGGCATGACGGCGCTGATGATGGTCCTCTTTGGAGTGCGCGGTCAGGACAGCATCCAAACGCGCGTGTTGCGCGCCGTGTCTGTGGCGCTGGGCGTGGTCCTGCTTGCAGGCGTGGTCGGCGGAGGGCTCATGTCCGCCGTGGGCATCTTCGAACTCTGAGCCCGCTGACGTTTCCTGCCCCCTGCGCCTTGCCTCTTTGCGCGGACTGACTTACAAGTCCGCCACCGCCCGGCACTTGACCGTGGCCCGACCTCGCCAAACGGCGCGGTTTTACCCCTCTGCAGAAGCGTCAACCCGTGAAGATCAAAAATACACAATTCATCAAAAGCGCTGTTCGCCCCGCCCATTACCCCGAGTGGGATTTGAACGAAGTCGCGTTTGCTGGCCGCAGCAACGTGGGCAAGTCCAGCCTCATCAACACGCTCTTGATGCGCAAAGCGCTGGTCAAGGTCAGCAAGACCCCCGGCCGCACCCAACTGCTGAACTTCTTTGAGGTCACCACGGGAGACGACCGCCAATTGGGGTTGGTCGACCTGCCTGGTTACGGTTTTGCCCGCGTGCCCGACTCGGTCAAGCGCACCTGGGGCAAGATGATCGAGGGCTATCTGGAGCGCCGAGAGCGTCTCAAAGCCGTGGTCATCGTCATGGACATTCGCCGTGGGATGACGGTCGATGACCGGCACATGCTGGAGTCGCTGGCCTTCTTTGGCCCCCAGCCCATCCTGGTCTTCACCAAGGCCGATAAGTTCAGCGCCAACAAACGCCGCAACCAGATCCTGTCCATCTCCAAAAAGGAAGGCATCCCCAAAAAGGACATGATCATCTTCTCCAGCCACAACCGCATGGGGCGCGAAGCTCTTTGGGAGCGCATCGCGGGCCTGTGCCTGCCCCAGCCACTCAATTTTGGGCCGGATGGCGATGAGCTGCCGCAGGAGGAGGGGCAGGGGTGAACGACTGGAGCCTGACGCTCGGTGATGGACACATCCTGCGTCCCATGACCAGCGAGGACCTCGACGCAGTCCTCGAGGTTGAAAACAACTCCTACACCAACCCCTGGCCCCGCGCGGTCTTCAAACGCGAAATCAACCAGGAGTGGTCCCACATCGAAGTCATTTGCCCCGAGGATGACCTCCAGACCACGCTGGCCCACATCGTCTACTGGATTGTCCACGACGAGTTGCACATCCTCAATGTCGCCGTTCACCCCAATGCTCGTCGCAAGGGCCTGGGCAAGGTGTTGATGCGCCGCGTGATGGAGGTCTGCGAGACTGAGCGGTTGCAGTACGTCACGCTTGAAGTCCGCAGCAGCAATGTGGCCGCCATTGGCCTCTACAAAGGGTTTGGTTTTGCGCAAATTGGGTTGCGCAAGCGCTATTATGCCGACAACGGAGAAGATGCGTTGGTGATGGCGCTGGTGTTGCAGGACGACTCCGAAGAAGGTAATACGAAAGCCTGAACTGGCATTCATGGGAGCAAACGCGATGTCTGGTGAGCTGAAGATCTTTGCAGGTGGCAGTCATCCCCGTTTGGCCAAAGCCATCGCCGCGTCGTTGGGTGAGGAGCTTGGTGGGAGCAAAACCACCATGCTGGCCAATGAGAATCTGGAGGTGCAGATTCTGGAAAACGTGCGCGAAAGCGACGTCTTCTACATTCAGACGGCTTCAACGCCGCTGCACACCCACATCTTTGAGATGTTCATGGCCATCGACGCGCTCAAGAGTGCCTCGGCGCGCCGTGTCACCGCCGTCATCCCATACATGCCCTACGTCCGCTCGGACAAAAAGGACAAGCCCAGGATTTCCATCGCGGCTCGCCTCATGTCCGATTTGCTGGTGGCCTCTGGCGCCGACCGCGTCTTGACCATGGATCTGCACGCCCCGCAGGTCCAAGGCTTCTTCCGCGTCCCCAGCGACCAACTCCAGGCTCGCCAGATCATTTGCGAGTACCTGCAACGCAAAAACCTCTCCAACGCAGTGCTCGTGGCCGCCGACGCCGGCGAAACCATGGACGTGGGCCGCTACGCCAACAGCCTCAACCTGCCCATCGCCGTCATCGATCAACGCGTCATCAACAACACGCGCCGTCCTGTCGCTGTCATGGGCGAGATCAAAGGCAAAGACGCCATCCTGATCGACGATGAAATTGCCACCGGCGCCACCTGTGTCCGGGCCGCCGCGTTCCTCATGGAGTCCGGCGCTGTCTCTGTCATGGCCTGTGCCTCCCACGGTTCCTTCACCGAAGGCGCCCGCGAGCGCCTGGCCGCCAGTCCCTTGAGCGAAGTCATCGTCACCGACACCATCCCCCAACAAGACCCCAGCCTTGGCAAGGTCACCGTCCTGTCCGTCGCGCCGCTCTTCGCCCGCGCCATCCAACGGATCCATGACGGGAATTCCATTAGTGCGCTCTTCCGCTGAGTTTGGGGCGGCCCTGACTGACACCATTCACCACGTCACTCACTGTTTGGGGCGGCCCTAACGGCGCCAGGAGCCACAGAACTCGCTCGCAATAGCGCTGCTATGGCTTCGCTCGTCCTGAGGCCC
>CAKZKQ010000259.1 GCA_937123825.1 uncultured Pseudomonadota bacterium
ACACCAACACCACAGGGATGGTGATGTCGGGCGCCGCCTCGCGTGGCATGGCCATATAGGAGCCCAGCCCGGCCAGCACAATCATCAGCACCAGCACGTAGGCCGCCACGCTGTGATCTATGGCAAAGTTGGTCGGCTTCACTGCTTGCCCTCCTCCTTCTTCTCAGGTTCCTCTTTGGTGTCCTGACCGCCGCCGAGCTTCAGACCCATGACGGCCTCCCGGCAGCAGGTGGTGCTCTTGCTCACCGTGACCTTGCTGGTCCGAGGCAAACTGTGCTGACCCACGCTGATGACCTGGTCACCGGCCTTGATGCCGCTGGTCAACACCACGTAGTCCTTAAAGTCAGGGCCAAGCTCCACCAGGCGCCGCGTGGCGGTGTCGCCCTGGAGCACAAAGACCGCCTTGCCCTCAACGGTGTCGATCACCACGTCTCTGGGCACCAGCAAGGCGTTGTTGACCCGCTCTCCGGCCATCTCCACCATCGCGCGCATCCCCGGGCGAATGACCCGGTCGGCGTTCTCCACCATGATCTTCACGGGAAAGGTCCGATTTTTGGTGTCGGCCTGCACACCCACGCGCTCGATGATCCCCTTGCGGACCACGCCCAGCGCAGGCACGCGCACCTTCACCTCCTGGCCCACGCGCGCAAAGAGGATCCGCGACTCGGGCACACCGGCGCGGACCACCACCTTGTCGTAGTTGACGATGGTCGCGATGGGCTGACCGGGGTTGGCGTACTCACCGCGATCCATAAAGACCTGGTCCACCACACCGCTGATCGGCGCCTTGATCACGCTCTTGCCCACACCAATGACGGTCTGGCGCAAGCTGTACTGGTTGTTCTCAACCCCCAGCCGCGCACGTTCCACATCGGCCTCGGTCGCCAGACCCTTCTCTTCAAGCTCGATGGTCCGTTGCAAGTCGCGCTCGGACTGACGCAGGTTGGCGCGCAACTGACCCGCGCGGGCGCGATCCACCCGCACATCCAGCCTCGCCAGACGCTGGCCCGAGGTCACCTCGGAGCCCTCTTTAAAGGCCCGCGTCACCAACACCCCCGGCATCTCCGCCGAGACCGTCACCGACTCGTCCGCCTCGCTCTCGCCGGTCAACCGCACCGTGGAGACAAACTCCACCGGCTCAACCTTGAGCGTCTCCACCACCGGGAGCACCTTCTTGGGCTCAACAGAGGCCGCCTTCTGCTTCTCGGCGTCGGCCCCCTGGCCGCCACACCCCACAAGCAACAGCGCCGCTGTCAGCAACATCCCCAACGATACCCTCATGACCCCTCCTGCCTTGCACCGGCACCATCCAGAAAGAGCTTCACCAATCGGTGCGCCACCTGACGATCCAGTTCTATCGGTTCACCTGCCATCAATTTCATCACCGGCATGTGCACCAACCCCTCCAAGTGGAGCTGCTGCACATCCTGCTCGTCGCTGCGCAAAACGCCCAGCTCGACACCCTGCTCGATCAACCCCTTGAAGCAGTCGTTTTGCCCAAAGTCCTCCACCGCCAGCCCCAACCGATCCCGGTCCGGGCCAAAAAAGGTGTAAACAAAGAGCCTCGACAAATCGGGGTCCTGCACGACCGACTCAAAGTGCATCATGAAGAGCTCAACGAGTTTCTCTTCGTAGGGGATGTCGGCCTCCAGCAGCGCCTCAAAAAGCGTATCAAAGGTCTCCATCGCCTGACCCAACACCGCCATGAACAACTCCTCTTTGGAACCAAAGTAGTAGTAGATCATGGGGTTGGTGACTTTGGCCGACTGCGCGATCTCTCGGATCGACGTGGCCGCAAACCCCTTCTTGGCAAAGAGCCCCTTGGCCGACTCCAGGATCCTTAAACGAATTCCCCCGTTGGCCGACGCATCCTTACCTTTTCCGCCTGCTGGTGCCATAACTCCCTACCCCCATATCGACCCCAAAGCTCTGTGTTCTAGATTCAGTCAGAACCGCCAAGGTCCATATTTGCTTAACGTTTGTTAAACAACGTCAGCAAAGCCTAGTTATACATACCGCCACAGGCTTTCAAGCTTTCTTTTTAACCCTCTTATGGAACACACTGTTTGTTGCAAAGTGCTATTCTGAACCAACCAGTCAATGCCCCACCGACCAGGAGGGTCCCCCGTGGCCACCAAACTGCCTCGCCCCCTGCACAAGCTCGCCAAGCGCCTCCTCCAACGGGTCGGACTGACGACCCCAACGCGCCCTGCGCGCGCCCAACACGTCGCCAGCCCCCAAAGCCTGCGGGACCACCAGGCGCTCTTTGAGCGCGAGGTCATCGAAGCCGCCCCCGGTGTGCACGTCGCCGTCGGCTTTGGTCTGGCCAACGCCATCTTGCTTGAGGGCGACGACGGGGTCGTCATCATCGACTCCATGGAGAGCGAACCGGCCGCAAAGGAGGTCAAAACCGCCTTCAACGCCATCACCTCCAAGCCCGTCAAGGCCCTCATCTACACCCACAACCACGCCGATCACATCTTTGGCGGCCACGTCATGGCCGGCGACGACAACCCCGAGGTCTACAGCCACGCCACCACCCCCGAGCTGATCCGGCGCATCATGAGCGTCATCCGCCCCACCATCTCGCGCCGAAGCATGCGCCAGTTCGGGGTCATGCTCTCCCCCCAGGATCGCATCGGCTGCGGCATCGGCCCCGAGCTGCGCTACGACCCACAAGCCTCACCCTCCATCCTCTGGCCCACCAAGACCTTCGAGGAACGGCTCGAATTGACCGTCGCAGGCCTCGATCTGGTCCTCCTGCACACCCCGGGCGAAACCCCCGACCAGATCGCCATCTGGAAACCCCAGGACAAGGTCCTGATGCCCGCCGACAACATCTATCAGAGCTTCCCCAACCTCTACGCCATCCGAGGCACCGCCTACCGCGACGTCATGGCCTGGGTCCGCACACTCGACACCCTGCGCTCACTGGGCGCCGAACACCTCGTCCCCAGCCACACCAGACCCCTGCACGGCAAAGCCCGCATCGCCGCCGCCCTGCAAAACTACCGCGACGCCATCCAGTTTGTGCACGACCAGACCATCCAGGGCATCAACAAAGGCATGAGCGTCGATGAGCTGGTCCAACACGTCCAACTCCCCGCACACCTGGCCGAGGACCCCTGGCTCCACGAGCACTACGGCCGCGTAGACTGGTCCGTCCGAGCCATCTACCAAGGCTACCTGGGCTGGTTTGAAGAAGACGCCGCCTTCCTATCCCCCATGAGCGCACTCGAGCGCGCCCACAAGACCGCCAAACTGGCTGGAGGCGTCCAAAACCTGCACCAACAAGCCCGCAAGGCTGCAAACGACGGGGACTGGCGCTGGACACTGGAGTTGACCAGCCACCTGCTGGCCATCAACCCAGACGACGAAGCGGCCAAGACACTCCGCGCGCAGGGACTCCAGGGCATGGCGTCCGCAGAGACCAGCGCCAACGGCCGCAACTACCTCCTGACCCAGGCGCTCGAAACCCAGGGAGAGTTGACCATCCCGGAGCCCGACCCCGCAGTGGCGGCCCGCAACATCATCGGCGACATGCCCGCCGCCATGGTCATGAAGGCCATGCCCGTTCAACTGCGCGCCCAAAAATGCCTGGACATGACGCAGTCCATGACCCTCCACCTGAGCGACACCCAGGAGGACTTTACCCTCCACGTCCGCCGGGGCGTGGCCCAACTGGAGATGGCCGACCACCCCAGCGCCGACATTCGGGTGTCGACCACCAGCATAATCTGGAAAGAAATGCTCATCGGCACGCGCAACCCCGCGGTCACGCTGGCAGGCTCTGGCGTCTCCATCACCAAAGGCAACGTCGCCTCACTGGCCCGCTTTCTCCTGCTCTTCAAAAAGGCGTAGCACGCGCCCCACCTCCTGAACGTCGCGCCACACCAACGCCCGCAAGCGCGAATCCTCCAGTGCCTCTTCAAGCGAATGGGTCGGCATCACGCGCCAGGCCTGCTCCACCGCACGCCATTGGCCCCGCTGCTCCTGCACCAAACCACCGCCGAGCGCCATCACAGACGCCTGCCCCATGGCCAGCACCACGCGCGGCTGAACAATGTCGAGTTGCGCTTCAAAAAGGCGCTGACACGCTCGAACCTCATCGACCCGAGGGGCTCTGTCCGAAGGCGGACGACACTTCACGAGCGTCATCAAGTACACATCCGGGCGCCGCAGCCCAATTTGACCCAGCGCCATCTCCAACATCCGCTCGCGCCGGCCCACAAAGGGCACACCCAGATGGTCATCGTGCTCCGCGGGCGCGTCCGTCAAGACCACCAACCGGGCCTGGGGATCACCCACCCCAAAGACAAGTTGCTGGCGCTTGTGACCCAAACGGCACCGCGTGCACCCCTCCCAACGCTGCTGCAACACATCCAACGCCGCCGCCCCGGGCACCTCGGGACGCTCAAAACCACGCCGCGCCTGCGGCGTCACCCAGCCCAGGACCCCAGCCAGGACTGTGCGGGGATCAACCCCCTCATCCGGAACGCGCCCAGCGTAAACCCCGTGCGGATCACTGTCTCTGTCGTAGGGCGCCGCCACAAAAACCCGCTGCAACACTCGCCCGGACCCGCTTGGACGACGCTGACCAGACCAATCAAGCCTCGCATAACCCACCACGCGTCCGCTGCGCTCCCAGCGCGGCGCGCCAGTGCCTAGGTGGGCCAGCACAAAACGTTGACGGACGTAATCAAAGCGCTCGGGCGGCTCCAACCAGACGATCTCGCGCTCCAAGGAGAGCGCGGCGGCTTCGAGCGGCTGAAGCTGCACCGTCAGACGACGGCGCACGTCATCATGGTCCCAGTAGGGAGGCGGCTGGCGCAACGCGGTGGGCCAACGCTGGAGCAAAGGCTCGGCGTAGACCAGCGCCTCCTCCAAACCATCGGCTTGCGACCAACCATCGAGCAGTTCACACAGCTCGTCCCAGGCCTCGGCGCTGGGCTGCGCATAAACCAGCGCCCGCAGGCGCTCAAACCTGGGGTTGCCCATGACAACTCCCTCTTTAAGGGCGTGCGCTGATGGTGCTCAAGCGCGCTCGCCAGTCTGCACCTTCCACAGGTGGGCGTAGAGGCCTTCGCGCTCCAAAAGCGCCTCGTGTCGCCCAGCCTCCACAATCCGTCCCTGCTCCAGGACCACGATCTTATCGGCGTGGCGGATGGTGGACAACCGATGGGCAATGATGAGTGTGGTGCGCTCGGCGGTGACCAACTCCAGCGAGCGCTGAATGGCGGCCTCGGTCTCATTGTCCACGGCGCTGGTGGCTTCATCGAGGATCAAGACCGGCGGGTCTTTCAAGATCGCCCGCGCGATCGACAACCGCTGGCGCTGCCCGCCCGAGAGCTTCTGACCGCGCTCTCCAACCACGGTTTGATAGCTCTCGGGCAGCGCCGCCACAAAGCCGTGCGCTTCGGCCACCTTGGCGGCCCGCTCCACATCATCAAACGGCGCCCCGAAGGTTCCATAGGAGATGTTGTCCTGCACAGCCCCATGGAAGAGGAAGGTGTGTTGGCTGACCAGGCCCACGGCCCCGCGCAGATCCCCCAGCTTGAGATCTTTGATGTCCTTCTTATCGAGGGCGATTGTGCCTTGCTGGGGTTCATAGAAGCGCAGCAGGAGGTTGACCAACGTGGACTTGCCGCTGCCGGTGGGGCCAACGATGGCCACGGTCTGACCGGGCTCGATCTCCAGATCAAAGTCCACCAGGATGGGCTCTCGATCTGGGTAGGCGAAGGTGATGTTTTCGAAGCGGATGTGGCCCTGGACTTCGTCGCGCGGCAGCGCCTGCGAGCCGCTGTCGATGGCCACCGGGGTGTCGAGCAGGTTCAAGATCCGCTCGGTGGAGGCCATCGCGCGCTGGTAGAGGTCGAAGGTTTGGCCAAGGCGAGTCAGCGGCCAGAGGAGACGCTGGGTGAGGAAGATCATGACGCTGTAGCTGCCGACTTCGAGGACACCGGTCAGGGTCAGGTGGCCGCCGTAGACCAGGGTGGCGGTGAAGCCAAGGACGATGACCATGCGGATCAACGGCGAGAAGGCTGAGCTGAGGTTGATGGCTTGCCGGTTGGCGGTGCGGTAGGCGTCGCTGGCTTGGCGGATGCGCTCGATTTCGTGGGTTTCGGCGGTGAAGCTCTTGATGGTCGCCACCCCGGCGATGTTGTTGGCCAGGTGTCCGTTGAGGACGGCGGTGCGCTCGCGGACTTCGGCGTAGCGGGGCGCGATCTTCTTCTGGAAGCGAAACGAGCCCCACAAGATCAACGGCATGGGCAGCAGCGCCAGCGAGGCCACGCCGGGGGCCAGCGCAAAGAAGGAGAAGCTGATGACGACGACGGTGGTGGCCACCTGGAGCAGGGCATTGGCGCCGCCGTCCAGGAAGCGCTCCAGTTGGTTGACGTCGTCGTTGAGGATGGCCATCAAACCGCCCGTGCTGCGGTCTTCAAAGTAGGCCATTTCCAGGTTTTGAACGTGGCTGTAGGCGTCCAGGCGCATGTCGTGCTGGATGCTCTGGGCCAGGTTGCGCCACAGCACCCCAAAGGCGTACTCAAAGAGCGACTCCAGTCCCCAAACGACCACGGTGGCGATGGCCAGCACCCACAGTTGATGCCAGACGTCCACGACGCCCCACTGCGCCAGGAGCGACTCTTCGCGCTTGACGACCACATCCACGGCGGCGCCGATGAGTGCAGGGGGAGCAAGGTCAAAGATCTTGTTGAGGATCGAGCAGGCGGTGGCCTTGATCACAGTCTGGCGGTGCGATCGGCTGTAGGCCAAAAGCCGGCGCAAGGGGGACGTTGTGGGGCGATCCATGGGCACCGCGGCAGGGATGGGTCTTTGGACAAGGACGCAGCGCGGGCGTAAGGGTTGCGCAGGTGGTGTGCGCTTTTGTGGCTCACTGGCGCAAAAGGTCCAAAACGCGCTTGGACCGTCAGGTGCCCAGACATGACCGCATCGGCGCGGCGCAGTCAATCCATGGGTTCGTTATGTTGTGGTGCTTGTGCTTCGGCAGGGGGTTGTGGCTCAGCGGTGGCCAGCCAGGGGTCGAGCAGACCGGCTTTGTCGCGCCTGGGGGCAAACTCCCAGGGGCGCGGCAAGATGCGGGCGACCTCGACGACACGAGACTCCTGGAGGTAGAGCTCATCGCCAGGATCGGCCTCTTCGAGGGCCGCCTCGATGGAGAGCACCCCGGCGGCCAGAAGATAGACCACCAACACGCCTTTGACCGCGCCGATGGCGGCGCCGCCCAGGCGATCGGTCTTGGAGGGGTCTTCATCTTCATCGCGCACAAAGCGTTCAATCAACACGCCGACGACCGTGGCGATGGCAAAAATGACCACGCCGCCCAGGGCCGTCATGCCAAAGTCCAGAAAGGGCTTGTCGAGCGAGGTCTGGCCATAGATCAGCAGTGAGAGCACCGCCCCTGCGGGTCTGGCGGCGGCAAAAGCCAGCGCCACCGCGATCAGGTTGAGGATTTGCGCCAGGGCCCCTTTGCGAAACCCCAACCCAGCCAGTCCCACCACCACAATCCCTGCCAGGATATCCAAAGCCATACCCGCTCCCTGTCCTCAACACCTTTCGAACCCTTTGTGGCCAACCCCATCTTATCCGGACCTTGGACGGCGTCACCTTTGTTTTATTTTCAGTGGGATCATTCCTTTGCAGCGGCGCACTCAACGTTTGTCTTTTTGACGGCGCGTCATCATCACGTCCCTTTGCCACCGGGTGCGTTTGAGGATGGCATCGGCCAGGGCATAGAGCGTCAACAAGACGGCCGTTTGCCAAGCGGCCTCCCAGGCCAGGTCGCCCAAAAATGCGGTGGCCGCTGCGGGGGTCGTCCAGGGATTTCGGGCCAGCGCGTGCCAACCAGACCATACCAGGCCAGCGCCGCACAAGGTCAGGCTCAGCGCCAGCAGCGAGCGCAGCGCAGCATCGGCCGCGACGCGATCGGGCTGTGCAGTCCTCGGCCCCAGGCGAGCAAGCTTGGGGAAGAGTGTGCTGGGGTGCCAGGCGAAGCCGACGTGGGTGAGGAGGGTGAGCGTCGCGGCGGCGATGAGGACGCTCCACAGGGGCCAGGAGAGCGTCCAGAGGGAGGCGGCGCCTTTATGGAGGAGCGCGATCGCTTGTTGGGGTTCGGAGAGGGTGCCGGCGTGGCGCAGCGTGTGCGTGGTCAGTGTTTTAAGGTGTTCCCACAGCGCTTCGGCCGCCAGCGCTCCCACGCCAAGCGCGCCCCAAACCATGGCCACAAAGGTCAGCGCGCCGCTGCGGGGGGTGATCCCTTCGCGGCGCATGTCTTGGAGGTGGCGCTTTGTGGGTTGTTCGGTGCGGGGTTCCACCTCAGGGTCCCCCGATGAGCCAGGACAGGATGTTGATCGCCCCCAGGGCACCGTCGAGCGTCAAATCGATCACCACGTGGGTCATGACCAACGCACCCAGCAGGCCAAGCACGGTGCGCAGCGGCAGCGTCAGGAACCAAGCCCGAAGGCCGCCGCCAGCTCTGGACAAGACACCGAGCAACACGCTGGAGAGCCAGACTGCGGCCAGGACGGGCAAACCCAGGAGCACGGCCAAGCCCAGCGCCTGACCGGCCAACTCCACCAGGAGCCAGACTTGCTCGGAGGCGTTTTGGGCCTCCTCGGCGGGCCAGTTGAGCGGGGGCAAGACCACAAAAGAGCGCGCCAGGGCACCAAAGACCAGCAGGTGGCCCCCGGTGGCCAGAAAAACGGCGGCGGTCAATCCGCCCCAGAGCCCCGCCAGCGGGGAGCGCGCGCCGGGGAGCATGGCGGCGTCAGAGAGCTGGGCGCCGCGCGCGGTGTCGGCCAGTGCGCCGCCCATCTGCGCCGCCCAGAAAAAGAGCGCGCCCACAAAACCCACCGCAGCGCCAAGGGCCAGCTCTTTGAGGCCAAGCGCCCACAACTCCAAAGCAGGGCGCGCAGAGACAAGACCGGCATCGACGACCCCAGCGCCCAAAAGTGGGGTCAGCGCCAGCGTGAGCGCAGCGCAGACCGACACACGGATCCAGATGGAGACGGCCTTTCCCCCAAAAAACGGGGCCCAGATCACCAGCGGCATCAGTCGACAGGCCACCAGCGCCGCAAAAATCCAGCCATCTTGCCACCACAAGGCTGCGTGGGTCATGGCTCACCGCGCTGAGAGTCAAAGAACACCATGGTCGGGCATCACCTTGCCAGGGCCGGCAGGCCTTCAAAGATGATCGTGGCGAAGGCGATGGCCTGAGCGCCAATCCAGGGACTGGCCAGGACCAGGGCCAGCGCAGCGGCGGCGATCTTGGGGACCAGCGTCAGCGTGGGTTCTTGAAGCTGGGTGGCGGTCTGCAATGCACCCACCGCCACGCCCGCCGCGAGGCTGGCCAGGACCGGCGGCGCCGACAAGAGCAGCGCCAACATCAGCCCTTCGCGCACCACATTGAGCAGGTAGGCTTCCATCAATCCCCTTGAACCCATCCATCAAACCACACCACAATGTACCGCTGCCAACCACCACGGAGCAAACACCGTCATGGATCCGACACCTGTGCTGCACCACTACCCTGCGTTGGTCGACCTGCCTGTCAGCCCGATCACCGCAGGGCTGATCAACGACACCTTCGCGCTGGGCGACACCCACATCCTTCAGCGCCTGCACCCCATCTTTGCCCCAGAGGTCAATCTGGACATCGAGGCGTTGACGGCCGTGCTCTCTGAACAAGGCGTGCCTGTGCCGCGCCTTGTGCGCACAGCGCAAGACAAGCTCTGGGTGACCCTGGAAACGCCTGCGCCTGCGGCTGGGACATGGCGAGCGATGACGCGCCTGCCGGGGCAGACCCATCACCGGGCCACGGGCCCCGAGCAGATCCGCGCGGCGGCGCAGATGTTGGGGCGGTTTCACGGCGCGCTGCTTGGCACCTCGCACCGCTTTAACTTTGCGCGCCCCGGTGCACACGACACCGACAAACACATGGCCACGCTGGCGAAGGCCGTCGCTGCGCACCCTGACCACCGCCTCCACGCACAGATCGCAGACATGTCCAGGGAACTCCAGGCCCGGTGGAACGCCTGGGGCACGATCCCGTCGCTGCCGATGCGCATCGGCCATGGGGACGGCAAGCTGAGCAACTTCCTCTTTGACGACGCGCAGCGCACCGTCACAGGCGTCATTGACCTCGACACGATGGCTTGGATGGGTGTGGACATCGATTTGGGGGACGCGCTGCGATCCTGGTGCAACCCCTGGGATGAAAACCACCCAACCCCCCACTTTGACAAGGCGCTCTTTGCCGCCGCCGTCGAAGGACACCTGGACGCAAGCTCTTCTTGGATCACCGCCCAGGAACGCCGCGCCATCGCCCCGGCCGTCGAGCGGATCTGCCTGGAGCTAAGCGCCCGCTTTGCCGCCGACACCCTCAACGACGCCTACTTTGGATGGGATCCGCAGATCGCCCCCAGCCGCCCTGACCACAACCTGCTGCGGGCGCGCGGACAACTGGCGCTGGCCCGCAGCGTCGCCGAGCAGCGCGCCGACCTGATGGACATCGCCTGCGGCTGAACTGCCCTGGGTCTAGACATAGCCAAGGATCAGCCCTTCGATCAGCAGCCTCCAGCCGTCGATGAGCACAAAAAGCAGGAGTTTGAAGGGCAGGCTGATGGTTGCAGGGTTGACCATGTGCATGTTGAGGCTCAGCAGCGTGTTGGCCACCACCAACTCCAAAACCATAAAGGGCACAAAGATCACAAAGCCGATGATGAAGGCTTCCTTGAGCTCCGTCATCACAAAGGCGGGCAAGAGGACCAACGGCGAGTCATCAGACAGGAGCCAGCCGTGGTCTTCTTTGGGGTGGAGGGCTTTGCCAAGGGTCACAAAGCTTTGGCGTTCGGCTTGACCGCTGTGCCGCCCCAGCCACGCCTTGAGCGGCTCAAACACGCTCGCCGCAGCTTTCAAACGGTCGACCTGAGCCGCAACACTGTCGGGCTGCGGCCCCACAAGCTCTTCTTCGAGCGGTGCGGGAGACGTGGGCAACCCCTCAATGGCCCTCACCGTCTCCAGAGCCACCGGCGCCATGATGAAGGCGCTCATCAGCGCGGACACTGCCACCACAATCGCCGTGGAAGGGATTTCGGGCGCGCCGAGCGCTCTGCGCAAGAAGGACAGCACCACCGAGAGCTTGATGAAGCTCGTCACCAGGATCAAGCCCAGCGGCACCAACGCCAGCGCCAACGCCCCTGCCGGCAAAGCTCCATCCCACAAATCCCCACCCATCAGCGCCCTCTCCTCCTGCGTCCTGTTGCGACAAAGCCGACTCTATCACAAGATGACCCCTTGCGGGTCAGGTCATGCAGACATGAGCGCCAACCGTGCGCTGCGCGCCGTCGAACCGAATCACAGACCACCACACCACCAAGGAGAACCCACAGATGCCCCCCGAAGTGCCATCCTTTGGAGCGATGCTCATTCAGACGCTGGTGTCGTTGGGACTGGTGTGCGCGCTGGCGTTTGTGGCAATTCGCTTTGGATTGGCCAGATGGATGCAGCGCCGCGACGAGGGCCCCCAACATCTGGAGGTGGTCTCTTCATTGCCGCTGGGGCCAAGGCGCACCCTTTATCTGGTGCGGGCTGTGGATGAAGTGTTGGTGGTGGGGGCCTCTGAGGCAGGGCTGCAGCCCCTTGGCAAGCTGGACCCACAAGCGCTGGGCAAGCTCCAGAGCGCGACGGGCCCCGACGCAACCAGCGCATCGGAGCCCGACAAAGATTCTTCCGACCCGGGGTCGGAGCGTGTCCTCAGCTGACGGTGTCAAAGAGGGCGCGCAGCTTGGGCTTGGACGCGGCACCGATGTGCTGCTTGACCAGCTCGCCGTTTTTGAAGACCAGCAGCGTGGGGATGGAGCGGATGTTGTAGTTGGCCGCCGTGCTGGGGTTCTCATCGACGTTGAGCTTGGCCACGCGGACCTTGCCCTCGTACTCGTTGGCCAGCTCATCCAGAATGGGGGCGATCATGCGGCAGGGACCGCACCACACCGCCCAGAAATCCACCACCGTGGGCACCGAAGAACCAAGCACCTCGGTGGCAAAGTTTTTGTCGGTGGCTTCAATCACGTTCTTTCCAGCCATGGCTGTCTCTCCTGTATCAAATGGTCGCTGAACTCTATGGGTTTGTTTGTGTCTCAGCAGCCTGTACAAACCCATCAGCGCTGCTGGACCATGTTGAGGCTGTGTGCTTCGAGCGGACGAACACACCGGCCAACATCCAACGGGAGTTTTATTCACCAGTCTTCAGGGGTCAAGCGTTGGAATGTCTTTGCCACCACTGCCACACGCTTGTGCCCGATGCAGTCGCAGCGGCCCCACTGCCACACACACCGTTCTTGCGCCCCCACAAGGAGTCTCCATGAGCCAACCCACTGCCCCACCACTGCTGCTGGGCCTGAAGGCCAACACCCTGCGCGCTCTGGTCGTCGGCGCAGGCCCTGTTGGCCGCCGCCGAGCGCTGAGCCTGCTTGGCGCGGGCGCAAACGTGACGCTGGTGGACCCCAACCCCAGCGCCGATCCACAAACATGGGCGGCGCAGCACCCCAAACTCACCTGGCAAAGGCGCCCCTTTGACCCCAGCGATCTCGACGGCGTTCACCTCGCGCTGACCTGCACCGACGACCACGATCTCAACGATCACATTCTCGCCATGGCCCGCGCCCGGAAGATCTGGACCAACGCCGCCCACAACCAACACAAGGGCGATCTCCACTGGCTGGCCTCAGCCCAGCTTGGCACATTGACGCTCGGCATATCATCGGCGGGCGCCGCCCCCGGACTGACCAAAACCCTGCGCACCCACCTGAACCAGAGTCTCGGCCCACAATGGCCCGCCATGGCTCACCTCACCGGTCACCTCAGGCAAATGCTGACCAAAGCGCACCCCCAAGCCCCACAGGAGAGGATCGCCAAACTCCGACGCTGGCAAACAAGCGACGCCCTGAGACTGATCGCCGCCCGAGATCTGCCCGCCCTCTGCGCCCTCATCCACGACACCACAGGACTAAAACAAGACCCAGCATCGCTCGCCAACATCCTGTACCCCGCCGCTCCCCCCAAAATTCGCCCGACCCTCCTCCTGAGCGGCTTTGGACCTTTCCCTGGCGTCAGCGTCAACCCGTCGCCAGGGGTGGCACGCGCCGTCGCGGCGCTCCTGAGCGATGCCTTTGATGTGCAGGTCATCGAGCTGCCCACACACTTTGAAGGGGCATGGAAAACCCTCCATCACACCTTGAACGCCATGCACGCAGACCCCAAACGCCACCTGGTGGGGGTCTTCCCCTTTGGCGTCGCCAGCGGCTCCAAAAACATCCGCCTGGAGCGGATGGCCATCAACCACAGGCGCGGCGGCAGACCCGATGCCAGCGGACGCTGCGCTCGGCCCAACGGCGAGCCCATCATCCCCTCAGGCCCAGACGGCTTGATGGGACGATGGTCAGTGGACGCACTCGTCGCCCACGCACATCGCCTTGGCCACACCCGCGTCGAGGTCTCCAACTCCGCAGGCACATACGTCTGCAATGAGATTTTTTATCGTTTGATGGTGTGGTCCAACGAAGTCGGCTTTGACGGCAACGCAGGCTTCGTCCACATCCCCATGGTCCCAGAATCACTGGCCAACCAGGAGGCGGCTGACACCATCGCCGCCGTCCTCCGACAATGCAGCCACGCTGCCCTCAACCCTGCCCCACACTGACACGGGCCAATCCAAACCCATGACGGCAACGTTGGCCCCTGTGTTGATGGGCAGCAACTGAAACGGAACTCAACAGCCGCTTCATTCACCCAAGCCCCAACACCTCTCTGGCCTCACGCACAAAAGCATCGGCGCTGTCAGCGACTGTCGCCCGACGCAAGACCTCATCAAAGCGCTCGGATGACTGCGCAGCCTCAAGGAGCGCATTCCAACGGGGATCGGCACCAAAACGCGCCTCCAAAACCGTCAACAACGCCCTCTTTTGTGCGCCGCTCTGACCACTCTTGAGCCCCGCAGCGTGACCTTCTTTGTGACCTTCTGCATGACCTATTTTGCGGCCTTCAAGCAGGCCTTGCGCCACGCCCATGTTTTTGAACCCCTGAATGATCTCTTCTGCGTGGTGCTCCAGCCCCATGGTTTTGTCCTCCACCAACGGTTCAACGTCTTGCACCGTGAGGTCGACCTCATGTTTGGGTGCAAGAACTTCCACAATCCATCGTAGCAACAAACGACTCAATTCACGATCTTCATCCCCGCGCACCACCGCAGTAAGTCGGCCGATGACCGCTGCAAAGTCTTTGGCCTCACGACACTGGTTCAGTCGAATCAACAAACCCGCCACGTTCTTGTTGTGCTCCAAAGGCCCCGTGTCCACCTCTTGCTCCTGAAGAAGATGAAACCGAACCTGGGGCTGCCATGGCCACAACAACGAATGCTTTGGCAAAGCGATCAAACCCCCCAAACCATTGGGGACAGACCACTTGCGCTCCCCATGATAAAACACCATCGCAAACACAGGCGGAAGCTCACCATCGGCCCCCAACGCCTGACTCTGGATCAAGTGCTCGTACAACCAAAACAGGTATGTCCCTATCCTGACAGCCATAAACCGCTCGGGCTGAACCTGAAACTCCAACAAAAACCACAAATACGCACTTGTACCGTCGTTTCGGCGCAACTTGACCAACATGTCACCGTCACGCTTCTTAAAGTGCTTGTTGTAAAAATCGGTCTTTTGAGGCTCGATGCTCTCTACAGTGACTCCTCTCAACACCTCACCAGGCACAAACCCCCGCAATAAATCCCGCATCACTCTGGGCTGCTCAAAAAGCAGATGGTACCCCGCATCCCACGGCGTCCGTTGACCCATATCACCTCCGTAAACACACCCCACCACAAACAGCCGCCTCCAAAGAAGCCGCGCTTGAAACAAGATGACAACCACACCACTGACCACAGGCGCAGGCACACCCTCGCTCGCCTCGCCATGGCGAGTCAACCCATTTTTGAGATAAAAGACTCGCCGCAAACACGTCGCACACCACCACACAATCCATGCCCGACAGCACCGATTCAGGGCGAGTATTGTGGTGTGGGTGAGGAGGTGAATGCCCGACCTGGTGTATGGGTCAGGCCTCTTGCTTGTCGGCCAGAAACTCAGGCGGGGGGAGCGGCCGAGGCCTCGGCGGCAGGCTCGACGGGCAGCGGGGCAGCGGGGGCTTCTTCGGCGGCAGGCTCGGCCTGTGCGGATTCAGCGGCGGGCTCAGCCTGGGCTTCAGCCGCAGGCGCGGCCTGAACCTCTTGAACATCTCCCGTGGCGGGGATGCCGGTGGCAATGGCCGTGGTGCTGCGCACGCGCTTGAGCGCAGGCACCTGGGCCTTGAGCGCGTTGTACTCGTCCGTCTCAATCAAGCTGCCGTCTTTGATCCAGGCGCGCACGGCGTCGAGCACCTTGTCCCAGGCGTTGGCGGTCAAACGCAGGCCCACAAACTCGGTGTAGAGATCTTCCATCAACTCTTCGAGCAATTCCAACAAGAACATCCGCTCGTAGAACTTCTCGTCGTCGGAGCGCGTCATCAACGCCGGCAATTTGATGCCCGACATCTGCAGCGCGGCCCCTTTGAGCGTCAACTGGAACTCTTTACCTTCATAGATCAGGCGCAGCTTGGCCTGGGTGGGCATCTTGCCCTGGCGCAGTGCCTCGCGAGCTTCGGGCGTGAAGGTCGGCGAAGCCCCCTTGAGCACGCTCTGCTCCGTCTCCACCATCACAGCTTCCAAGGTCAGCTTGTCATCAAACCAGACCTCGCAGGCGCGCTCGCCCACCATGAAGCGCCCCTCAAAGACGTCGCTCTTGTACCAGAGCCACATCAGGAACTCGGTGCCCAGAAAGCGGTGACTCTCAATCAGATCAATCAAATCCATCGTGTTGTCTCCTTCTTTCCAGCTTAGACCAGCGCGTCATCGTCGCGGTGGAAGATCGCCGGAGAGGCCTCCGCCAGCGCCAGGCCCTGATCGTCGTCCAGATCGTGGCGCAGCGCGCTGATGTAGGGGTTGTCCGGCACCAGACTCATCTTGAAGGTGTCTTCAAAGAGATCCTGGAACATCTCCAGCGTCTTGCCCGATTGGTTCCAGAAGCGCACCACGCCCGTATGGACGTTCCACGACATGTCGATGGTCTTCATCGACGGCAGCAGCTTCTTCTTCAGGTCGGCAGAGACAATGGCCTTGATGTCGTCCTTTTCGCTCTTGCGCAGCTTATCCTTGCCGTGCTTGGCCATGTAGGTGCGCTCGGCCTCGGTCGTGTAGGCCTTGAGCAACGCACCAGGGATGCGCCACTTGTCGATGCGCAGGGCGACGTTGATGTATTCGTTGTAGTAGAGCTTGTGGTGATCAAAATCGACATCCAAAGGATGCTCGATGTTGCACCAACCGACGCGCTCTTCGTCTTCGGTATCGGCGGACAGAGCTTCAAAAGCTCTGTGCTGGATGGCCTCAAGGAAGACCTGCCGGAAATCGGTCGGCAGCTCTCCCTCAACGAAGAAGCGGGCATAGGAAAGCGATCCGTTCAGCGCTCCCAAGGGATCCTCCGTGGGGTTGGGGTGAACCTTCTGTGGCTCAGGCGCGACGCCACTGTGACAGGAGGTGTCGGGTGCTGAACACGCCGCAAGCGTGCCGTGCTGACACACCCCCGTCCATACGAATCGGCGACCATACTACGGCCGCCGCGGGCTGGAAAGAGCCCCGGTGGTGTTCAGTGTCTTCTAAGACGACGTTGTGTCCAGAGAAATGCCCTTAAAGGGCACTCAAAGGGCATGTTCGTGGCAGCTTGGGCGCAGACAAAGCGCTGCGTTTGTAGCCCTGGGCACGGCACTCACAAAGAACGCAGGTAAGCCAGCAAGTCATCTCTCTGACTCAGCGTCAGGTGGCTGGTTTTGCCCATCTTGCCGTCGGTCATCTCCAAAAGATCCTCAAGCGTCGGCGCGCTGCCGTCATGCAGGTAGGGCGCGGTGTAGCGCAGGTTGCGCAGCGACGGCGTGTTGAAGCGGCCATTGGGCAGCTCTTTGACAAAACCGCCCTCCAAACGCATCTCGTCCAGGCGCTGCTCAAAGAGGGAGCGCGTCCCAATGTTGTGGCTCTGCCCGTCGGTGGTCATGGGACCACTGTGGCACGCCGCGCAGCCCACCTCAGGGTCTGCAAAGACCAGCCGCCCGCGCTCAATCTGCTCTTCATTGCCCTCCATCATCACCGGACGAACGGGCTCGGGCAGGCCTTCGGAAAGAAAGCTGGCCACCAACGACAGGTCACGCGCGCTCAACTGCGCGTGACCAAGGCGCTCCACCGTGGATTCGATGTGATCGGTCAACGCCGCGCTGCTGCCATCCCAGGCAAAGGGCGCCGTGTTGAGCAAACGACCGGCCAACGAAGGCGTTTGACGCAGCCCTTCCCCGCCAGCACGGACCATCCCATCATCCCCCCCCTCAAAGTGACAGCTCTGGCAGCCCAACGGGTTGACACCCGGCTCTCCAATCCCGCGCACATGGGTAAAGAGGCGGCGGCCTTGTTGGGCCTCAAGAGAGAGCGGGCTTGAACCATAGACCATGGCTGCCCCGGAGACCTGGAGCCTGAGACTTTCTTCCCAATCACCCCCTCGCTCAGCAATCACGCTCCTGGGCAACTGCCCCGCCCCAAAGAGGACGATCTCAGAGACGCTGTGCTCATGGGCGTTCATGACGTAGAGGCGATCGCCAGACGGCGAGAAGGCCACAGCCGAGGGGGCCTGCCCCACGTCGACTGTCAGGATGTGTTTGATGGATGTTTTGTCGGTTCCCACAATGGCCACTGTGTCCGAGGCCATGCCCGCCACCGCCGCCAGCGTCAACGAGGGATGGTGGGCGATGTCTCTGGGCAGGCTCATCTTCAACATGGAATCCCCAAAGGTTTTTGGAGACCCCAGGTCGACGTCTTGATTGGGATCGAGCGGCTCGGCGGTCACCACGGGGGTGGGCGAGGCCACGTCAACCACCGTCACGACCTCGCGCGGGGGACCGTAGTAGCCCTGGATGACCTCGGTCTCCACAGACACACTCGATTGGACCAGTTGGTGTGTAAAGATGGGTTCGTCACGCTCGGGGTGAATCGCGGTGCCAAGCACCATGCCGGGCCTGGGCGCCCCCTGCGCACTTCTGATGACCGTAAAACCAGCCAGAAAACGCGCATCCAGCTCTTCGAGCGCCCCATCTTTGAGGCTCAAGCGGCTGCGCGTGCCCAGATCACCGGCCACCGACACCACACCCGCCTGGTTGATGGCCACCGCGCGAGGACGGCCCGCAACAGGCAGCGCGTCCCGAAGCTGCAGCGTTGCAGGATCGAGCGACACCACCGCGTTTTCGCCCCACAACGCCACCACCAACGCGTCCGCTTGCGGCGAGAGCGCCAACCCCACCGGCTCTATCCCGACGGTGTTGAGGTTGCTCACCTCCTGGGCGCCGGGCGCGATGTGCGCCACCTGACCTGTGCGCCGCAGCGTCACCCAGATGTCCCCATCCGGGCCCACCACGAGCTGCGACGGACACTGACCCACCTCAATGCTGCGCAGCACCTGACCGCTTTGCCGGTCCAGGACCACCACCGTGCCGTTGTCCTCATCGGCCACGATGATCTCCGCCTGTGTCACCGCCATCGCGCTGCCGCTGGTCCACGCAGCGATCGAGCGCTCCATGGCAAAGACCGACTGCACCGGGGCTTCGGCCTGTGGCTCACCAGAGGAGAGCGAGTCGCAGACCAACTCTCCATTTTCATAGTGGCAGGTGGCCCTGTCAGGGGCACAACCTGTCAACATCATCATCAAAGCGCCCAAGGCGCACACTCCGCTTGTCTTCAAACCGCGCATGGGGACTCCACCACGAGTTCGTGCGTCGTTGCTCAACACATCATTTGTTCTGGGATTGTTGGTACCCATATGATTAGCGGGGCAATGAGGAGCTTGTGACCAAGAAACACAAACGGCGCGCAACAATCGTGTGCGCGCCGCCCTGGGCAAAGGGTCTTAAACCCACTTTACGCAGCAGGCCATGACTCTCAGGTCATCACCAATGACCCGTGAGCCCCCAAAAACCCTCACACCCCTCACAACGAACGCAGGTAGGCCAACAAATCCTCGCGCTCTTGAGCGCTGAGGTGGCCAGTGTTACCCATCACACCATCAGTCATATCAAGAACGTCCTCCAAAGTCGGGGCACTGCCATTGTGAAAGTACGGGGCGGTGAAGCGCAGGTTGCGCAGCGAGGGCGTGTCAAAACTTCCAAGGTCCTCCTCTTGCACAACACCCATCGCGACTCTGATGTCTTCCAGATAGCTCTCGATCTCCGATGAGATGCCCAGCCGATGCTGGCGTCTATCAGTGGTCATCGCACCGCTGTGACAATCGGCACAGCCCACCCCGGGATCTTCAAAAACCAACCGCCCACGTTCCAACTGCGCAGCGTCAGCCGCCATGATTGCAGGACGCACAGGTTCACGAAGCCCTTCGTTGAGGAAAGCCACCATGTCTTCCAACTCCTGCGCCGAAAAGGCGCCGTGACCGAAGCGCCCCATGGTGGACTGCACATGATCCGAGAGCAACGCGCTGCTGCCATTCCAGGCAAAGGGCGCGGTATCACTCAAACGGCCAGCCAGCGCTGGGGTCTGGCGCATCCCCTCCAAACCCACACGAATCATGCCATCATCGCCCCCCTCAAAGTGGCAGTTCTGACACCCAAGCGGGTTGGAGAAGTCACCCACAAAGGTAAAAAGCCGCCGGCCACGCTGCATCTTGGCAGACAAGGGACTCTGACCGTAGGAGAACAAACGTGATTGGAAGGGGTTGAAAGCAACCTCCCACCTGGGCCCTTGGCGATTGACCACCGCCACAGGATTCTGTTCTTGTTTAAAGAGAAGAATCTCAAACACAGTGTGTTCGTGAGCATTCATGACATAGACAAACCGACCATCAGGAGAAAAGGCCACAGCCATTGGAGCCTGCCCCGCGTCATAAGTCTTCAGGAACTTCACATCTGCGTCACCTGTGCCGATAAACGCCACCGTGTCTGAAGCCATGCCTGCGACCACAGCCAGCGTCAGCGACGGGTGGTGTGCGATGGCGCGCGGCAAACTCAAATTGGGAAACACCTGACGAGGCCTGGCCTCGAACGGCACAGCACTATTTTTGTCCTCGACAGCCACGGGATCAAAGGTCATGGCGGGTCCTGTGGTCGCCTCCCCCTGACTGCCAATCACTTCGCCCACAGACACAGGAGGAGGACCATAATAGCTGGTGGCAGCATCCACAGGCCCCGCATCCGTGACGGCGATAAGACGCGAGGTCAACGACTGATGCACAAAGAGGGGTTCATCTCGCTCCGGGTGAACCACCGCACCCAAGACCATACCGGGCAAAACCATGCCATTGTTCAACTCGATCAGCGTAACTTGCTCATCAAACCCGTTGACGCGGCCTGTATCCAGGTGCACAAAACGCTGACCATCAAAACGCAGTCGGCTGCGCACCCCCAAATCGCCCGCTACGGTCACCACTGACTCGCTGTTGATCGACACCGTTCGTGGTCTGGCTCCCACAGGCGTCGTGTCGAGCACACGCAGAGTATCGGGCTCCAACGCCAACGCAGTGTCTTCGCCCCAAAGCGCCACCACAAGCACAGAACCATCGACCGAAAGCGCCAAACCTGTCGGCTCCAGACCCACAGTCTCCACATGGGAAGCTTCATGGCCCCCTGCTTTGATCCGCGCCACCTGTCCGGCACTGCGCAGCGTCACCCAGACATCCCCATCGGGACCAAGGACAAGCTCCGAAGGCCTGCCCCCCAACTCCACTGTCCGCGCCACCTCTCCGGTGATTCGACTCATAAAGACAACCGCCCCGTTGTCTTCGTCAGCCACGACGATCTCGGTGTCCGAAACCGCCATGGCACTGCCGCTGGTCCAGGGACCTATCGCCGCCTCCAGCTGGCGCACCGATCCATCGTATCCAAACGTCCCGCCGCACTGATACCCACTCTCAAGGTCTGCGCAGTGTTCTCCTCCCGAACCGCAGCCCGTCACAATCATCAACAACGCGCTCAAAGCGCACACACCACCGATCTTCAAACCACGCATGTGTTCTCCACACGAGTTTGTGCATTGCACATTCTGTTTGTCTCACCGGTGCCCACAGGGATAGCGCAGCCCGCACAAACCTGTGACCCAAAAGAAAACACAGGTTCCTGAATTTCACACATCAACACACAACACCGCGGCCCTCACCTGCCTGCGCCGTGGTCCTATGCACGCAACATGTCAATGGAAGGAGCACGCCTTGGTGGAAACCCGCGGCGTGAATTGGGGCGTTGGGCCGCTGGCGCGGCGCAGATCAAAAGACGTGGCGGCGTATGGAGACGTTCATCAACAGGCCAAGGCCGATCATGATGGTGATGACAGAGCTGCCCCCGTAAGAGATCAGTGGCAGCGTCAGACCGACAACGGGCAGCATCCCCAGCACCATCGCCAGGTTGATGACCACGTGCCAGAAAATCAGCGCCGCCACCCCGGTGGCCACCACCATCCCAAAGCGATCACGGGCGTTGCGGGCCACCCTCAGCGCCCAATAAATCAGCGCGATGTAGACCGCCATCAGGAACATCATGCCCACAAAACCATGCTCTTCGGCCCAGTTCACCGCCGCAAAGTCACTCTCGTGGTAGGGCACAAACCCCATCTGCACCTGCGTGCCCATCAGGTGCCCTTTGCCGGTGGTTCCGCCCGCGCCAAAGGCGATCAGCGCCTGTCGCACCTGCCAACCCGGGCCGTAGGGATCCTTCTCCAGGTCCAGAAAACTGGTGATGCGCCGCTTCTGGTAGTCGTGCAGACCAAAAAACCAGAAGAGCGGCGCCGCGATGGCCGCCGTCCCAAAGAGGAAGAGCGTCGAGCGCATCTTGATGCCCAGGAAGAAAAAGAGCGTGAAGAAGATGAAAACGACCACCAGCGAGGTGCCCAAATCGGGCTGAAGCATGATCAACAACGTCGGCGCCCCGACCAACGCCAGCGGCACCGCCATATTGAAGAGCGAGTACCCCTCTGGGTGAGGGTTGTCGGCCACAAAACGCCCCACCAATAAGATCATGGCCAACTTCATCAACTCGGAGGGCTGCAAAAGAAAAAGCCCAAAGTTGAGCCACCGCCTGGACCCGTTGATGATCGTCCCAAAGAGCAACACCGCCAACAACAAAAAGAGCACAAAGCCGTACGAGACGTAGGCCCAACGCTGGTAGTAGCGGTAATCGATCAACGCCGTCACAGCGGCCAGCGTCAGCCCAAGCCCCAACCACGTGGCCTGGGCGATGTGCAGGCTCTCGCCCAGCGCCATCGACGATGAATAGAGGTTCAGAAGCCCAATGCTGGACAGGAGCATGACCAGACCGGTCAGCACCCAGTCAAAGCGCAGCTTCAGAGGCTTGAGCGCATTGGCAGACATAGTCGTTCACCACACAAGAGCAGCCACAGGCATCAGGGCGCCACAGCCCCCTGATTGTTCTTTTCGGCGGGTGCGGGCGCCGGCACCGGCACCTCGGGTTTGGGCTCGGGGCCAGGCTGCGGCTCCGGAGCGGGCGCTGAAGGACCTCCCTGGTCATCTTCAGCAGGGGCCTGGGCTCCGTCGGGCTGCGCGGGGCGCTCCAGGCGTCGTTCGCTGGGTCTGTCGGGCACTGAACCAAGCACGCGGGGACCGCTGCCCAGATCATCACCGGCCAGGTTTGGCCGGATCCAACGCGGCGGATCCTCGTCCTGCTCGCGCTCCAGGCGCCTTGGGCCGCCGTTGCCGTTGGCGCCCAGCAGCACCCCGGTCTCGGCGTTCATGCCGCGCACTTCCTGGAAGTAACGGTCCATGATGTTCATCGCCACGGGCGCGGCGACCTTACCACCCGAACCACCGTTTTCAACAAAGACCACCACCACCAACTCCGGCGCTTCCACCGGGCCGTAGCCCACAAACCAGGAGTGGTCACGGTGCTCACGGATGACCTCACCGTCCAGACCAAGCTCGACCTTGTCAAAACCACGGACCTGCGCCGTTCCCGTCTTGCCCGCAAGCGAGACATACTTCAGGCGATGTTTGTTGGCCGTCCCACCGCGCTCCTCCACCACCGACGTCATCCCGACATCGATGTTGTAGAGCAGCTCCGGGGGCACCTCCAGGGTGCGGCGCACGCGCTTGGGATAGTGGTAGAGCCTGTGCCCTTCGGCCGACTCAATGCGGTCGATCAAACGCGGGTAGTAAAGCGTGCCACGGTTGGCCAACGCCCCATAAGCCAGCGCCAACTGCAACGGCGTCACACGGGTATCGCCCTGGCCCACAGAGGTCGAGAGCGTAAAGCCGTATTTAAAGCCGCCCGGCGAGTGCTTGCGGTGCCAGTCACGGGTCGGGACGACGCCGCGGTGCTCGCCGTTGACGTGGACCCCGGCCCGCTCGCCAAACCCAAAGATGTAGGCGTACTCGGCCAGAGTGTCCATACCGAGCTTTTCGCCCAGCTTGTAGTAGTAGACGTCACAGGAGTATTTGAGCGAATCGACCAGATCGACGGTGCCGTGCCCCGCGCGGTTCCAGCAGTGGAACTTGCGCTTGCCATACTCATAGAAGCCGTCGCAGCGCAGCGTCTCGTTGGGCTTGATGAACCCTTCGTTGAGGGCCGCCAGCGCCGACACCAGCTTGTAGGTCGAGCCTGGGAAGTAGGACTTGACCGTCTTGTCGATCATCGGCTTAAAGGGGTTCTCGTCGGTGCGGCGGAACTCCTCGGCGCTCAGGCGCCCAGTCCAACTGTTGGGGTTGAAGGTCGGCTTGGAGACAATGCCCAGCACCGACCCATCGCGCGGATCGATGGCCACCGCAGCCCCCGAGGGGTGATCTGCAAAGGCGTCCAGCAAAATCTCCTGAACCTGCATGTCGATGGTCAACACGAGGTTTCGCCCCGGAATGGGCTCCACGCGTCGATAGTGACCCAACAGGTCTTCAGCGGCGTCTTCTCCTTGCGGGATGCCACGGGCATCGACAACTTCGCGCTCAAAACCGGGGCTGCCGCGCAAAATGGCCTCGGCCGAACGCTCAATCCCCATGCGCCCAACATAGTCGCCAGGGTGGTAGCCGTAAGCCTTGTACTTCTCCAACTCTTTGGAGTTGATCTCGTTCATGAAGCCCAGCAGGTGGGCGCCAAGCTCGTTGAACGGGTAGTAGCGGTGAGCGCGGGTGCGGACCGAGACCCCTGGCAAGCTCATCTGGTTGGTTTCCAGCAGCGCCACCTGATCGCGGGTGATGTCACGCTTGGCCGAGAAGGTCCGGTTGCTGCCCTTGGACATGGTCCGCTCGATGCGGTCCACGTCTCGTTGGGAGAGGTTCAAGTAGCCGCGCAGCCGCTCAAGAGACTGCGGGTCTTTTTTAAAGTTGATGGGGTCAACGACGACGTCGTAGGCCACGCGGTTTTCAGCCACCATCCGCCCGGTCGAATCGTAGATCAACCCGCGGTCCGCGGGGATCTCGATGGTCCGCACCAGGTTGTTGCGGGCTTTGCGTGTGAAATCGTCGTGCTCAGAGACCTGCAACTGCCACAAACGCGAAGCAATGATCGCAAAAGGGATCAGGAAGGCCAGCATGAGCCACAAGGTGCGGCTCTGATAACCCTCCAATTCTTCGCGACCACTGAGGAAGCCCATGTTGTCCAGGAGCTTCTTCTGATTGGGCTCGTTGGTCGATCCTTCTTGTCCTTTCCAGCGCAGCAAACTTCTACAACCCTGTCCTGGCGGCTCCAGCATCAACGGAACGAAGCACTAACAAGCCATCTACCACGTCTCTTCCAACGTAGGCAAGAGAACCTGCTTTTCGCACCTTTGATGCGCCCGGCACCGGGGTTGGACCAACGGCCGCCCGATCAAGGAGAGACGATCTCATCGTGCGCCATCAACTCGATGCTCGCGCCCGTATTGCGGATCTTCCACACGCGGCCATACTCATCGAGACCAAACATGAAGAAGCGCCCCACCGTATCGATGCTCTCCAAGGCCACATCTTCGGTCCACTCCAACAGCGAAGGACCACAAGGGAAAACATCGCAAGTCCCAGAACCCCAGATCCGCAGGTTGCCATCGTCCATCAACGCCATCGCCGTAAAGTGCGCGGCCACATCCACTGCGCCGGTCACACCCGACACATCCGTGAACACATCGGTCGTCGCCTCCACATTGCCCTCAGTCTCGGC
Organism: uncultured Pseudomonadota bacterium; assembly: GCA_937123825.1. Lineage (GTDB taxonomy): Bacteria > Myxococcota_A > Bradymonadia > Bradymonadales > CAKZKQ01. Next base: position 25,273 of record CAKZKQ010000259.1, read on the forward strand.
GTACCCTTCGGCGCGACCGATGCACGCCACCTGGCCCGCCTCCCGCAACCCACAACTGACACTGGCCCCACCCTTAAAGAGCGAGAAGGTCGGCGCCCCAGCCATCGCCTCGCCTTCACCGCGAGGAACACGGGAGCCAATCAACCCGATGTGGCCAAACCCACCGTCGGTGAACTGCAACCCAACCCCCGCGCTTGCGCCCTTCCACAAAGCCGCCACCCCAGAGGCCAACACATCGCCCACAAACGTCCTCCCGCTCGAAAGCGAACGCCCGTACGCCAACGCATCGCCATCGCCCGTCAGCACCACGACATAGCCGTTGCCCACGCCCACATCGACCGCCTCAACGTCCCCGGGCAACATCAACTCACCGGGCACATTCAAAGCGCCTCCAGCATGATCGGGCAAAATGTCCGCAGGCACATCCGGCCCCCACAAAATCATGCGACCATCGCCGGTCAACGCCGCCCCAAAAGTGCGCCCAAAATCAACCTTGACCACATCGGTCACCTCCGGCACCGCATTCCAACGGTTTGAACTCCAAAACCGCACTGTCCCATCCGAGAGCACCGCCAGCGCTCTGCCCTGCGTATCTGGCCCAGGCACCATGTCCACCACGGCGGGCAAACAACCCACCTCTTCCTCGCCCTCGTGGCACACCTCACCACTGTCACCGCAGTTGACCGCGCGCCGCAGCCCTTCAAACACACAAACCGGCTCCCCATCGCGGACCTCACAGGCGGTCGGCTGCGAGAGCACCAGAGCGTTGTTCGCGCACTGCGCAGGCAAGGGCTCACACACCACATCATCACACGGCCCGGCGGGCACATCGGGCTCATCCGCGTCGGGCTCGTCCACAACGTCGGGCTCATCCATCACATCGGGCTCATGTGCGATGTCGGGTTCGTTCGCATCTGGCGCCTCAGCGTCAAGCTCCTCAGCATCAGGTTCGTCCACGTCTGGCTCATCGACGACATCGGGCTCATCCGCGTCCGGCTCGTCTGGCTCATCTGCATCCGGCTCAGACATGCCCATGTCATCGCCCTGCTCAAAAGCGTCCATCTCTTCCATGGCGTTGTTGGGGGGCACCTGTTGACCACCGTCATCGCCATCATCTTCAGAACAAGCCACCGCCCCCATCAGACAACAAAGGAGCACCACCACAGCCAGTCTTTTCGTGTTCGACATCACAACGACTCCATCAACCAAAGCTCAAAACCCAATCGGCGGCAGACCGTCGATCTGCTCAGCCACCAACCCTTCCCAAACACCCATGCTCTTCTCCTGGCGAGGCCTGTGAGCGGGCGAGGTTGCCAACTCAGACACCGCTTAGAGCAACGGGCGTTCCAACTTTGGTTGTCGTGTTGAAGGGGATCGAACAACGCGCACCAGGCCTGTGCACAGCGCCTGTGCTGCACTGTGCACGGGCACTGTGCGGTGCTGTGCACTTCTGTGCACTGACACGGCGCACAGCCCCAAACTGGAATCATCTCATGGTGGGATCAGTGCTCAACGCAGCGGCGCAGGCCCCGGGGCAGGAGGCTAAGCCGGAGTTCGCGCTCCGAGTCGCGTTGCAGGCGCTGGCGCAGATCGCGGCGCAGGGGTTTGTTCTCTGGCAGTTCATAGAGGCGCACAAGGTACTGCGAAAACCGGGGGGCCTGCTTGAAAAAGGCATGCAAACGCTGGGCTTTGGCGCCTTGAAGGCTCATCAACACATGTTGCTTGAGTTGACCCCCTCTAAACGACATCACGGCGCTGTTGAGGGCCTCAATCTCGGCCACATCCAGCCCCCACACCCTCAAAGCGCCTCCAACGCTGGGCCTCGGCACCGAAGACTCGGCCCGGGTTTGCAGCACGGTGGCGCTTGGCAGCGCCTCATCACCGCCGTTGTCTCGCAGCGCCCAGGCCGAAAACTCTTCGTAGGCCACAGCCCCGGCAAAGAGGAACATCTCCAGATACACCCGGCCCGATTGGGACAGAAACTGCACGGCCGCAGCCGGTCCCAATTCACCCACCTCTCCTTGCGCCAGCGACTGCATTTGTTGCTGCGGTCCCAACGAACGCACCTGCACTGCCAGCCCTGTGGCAGGCATGCGGTGGAGCCTCAAACCGCTTTGAGAGCGGGTGACGAGCAGGTGTGCGCGGCTGATGCGCGGCAAGAGACTCAAGTCCAGGCAAGCCACCAGCCCGTCTCCAACGCGCGCCTTCAGCTCACGCAGCCACATCGCCGAGCGAGCGTCGCCGCTGCGTGCAGCCCGCGACAAACCCTCCACCCCAGACACGCGGCCGACAAGAAGCGCGCTGGCCTCGAAGTTTTGCGTCAAGCCCACCACGCGCCCCAGCGCATCGCGCCTTGGCACCAGCAATGTCCGGATGGGCGCTGCCCCCACGGGGTGGGCCAGATGCGGCATGTGTTCTTGAATTGCGCTCAGCCCCAAAGGCCCTGGCGGCAAACGCCGCAGCGCCGACAACGTCGCCCTCAATTCGGGAAAATTGCCCCACCACGGGCTCTCTTCAAGCAAGCGCAACACCGCTGGCGCCACGGGCCGCTGGCCCAGAACATCCAAAACGGCCGCACGGCGAGACGCCGAAGAACGATCGCGCAGCGCGGGCACGCGCAGTGAGGTCAAGGTCAGGCGTTGCACCTGGGCTCTGTCCAACCCCCACCCTTCGCGCCCTTCGGAGTTGTGCGTCGTCAAAACGGGCACGCGCCGCCGATTGCGGGGCGCCAGCGGTCCCAGGTGTCGGGCTTCGATGGTGCTGCCTGGGGGCGTCATGGTGGCCGCCAGCGACAGCACGTTGTTCAACTCTCGTATGTTGCCAGGCCAGTTGTGCTGCAAGAGCGCTTGATTGGCCTGCGGACTGCACCAGGGCTCAGGCGCGGGCTGCCCCCACTGACGCTCCAAGAAGACCCTCCCCAGGATCTCCAGATCTTCCAAGCGCTCTCGCAACGGGGGAACGCGCATCGTGGCCGCATCCAGCCGACCCAATAAATCGGCCCGAAACGTCCCCCGGCGCACCATGGAGCGCAGATCGGCGTTGCTGGCCGCCACCACCCGCACATCCACCTTGATGGGCTTATCAAATCCCAGCGGTTGCACCTGCCCTTCTTGAAGCACGCGCAGGAGGCGTATCTGGAGGGCCGGCGAGAGGTTGCCAAGCTCGTCGAGGAAGAGCGTGCCGCCCTCGGCGCTGCGGAAAGCCCCCTTGCGATCGCGGTCTGCACCTGTGAAGGCGCCCTTTCGATGGCCAAAGAGCATGCTCTCGGCCAGATTCTCAGCGATCGCGCCCACGTCCAACGCCACAAACGCCCCGCGCCGCCCCGAGGCCCGGTGCACCGCTCTGGCAAGCAGCTCCTTGCCCACCCCAGGCTCTCCCTGGAGCAACACAGGCAGGCGACTGGGCGCAAGCTTGAGCACCTTATCCAAGACCTCAGTCAGCGCCGCGCTGCGCCCCACCAGGCTCTCCAACGCGGGATCTTGAGGGCGGTCAGCGGCCTGAGCGGTCAAACGGCGACGCGGCGGCGGCTCCAAATGCCTCAGGGCCTCTGTCAAATGCGTCTTTTGCGCTTCCCCCAGCTCGCCGATCCCTTTGGCAAGAAGCCATTGACCTGGGGACCAGCGCCCTTGAGCACCGCTGAGCACCGACAATGGGCGGTCGTCCAACTGCGCGTGAGCCCACCCCACCAACGCACCCTTGCCCACGCCCGGCTCGCCCACAAGATGCACCGCGACCGCCTCTGCCCTGCAGTGAGAGAGCAGGCTTCGACGCAGCGCCGACAAGCCGGGATCACTGGCCACCCCATGCCACAGGTCCAGTTCACACAACGCGTCCACCCAGGAGGGGGGCGCAGTGAGCACCTCCGACGCATCTTGAACCAGAAGCAACGCCCCCACTGCTTGCGCACGTTCTCGAAGGGCGCGTGTTGGCGAGATGCCGTCTCCAAGGTGGATCCACCCTCCGCTGGCAGTCTCAACCCAGTCCAACGCGCCAGCCTCCCAGTGATCGCGGTGAACGCAAACCAGCGGGCCCCAGTCGGCGTGTTCTTCAAGCCAGGTGCGATAGAGCCAGCGGGCCACCAGATGACCGTCCAGCCCCTCAACGCAAGGCAAACTTGCCTCGCCGCGCTCCAACAAAGCCGCCCGAACCTGACGCAAACGCAACGCGGCGTCGCCCTCGGCGCGCAAAAGCGCCAACTCTCGACAAGCGATGGGGTAGTCCAAAAGGTCTCCTCTTCAGGGGATGGGCGGCTTGGCACACAATTTGGGCGGCGCCCACACACTCTCGTGGCTGGGGAACGGGAGCATCTCGACCACCTCTGCGGTGTCGCGGCAAACGCGCAGGTTGGTCAGCGCGCCGGTGGAGGCGAGCCCGGGCGAAGCGGGCATTTGAGGACCAAGCGCCCAGGTCCATAGCTGCCTACCGGCGGTCCTGGCGCGCACGCGGTTGTGCTCATCCCAGGTCAAAAAAAGCACCTCATCAAAGGTCTCTTCAAGGCTCAGCAGACGCCCCGTGGCCAAATCCCAGATGCGCACAGTGGCGTCGCGGCCACCGGTGGCGAGCATGGTCCCATCGGGGGACGGGCGCATGCAGTTGACGCTGTTGTCGTGTCCTTTGAGGGTCACCAGCAACCGACCGGTGGCCACATCCCAGACTTTGACGGTCTCATCCCAGGCGCGGGACAAGAGCCTCTTGCCGTCGCGGGTAAAGCGCAACTCCGGGATCCCATCCTGGTGCCCTTGCCAGCGGCGCACCAGCTTTTGGCTGCCACTGTCCCACAACGAAATTTCGCCGTCCCAATCGGCCGTCGCGGCCCGAGCCCCATCCAATGTGACGGCCAACGCCCCCAGATCCTTGCCCCGGACCTCCAAAAAGCGCATGTCGGCCTCGGGCTCCATCTTCACAGCGGCCAACGTCCCTCCGCTGGTGGACAAGAAGATCTCCCGGTTGACGACCTTGATTTGTCGGATGGGGTGCGTGACGCGCCTTTCCTTGGAGGTGCCGTCGGCCAACTTGTGGTAGCCAAAGTACTTGCCGCGCACACCCAGCAACGCATCCTCTTGTTGAGAAAACTTAAACCGAGTCATCGACACGTTCATCTTCCAGGTCCGCCACTGAGCAGGTGCCTGCCGATCCCAGATGGCCACCAGCCCTTCATCAAGACTGTGCACCGCCAGATATCGTCCAGAAGGACTCAAAACCACCCCACGGGGCGCCTCAAGGGGTGGCTTGAGGCTCACATCCCCCTGACCATCAAGGCCCCGCAGCGTCACCTCCCTCCCCTTCAAGGTGGCCAACCAGCCCTCTGCTGTAGACTGTGACACCTTCACGCCGGGCTCTTTATCCAGCACGCTGAGCGCAGCGTTGTCAGGGATGACGTTGTGCCAAAGACGCACCGTACCGTCTTTGCTTGCTGTGAGCAGGTCACCGCGCGACGACACTGCGCTGGCCAGCACCCACGAGGTGTGCCCGTGGAGGGTCTGCAACAGCTCACCGCTGGCCGTCCCCCACAACCGCACGCGCTTGTCTGTGTGCGATGTCACCAACCACCGCTCATCGGGTGAAAAGGCGGCGTGATAAACGCGACCGCCCTCACCCCCAAGACGCGCCAGCAGCATCATGTCCGGCACTCGCCGCAGCACCGGATCCCCCGAGCGGAAGTTGTTGACCAAAAAGCGTTCTTGAGACGAGTAGACCTGCGAAAAGACCGGCTCTGCGGCCACAATCGTGCGCTCCCCAGAACGCAAATCAATCCGCGCCGTCCCTGCTGTGTGGCTCTGCACAAAGAGCGCGTCCCCAACAAAGTTCATCAGACACGCATTGTCGCCCCACGGCCCATCCAGGACGGTCTCCCCGCCAGCCACACTCACCACCCGCAGCCGTGTAAAGACCCACCCCACCTTGCCATCATTCTTGATTCGGTACGCCGCTGCGGCATACCGACCATCGTCAGAGATTCCAAAACAGCGCGGCGCCAGGCTGCTGGGAAAATTCAGGTGCCCGGTGGGCTGCCCCGAGGCAAGCTTCCATATGTTGAGCACCTCGTTGCCGCTGTTGGTGGCGCCAAGCTTGAGATCTTTGGTCAGATGGAGCGCATGCAGGGAGGCCTCGTCAGCAAACTCATGCACCTGACGGCCATCCACCAACGAATAAGCTCTGACAGCGATGTCCTTGATGTGTTCACTGTCCAACTCATCGGGCTGGACAATGAGCAACGGCGGGTCGCTCAAAACCGTCAGCCGCCCGATCATCACCCCCTCATAATACAAAACCCGAAAACGCTCCTGGCCCGTCTCTCTGTCCCAGGCCACCACCTCGCCGTGATCATTGCCCGCCAAAAGCGTTTGGCCATCGGGGGTCACCGCCGCTGCGCTCCACTCCACGTCCTCGCGGGTCAACACTGAAGACGTCCCGCCACGCCGCGCCAACTTCCACAACGACTCGTGTTGAAGGATGGGCTCCCCTTCAAAGACATCATCGGGCAAGAGCGACACCGCGCCGCGCAAAAGCGCCAGCGCCTCCGCCGGGCGCTCCTGGGCGCGTCGCCACGCCTCGCCGTAAAGTCGATGCCCAAAAGCACGCTCCACCTGGGCATCTCTTGCCTCACTCAGCGCCGCTTTCTCCCCCTGAAGCGCTTCCAACGCAGCATCCTGACGGTGGTTTTGCCAGACAAACCAAACCAACCCTGCCAAAGAGAGCACCAGGAGCGCCAACATGACGCGTGACAAAGCCGCTGGAGGCGCGTGTGTGCTGGCCTGCCAAACCCCCTGCCCCTGGTCATCAGCAGGCGACGATGGGACATCCCAGGGCTGCCCATCCAAGACCGACAAGAGCGTCTGACAATCGGGGATCCGCTGCGCAGGGTCTGCCCTCAAGCAACCTTCGATGGCGGCCTGAAGATGCCTGGGGACACTGGGAACGGCCTCTTTGATGGGTTGGTAATCCGCCTTATCAACGGCGTTAAGCAGGCTGAGCATGTCCGACCCGGCAAAGGGCCGCTCGCCGCTGCACAGTTCATAGAGGATGACCCCCAACGAGAACATGTCGGCGCGCTCATCCACGTCGCGCGCCGAGCGCACCTGCTCGGGCGCCATGTAGGCGGGTGTCCCCAGCAAGCCCCCGGTTTGTGTCCACCCATCGCCCAGGCCTTCCAGGACCCGCGCAATGCCAAAATCGGCCACCCGAGGCACCAAAACCCCATCCTGAGCGCTCAAAAGGACGTTGGCGGGCTTCAAATCGCGGTGAACCACGCCTTCTTGATGGGCCCGGGCGACCCCGGCGACCACCGCACGAAAGAGCCTCTCGGCCTCCTCCAACCCAATGGACTCGTCGGCGATGTGTTGGGCCAGCGTGGGGCCTTCAATGAGTTCAAGCAGCAGTGCGGGCAGCCCGCCGACCATCAGCGCGTCGTACACGCGGACCAGATTGGGATGCTCAAGGCGTGCCTGGAGTTGGCCTTCGGCCAAAAAGCGCTCGGCCAGATCTGCCCTGGGAAAGCGCAGCACCTTCAGCGCGCGCACCACCCCCAAAGTCTGGTGACGCACCCGATAGACCGTGGCCGCGCCGCCCTGCCCCAGGACAGCTTCCACCTCATAACGGTCCACCAGATCGCCCGCGCGCAGCGCTGGCCCCTGGTCTTGCCTGGCCCAGCCCCCGTTCAGACCCGCGTCCGAGGTGTCGTCCAGCGTCCCCAACGGGGTGATGGGTTCATCAACGTTCATCAGTACAAAAGGACGAGGGGTTCAGGCATATGGTGCGGTCTTGGCTGATCTGATATTCCGAAACATGCGTCGCTTCCACCCATCGGTAGAGTCAGACATCATAACGCAGCCGAAAGCACCGCACCATCGTGTCGTGTGAGACACACGCGCGCAAGGGCTCAAGCCGTCGCACCATTGACCAGGGCAAAGGGTGTCAGCGCAGGCGCAAGCCGCCTTTGCGATCCGAGAAGAAGTCTTCCACGCGACTCAGGACAACCATGCTGACGAGGACACAGGCAGGGTTGTCAACAACCTTCCATCAACCAATGATTCGCTTCCGCCCCGAAACGAAGCAGCTTGTTGAGGTACATCAACCTGCCCCACCGACAATGATGGAACATGTTCAACCAGAACTCGAACTCATTTTGTTCAAGACAATATCAATAGACAATACAATCAGACGCAGGTTTCCCGTGCGAACCGACAATAAAAGGACAGGCGACCATCAAATTCACCCCTTCTACCTGTGAAGCAAAAATCCTTGTATCCCGAGTCTGGTCAGTCAATACAGCACCAGTCAAATCAACACCAAACAAACGATGTCGCCGGATATTTCTTCCAAAACCAGACACCAAACCAAAAGAAGAAAAAGACAAATCAGACCCATCAAAGTTTGAATGCTCGATCAAATAGTCACCCAACTCAAGCCCAGATAGATTCGCACCTGCGCAGTTGACAGCATCAAGCGCCATATTACATGGAGAAGCAGGCTCAAGATGACCTATGCAAGTATTACCATTGTCACTGCTCTGCGTCCCATCAGGGCAGGTCACAGCAGACCAGACAACCCCTTCAAGATTACATTCATCAAATTGGGTGCCGAGCAAATTGATATTAACAAACTCAGCATCGCTCAAGTCAACACTTTGAAAGTGAATAGAATAAGGAGCTAAAGAGCTCTTCCCAGACCAACGCACGTTGGAAAGGTTTGCATTTACAAATTGCGCATCCCAAAACTCTCCAGAGATTTGAGAGCCTGAAAGATCAACTTGCTCAAAACGGCCCATTGACCAGTCAACGTTACTGATATTCTGTTGAGCACATGACACTCCATCTCTCAACAAACACCCTCCACCTGAATACATCTGCCCGGCACAACTGTCGTTATTCAAACTACTCAACACACCATTCATACATGTCACACCAGTCAATTCATCATTTATACCATCAAACACTCCCACTACAAACTCACCATCAACCCGGTCATAAAAACCCACATCCAAAAGCGACGTATTGACAAAATAACTGTTCCACATCGGCTCTTCAAAAACAGGCGCTCCTCCTGGAGAGTCCTCACCAAACATATCAACCCGCTCAAAAAAACTACCAACTGCAACCAAATAACCAACTGTAAAATTCTCATCAAAAAACAAAGACACGTCTGAATCAAAAACACGACTATAAACAAACGAAATCGAACCAAGCGTTGATATACTAGACCGCTCAAAAGATGACTTCAAAGCCCTAACAAACACAGCATTACCAACACTATCAACAACAGCATCAACAAGATTGATATTTCTCAAGTCAAAAGGTGCATGAAACAGATCGCCTCTGAAAGTTCGTTCCGCATCAACGATAACCCTTGGTTGAATCGAAACCCCAGGTCCAATCATATTGTGTTCGGCAATGTTGAAGCCGTCTGGCCATGCGGTCGTCTCATCAAAGCGCGCTCCCAACAACTGAGCATCAGTCAATAACGCTTGAGAAACGTCCGTACCACGCAAATCCGCCAAACGCAGATCCGCATTGCTTAGATCCACTGTCCCAAGATCGACTCCCCGAAAATCCATCAACGTCAGATTGGCGCCTTGGCAGTCATCGCTTTGAAAGTCCGGACATGGAATGTCTGTGAAGAGGTGGCCCCAGCACGTGCCGCCGTTATCATCGCTGTTGGTTCCATCGGGACACACAGTCCCCGACCACACATTCTCTCTGACCCAGGCATGGCGGAGGTTGGCTCCAGATAGGTTTGCGCCTGCCAGATCTGCTCCAGTCAAATCCACGGCCTCCAACAAGGCACCTTGGAGCTGGGCACCCCGCAGATCTGCATTGCTCAAGTCCGCCTCTTCACACTCCACTTGAGGCTCAATGGAGCATTTTCCGCCGGTGTAAAGGTGTCCGATGCACGTCCCGTTGTTGTCGTCACTGTTGGTTCCATCGGGACACACAGTCCCAGACCATACAATGCCCAACACCACCGCACCCCGCAGGGACACTCCAGTCAAATCTGCATTGGTCAAATCTGCGCCGGAAAGGTTGGCTCCTGTCAAATCACGGCCTCGCAGATCGGCGCCGATCAGACTGACATTGGGACAATCCACACCCGGCTCCAATGCACAATCGTCGGTTCTGAAGAAATGACCTTCACAGGTCCCTGCATGATCGTTGCTGTTGGTGCCGTCTGGGCAAATGACATTGTCCCAAGACACCCCATCAAGCACACAACCATTCATGGACGCATTGATGAGATTGGTGTCTGCAATGTTGGCGCCGCTGAGGTCACAGAAGCTCATGACAGCCCCATTCAAGGTCATGCTTTGCAAAACCACAGATCTCAAATCAGCCGACACAAGCTCCGCACCAGTACAATCACCTCCTGGCGCAAAGACACACGCATTGCCGCCATACAAATAACCCAAACAAGTGCCCTCATGGTCGTCGCTGTCCGTCCCATCGGGACAAAGCGTCGAAGACCACACCACACCAGACAAAACACTGCCCAGGGTCTGGGCCCTGACCAGCACAGCATCGCTCATGACAGCCTGGGACAGTCTTGCGCCCCTCAAGTCGCTGTCTGAGAGGTCGGCTTGGGAGAGTTGGCTGTTTTGCATCTGGGCACGCATAAAGATGGTTCTGGAAGCCGTAACGTTGTCCATCAATGCATCGCGCAACACCGCATCGGTGAGGTTGGCACTGTCCAAGAGCGCCTGGCTCAAATTGGCCCCTGTTAAATTGGCCCCCGAAAGATCTGCCCCTCTCAAATCCGCGCTCGACAAATCGGCACCCGGACACTGGGCGCCCGGTCCAATCACGCAAGCATCGCCAATGTAGAGGTGCCCCAGGCACGTCCCTTCGTTATCATCGCTGTTGGTGCCATCGGGACACATCGTACTCGACCAGACCATCTCTGAGAGGTTGGCGCCGCGCAGGTTTGCACCACGCAAATCCGCACCGCTGGCGTTGACCTGATTCAAGTTGGCACCACGAAAATCGGCGCCTGATGCCACAACATCTCGCAACGACGCACCGCGAAGGTTGGCGTTCTGAAAGACAGCACCAACCATCACCGCACCATCCATCTGAGCATCGAGCAGCACCGCATCAGTCCAACGGCTCTCAGGAAGGTTCGCATTGTTCAACACAGCCGAAATGGCGCTGGCCCCCTGCAAATCCGCACGACGAAGCTCAGCCCGCACCAACTGCGCATCGTCACAGTTGGTGCCAGGGGCAATGTCACACGCTCCCCCACCGTATAGATGGCCAAGACACGTGCCCTCGTGGCCATCGCTGTTGGTCCCATCAGGACACACCGTGTTGGACCACTGCACACCCTCAAGCACAGCTTTATATAGATCGGCCCCTTCCATGTTGGCACCATCCAAAATCGCATTGGACAACTCACCCATCGCAAGTTGAGCGCGCTGCAGCAACGCATCATCCAACGATGCCCCCACCAACAAAGCTTCATTCAGTTCGGCAAACCGGAGATCAGCACTGCTCAGATCCACACCAGAACAGTCCGTCCCAGGGCCCACATCGCACAAACCACCAATGTAGAGATGCCCCAGGCATGTGCCTCCATTGTCGTTGCTGTTGGTTCCGTCAGGACACATTGTGTTCGACCAAACGAGCCCTTCAAGCACCGCACCGTAGAGGTCCGCACCCACAAGATCGGCGCTGGTCATGTCGGCCCGCAACAACACCGTTCCCACCAACTGGGCACCTTTCAAGTCCGCGTTGAAAAAGAGCGCCTCAGTCAGATCCGCACCCGACAAATCAACGCCCCGGAGGTCTGCGCTGCTGAAATCCGCCCCCACACACACAAGCCCCGGCCTCAACGGACCGCTCTCAGGAGCCACAGGGCAAGCGTCGCCAATGTAGAAATGCCCCAGGCATGTCTCGCCATTGTCGTCGCTGTTGGTTCCATCAGGACATGTTGTATTGGACCAAACCGCCCCCGTAATATCGGCATCACTCACGTCTGCACCGCTGAGGTCAGCCCCCGAAAAATCGGTAAACCGCAGCACAGCCCCACTCAAATTGGCACCCACGAGATTGGCCTCTGTCAGGTTAACTTCTTCGAGATTGGCCCCGTTGAGGACAGCACCCTCCAAATTTGCCCTAAACAGATTGTTTTGCTCTCGGAAATCTACGTTGGGGCACACCACACCAGGCCCAACCAGGCACAACCCCTGGTCAAGATGCCCAATGCAAGTGCCACCGTTGTCCAAATCACTGTGAGTCTCATCTGGACACGTGGTGTTGGACCAAACCACACTATCGGGGAGAGTGTCTGGAAACTCTGCTCGGATGAGGCTGGCATCTGTGAAGTCGGCGAGTGCCAACGCGCTGCCACGAAAATCGGCGCCAACAAGCTCCGCGCCACGAAAAGCAACACTGTCCCAAACACCATCTTGCAGGTTTGCCCCAGACATCGTCGTGTCTTCGAAAGTCGCCCTGCTGCCCAATCCACCACTCAAATCAGCATTGGCCATCTCAGCCCGCACAAAACGCGCATCGACCAACTCAGCTCCCTGACTCAAGTCCACTCCGTTCATGACACAATCGGTAAAATCAGCGCCGTTGGCCGTCACCCCAATGAGAGAAGCTTGCGTTAACCCACAACCGAGAAAAGACGCCCCAGCAAGCGCCGCAAAGTCAAAGCTCCCACCATTGAAACTCGAACCATCCAAACGAGCCCCAGAAAGAACCGAACGCTCAAAACGAGCGCCATCAGCTTGAACATCCACAAGCGATGCCCTGACAAGCTGTGCACGGCTGAAATCCACCGCACTCAATTGGGCCCCATCCAAACGCGCATCGCTGAGGTTTGCACCAACGAGCACAGCCCCACTCAGATCCACACCAGACAGCCTCGCCCCCGCCAGTTGGGCGTCACCCAATTGGGCATTCGGCTCAATTTTGTAGAGATCTGCCACAAGCCCCTCCTCGAAACCCTGTGGCCAGACAGTCTCTACATCATAATAAGCAAAAGTCAGATTGGTCCCCGTAAGGCTGGCATCGTCCAGCACCACCCCAAACATCTTGGTGCGCGACAACAACCCTCCATTGAGGTTTGCACCGGTTAGATCCACACTGCTCAGATCGGCATTGCTTAAAAAGGCGTTGCCAAGGTTGGTCCCGACCATCCCAACCCCCTGCAACTCAGCGCCGTTGAGGTTGGCGTTTTCCATGTTGGCTTGCTCAAACGAGGCACCGGCAAAACTGGCCCCAACAAACTGAGAGTTGCGCAGATCGGCCCCAATAAAATCTCCATCAGACAAATCGGAATTGGTGAAAATGACACCAATGAACGACGCACCATCCCAAACCCCCTCACCGAAGTTGGTTGGGCACTCCCCTCCATCGCATTGACCTGTTCCAGTAACAATCGATTGGAAATCGGCATTGATGGCTTGGACACGAGCCATATCAGCCCCAACAAGGTTGGCTCCAACAAGGTTGGCCCCATCAAGCCTTGCGTCGTGCAAGGTGGTCTCCAGCAAAATGGCCCCCAACATGACACTTCGACTCAAATCAGCGCCCGAAAGATCTGCTCTGCGCAAATTGGTCAAAATCATGGCGCTGTCGGCAAGACACGCTCCTTGCAATTGAGTCTCCTGGAGCAAAGCGCTGCTGAGATCTGCACGTCGCAAATGCACGCCAGGCATGAGCGCCTCAGAAAGATTGGTTTGTGCAAAAATCACATCCGCCAAATTCAAGGAATCAGGCGCACGGTTCTCACAGTCCACCTCACCGTCAGGCACGGTATCAGCGAAGATCGCTCCCGAAAGGTCTGCGCTGGTGAAGTCAGCGCCAGCCAAAGCTGTCAATTGAGCATCAGGAACATCCAAATCACAGCCGCTCGACCGACCGGACAGGCGGACCTTGGACAGCGAAGCACCAAAAAAATTGGCGCCGCTTAGAACGGAGCGCCTCAAAGTGAGCCCTGGAATCCAGGGGAGTAGATGTGCTTAAAAACCCTGCCAAAGAATTGTAG
>CAKZKQ010000260.1 GCA_937123825.1 uncultured Pseudomonadota bacterium
TTTCAACAGGCGCGCGTAGGCTTCCTCTGCGCCGATCTCACGTAACTCTTCAGCGCTGTTGATGCCTGCTCTGGCGCAAGCTTCTTCGAAAGCGGGTCCGAGATTGCGTATGGATGAAACAGGCGAAGCCAATGGAAAAACTGTTCCTGAGATGACGTGACAGTTGGGATGCTTCGTGGGTGCAGCGGCTGTCCAATCCGCACTTTCGGGGGCAGGTTGAGTGGGAGTTGGAAGGTCTGGAGCAGGCCTCTTGGGTGCTGATGCACTTTGATCCGGCCACAAAGTCGCCGATCTCTCTCTTGGAGTTGGGGCTGTTGGCCAGCAGCGGCCGCCTGGCGGTCAGTTGCCCCGATGGTTTTTGGCGAAAGGGCAACGTGGAAGTGGTTTGCGCGCGTTACGGGGTGCCGCTCTTTGATGGATTGGATCCCCTGATCGCGCACATCAAGGCCGAACTGGCCGACGGGCCATCTTAAATCGACGCTGCGCCCTGGAAAACAGTCTCTTTTACTGCGTGGTCAGCCCGTAGCGGGCGACTTCGTCACTGGGATCGGGCGGTGGTGGCCACGTTTTGCGGCTTCGATCATAGGGCCAATATGTGGATGGTGTCAGGCAGGGTCTGGATGGGAAGCAATCAGAAGTGGTCGCTGATAGGGATGACCATGTGTTGGCGCATCCATTGGGGATCGACCTGCTGCGGGTTGGCCAGGCGGATCATGGTTTGTGCTTTGGCGCGGGTGTGGGGGGTGAAGCAGTGTTGGAGGCCTGCGGCGGGCGCGAGCCAGGTTTTGATGGTGCCGAGCCCAAGTTCGGCGGCCCAGGCGCCCCAGGCTCGTCCTGCGGCAGCGTAGAGGGCTGGGTTGGGTGCCTGCAGGCAGCATTCCACGGGGGCCATGTACTGGTCGTTGTGCCAGACCCGTGTGTAGCCAGCGGTTTGTCCGGCGTCGTCTTCAATGGCCATGAAGATGTACTCGTCGTCGCGCCGCAGGCTGTAGTCCCAGTATGGGGCGTCTCGGGCGAGGCTCAGCGGTTGGCGCTGGTTGTGGGCGTCCCAGGCGTGAAGCAGGAGGTCCATGTGTTGGCGTGGGTCGATCCGTCGCAGCGTTGCCGCAGGGCCGCTGCTGGCCAACTGGGCAGGGTCGGTGCAGTGCCAGGAGGTGTTCTGGCAAGGGACAAAGCCCATCGCCTGGTAGTAAGACGGCTTGATGTCCGAGAAGAGCAGCCCCACCTGGTCGCCTTGCGCCTCCTGGTGGGCGATCACGTGGCGACAGAGTTGGTCGGCGTACCCGCGCCGCCGGTGTGCCGCTGGCGTGTACACCGCCGCGATCCCGTACCCCGACACTCGCCGCCCCCCCATGTCAAAGTGCAGCGGGTGGCATCCCAGCGAGGAGGCCACCTGACCTTCGACGGTCAAGACCCACCACTGGGCGTGGTTGTGCGACACCGAGGTCTGGCGCCACGCCATGTGCTCGGCCATCGTGCGGCCGCCGCTCCAGATCTCGTGGACCTGGCGGTAGGCCTCAAGTTGCTCCTCTTTGGAGGCGATGTGCACCTGGATTGATGCTTCCCCACCCGATGCGTGATCTGGACGGCGGCTTTGTGTCATGATGGTCACTCCTCGTAGACGTCCAACGGGCCGACTATACAGCGCCGCGCAGAGGCTTTCATCTGTGGTGTGGAGTGAATTGGCCTGCTTGTGGGTTCTACCCATGAGTCGGAATGGTGGGGCGCGTGGACGGCGCCGCGATTTCCCGAGGGTTTTGGAGGTGAGCGATGGCGAACGCAAAACGTGTGGCGGTGTTGTTGGGCGGTGCAGCCCTGGCTGGCGTGGCGCTCAACATGACAGTGCGCGTGGGTCGCACGCTCTTTGGCAAGCGCAAGGTGGTTGGGACCCAAGAGGCGCTGGTGGGCCAGATGTGCTCCATCACGACCCTGGAGGTCAGCGAGACCTTTGGTCAGGCCAGCGTGAATGACGGCGGCGCAGGTTTGATCCTCTCGGTGCGCTGCCCGTCGGGCAACGTGCTGACCCGAGGCGCGGCGGCGCGGATCGTCTCCTACAACGCCCACGCCGGGACCTACGACGTCGAACCGATCTGAGCCAGATCCACGCACGACGGCTGCAATCGCCCGTCGCGCAGTTCTACTCTCAACGTTTGATCAAAGACACAAGTGGGTGACAGTGCCCCTCATTGTTCCATGGTGATGGGAGGCTCCCAGGGCGGTCGTGTGCTCTGACCGAGGTTACGCCTTCTCTCGGTCACCGGGGGCTTTGGGTGCGGTCTTGTGTCCGCGTCAACCTCCAGCGAGGGCTGGCGCGTGGGCGGTGCAAACGCGCGTGTGGGCTCGCCAGGGGCGGCGGTGTGTTGAGGCCTGGCTTGTTCGAGCAGGCTTGGCGGGATGGGGGTTTCGGGCAGGAGTCGGGCCTGGACCGCGAGGTGCTGACGCATCTGGGCGGCGTTGTGGTACCGGTGCTCTTGCTCGATCTGAAGGGCTTTGTGGATGACCGACCCCAGGGGGCCTTGCATGGGCTCGCCGTGGATGGGGACGCGCAGCTTGCCCAGCTTGTGGTGCACGATCTGGGCGTTGTCCATGCCCCGGTAGAGGTTGTGACCGGCGAGCATCTCAAAGAGGAGGTGTCCGACCATGTAGAGGTCGGTGGTGGGTCCCAGCGTGCCGCGCTTGAGTTGTTCGGGGGCCATGTAGGGCAGGGTGCCCAGAGCCACGCCGCCGCCAGTCAGCCGCGAGCGGCCTTTCTGGTTGAAGTGCTTGGCCAGCCCAAAGTCCAGGACCTTGACGTGAAAGATCTGGGTGCTGTGGCGGCACAAAAAGACGTTGGGCGGGGTCAGATCCCGGTGCATGATGCCCAGGGTGTGGGCTTCATCAAGGCTCTGGAGCAGTTGGAGGGTGATTTGGACAGCCATGCGCGCTGGCAGCGCTCCGGATCCACCCAGAACGCGCTGGAGGGGCAGCCCGTCGAGCAGCTCCATGGTGAAATAGGGCACGGTGCCGTCGATGCCCGCGTCAAAAATGGCCACGGTGTGGGGACTTTGCAGGCGCTGGATCATGGAGATCTCGCGCTCAAAGCGCTGACGCGCCTCGTCGTCGTCCACAAGGTGCATGTGGAGGGTCTTAAGCGCGACCTCTCGACCATTGTCGAGTTGCCTCGCCTTGTAGACCAGACCCATACCTCCCCGTCCTATTTCCTGAAGGAGGCGATAGCGCCCAGCCACCACATCCCCGACTTTGAGGTGGCGTAAAGCAGGGGTCCCTTTCATCAAGTACCTCTCGACCCGTCAGTCGCTGGCTGTTCTCGTGCTCATGTCCCGCCATGATCAAGAATCGGTCGTACCGAAAGGATTGTCGATTCTGTTTTTTTGTTCAGGGGTCAGGGCTTGGCTACTTTCCGAAGAGCCTCATGACGCCCTTGCTCTGGTTTTGTCCTGATTTTTGACTGGGGGTGAAAGTGTCGAGCCTGTCCACGGCATGAACAGGGGCATCGTCGCCGCTCATGAGGTCAGTGATGGCGGTGTAGACCATGCGCTTCTTTTTAAGCGTGTTGAGCCCTTCAAACTGGGCGCTGGTCACTGAGATGGTGAAGTGGCCGCCGCCGCCGCCGACCTGAATGTCGCCGTCAGGAATGGCTTTGGCGATGCGTGTGCGGATGGCTTCGATGGTTTCTTCGGTGCTCATGCGGGTATGGTGTGCCATGGGGCTTGTTCTCCGTTAGAGGGTCTTGTCACAGGGACGGCCAGCGGGGCAGGAGGGCCTGCTGCGCGTACCGGACTTGATCACTCCACAATGGCCCAAGGTGCACAGAAAAATCCAGCCTTCTTTGCATGGCCCGGAAGGTGCAAAGGGACAAGGGCAGGTTTGAAGGCCGGTGGCGGCGTGTTCTCGGTGAATTTGTGAAGGGGGCGTATGATGATGGGGCAAAAGACCATCCGGTGGGATTGGATCGGTGCGGGGGTCGGGCTGCTCATCGGCGCCATGGATTATTTCATCCTGCGTTTGGTGGGCGTGGTCATGACCCTGGGTGGCCATGACATGTCTGCGCTGGTGGTGGGGTTCTTTGCGCTGACCTTTGCGGCGCTGGGCTTTGTCAACGGGCGCTTGATGATGGCCCGTACGCGTGCCAAGGACGACGCTGAGACGATCGCTGAGCAGTTGGAGGCCTTGGAGCGCTCGCAACAAGAGCTGGTCCAGGCCGAGAAGCTGGCCGCCATCGGGCGCCTGGCCGCCGGAGTCGCCCATGAGGTCCGCAATCCCCTGGGGGTGATCCGCGCCAGCGCCAGCCTCATCCAGGAGGACGCCGAAGAGGCCTCCGATGATCACCGCGCCTGCACCTTCATTGTGGAGGAGATCGATCGCCTGGAGGCCATGATCTCGGCGCTCTTGAAGTTTTCCCGGCCCGAGCGCCTCGATCGCAGGTTTTGCCAGACATTGGACTGTCTGGAGCGGGCGTTGGTGCTGGCGCAGCCCGCCCTTGATGAGCGCGGCGCCGTGCTTGAGCGCGACTTGAGGTTGGACAAGGCGCATGCGCTGATGGCCGACGCCGACCTGCTCTCACAGGTCGTTTACGGCCTGCTGGTCAACGCTGTTGAGGCGTTGGACGGGCCGCCTTTGACGGTGGCGGTGCGGGCCTGGAGCGACGCGGGGGTGTTGTGCGTCGAGGTGGCGGACTCTGGCCCCGGCATTGACGCCAAGGACGCGCAGGTCATCTTTGAGCCCTTTTTCACCACCAAAGCGCGCGGCACCGGCCTTGGGTTGGCCATCGCCGCGCAGATCGCCGAGGCCCACGGGGGGACCTTGAGCGCTTTGCAGGCCAAAGGCGCGGGTCCGGCAGGTCAGGGGGCTTGTCTGCGTCTGATGATCCCCGAGCAAGAGGAGCCCGTCAGTTCATGAAAGCCACAGTTGTCATTGTCGATGATGAGCCTCGGATGGTGGATGTGCTCTCGATGGTGCTGCGCCGCGCTGGCCACGAGGTCCAGGGTTTTACCAACCCCGAGCGCTTTTTGGAGGCGCTGGGTGAGGGCGAGCCTTGCGATGTCCTCCTGGTGGACTTGAAGATGCCGCAGCTTGATGGCTTGGAGGTGCTGCGCCGCGCCGTGGCCCTTGAGCCGACCCTGCCGGTCATCCTTATGACCGCCTTTGCCACCGTGCAGACGGCCCTGAGCGCGATGCGCGATGGGGCCTTTGATTACCTTCAGAAGCCCTTTGACAACCAGTTGGTGCGGGCAGCGGTGCGGCGCGCGTTGGATCACACGCGCCTGGAGCGCGAAAACCGCCATTTGAGGGCGCAGCTTCGCACCCGCTACGCGCTGGACAACATCGTCGCCCGCAGCCCTGCGATGATCAAAGTCCTTGAGCGGGTGCGCCGCGTGGCCCGCACGCCCAGCACGGTCTTGATCCAGGGGGAGTCGGGCACGGGCAAGGAGTTGATCGCCCGCGCGCTGCACGTGCACTCTGATCGCGTGGCCAAGCCGTTCATCGCGGTCAACGCCGGGGCCTTTGCGCCCGGTGTGTTGGAGAGCGAACTCTTTGGTCATGAAAAGGGCGCCTTTACCGGTGCCAGTGGCGCCCGCGCGGGCCTTTTTGAGCGCGCCGATGGCGGGACGCTCTTTTTGGATGAGATCGGCGAGATTGCTCCGACCTTCCAGACGCGCCTGCTGAGGGTGTTGCAAGAGCGAGAGGTCTTGCGGGTGGGGGGCGACAAGCCCAGAGGCGTGGACGTCAGGTTGATCACCGCCACCAATCGAGATCTGCGTCAGATGTCATCGCAGGGCAGCTTTCGAGAAGACCTCTACTTTCGCTTGGCCGTCATTCCGCTGAAGTTGCCGCCGCTGCGCGAGCGTCCCGAGGCCATCATGCCCCTGGCGCAGCGCTTTTTGGCGCTCCACAACCACCGGATGGGCAGGCGCGTGAGAGGATTTTCACCCCAGGTCGAGGCTTTTTTGCAGGCCTACCGGTGGCCGGGCAACGTGCGCGAGTTGGAGAACACCATTGAGCGCGGCGTGGTGCTGACCACGACCGATACGATTGAAGAAGAGCACCTTTTGATGGACGACGCGCAGGTTTCTGAAGGCAAGGCCGCAGGCGACGTGGTGATCAGCGGGACGCTTCAGGAGACGGTGGAGCGGGCCACGGTGGCGTGTGTGCGCCGGGCGCTGGAGGCCGCGGGTGGGCGGCGTGCGGAGGCCGCCGGGGCGTTGGGCATTGAGCGCACGACGCTCTACCGGCTGATGCGCAAGCACGGCATCGAATGAGCACGGTGCCGCGCCCGCGCGCCAACGCCGCCATGTGAGTATCGCCGCGCTTCAGGCGCGCGCCGGGACGCCTGTCAGCGTGGCAGGGCGCGCGTCGCTGCGCCAGGTCTTGATGAAGTAGAGCAGCGGTCCAGCGCTGCCCGTGCAGAGCGTCAGCACCACGTAGGGCCAGGGGTTGATGTCCCGCGAGCGGGCGTCGCGCCACATCCAGACAGAGATCATCGACAGGGCGATGAGCAGGTCAAAGGTGATCAGCGCCGTGACGCTGTTGCTGACGACCACATCCAGAAATCCCAGTCCGTAGTGGTAGAGGACGTAGCCCGTCAGCGCCAGGAAGTCGATCAGCACCAGGCTCAGCAGCACTTTGATGGTCTTGGTCATGGGAGCACCTCCATAAATCAGTGTGGTACCAAAACGCAGGTCACCAGCGCGGCGACCGTTGCCTTGTTTTCCCTGACTTAAAGCACGCCCCGTGCCAACCCGCTGCGTTGCGTCATCGCCGCCACACGGCCCCGTGCACGTTGCAGCGCTGCAACACGGGCGTTGCAGGTGCGCCTCGCCGTTGCGCTGCGGCCACGCAGGGGGGGGCGGGCATTGAATTTAAAAGGGAAGGGGGGAGATTTAGCGGGTTTTGAGGGCTTCGCAGGCGCGCTGGAGGCCTTTGTCGCAGGCGCGGGTCATCAGGCGGCGCGCTTTGGGCAGGTCGACCTTCACCCCTTCGCCTTCCTGGTACATGTCGGCCAGCGCTTCGCAGGCGTCGGGGAAGCCCATGTCGCAGCCGCGTTCAAAGAGTTTGGCAGCCTTTTCGGCGTCTTGCGGCACGCCATTGCCGCCCCGCATGAGGTAGGCCAGGTAGGTGCAGCCCTTGGCGTGGCCCAGATCGCAGGCCTCGCTGTACTGCTTGGAGGCGCGGGTCAGATCCTTGGGGACGCCGTCGCCCTGCTGGTAGAGGATGCCCAGGTTGAGGCAGCCGTTTTTGTACTGGGAGGAGCAGGCCATCTTGTAGTAGCGGGCGGCCAGCTTGGCGTCGCGCGCGACGCCTTCACCCTCGTCGTAGATGTCGGCCAGACGCGAGCAAGCGCGCCCGTCGCCGTCTTTGCAGTCGCGCTTGAGCAGGGTGCGCTCGTCGGTGGGGCCGCCCATGGCCATGGCGCGGCGCAAGTCGGCCAGACTGGAGCAGCCCAGCTTGTCGCCGCCCTTGCACGACTTATCAAAGGCCACCTTGGCGCCCTCCACGTCAATTTCCACGCCCCGGCCATGGCGCAGCGACTCGCCGTAGTTCCGGCAAGCGCGCATGGAGCCCGAGTCGCAGGCCTTTTTGTAGAGTTCGGTGGCCCGTGTGGCATCGCGGGGCAGCCCCTCGCCGGTTTCGAGGATGACGCCCAGGTTGCTGCAAGAGCGGGGGTCGCCCATGTCGCAGGCCCGCTCAAAGTGCACGGCGGCGGCCTCGGGGTCTTTGGGGGTGCCCTGACCCATGAGCAGGCGCGCGCCGTACTCCCGACAGCCGTCGGCGCTCTTCATGTCGCAGGCCTTTTGAAAGAGTTCGGTGGCCCGCTTGGGGTCTGGGGCGGTGCCTTTGCCCTCTTCAACCATCAGCGCCAGGTTGATGCAGCCCGAGGGGGCTTTGTCTTCACAGGCCAGGGCAAAGAGGTCGATGGCGCGGCCAGGGTCGCGGCGGACGCCCTTGCCGGTCTTGACCAGCACGCCCAGGTTGCTGCACCCGATGGGGTCGCCGCCGGTGCAGGCCTTTTGGTAGAGGTCGGCGGCGCGTTTGGGGTTGGCGGCGGTGCCTTTGCCGTTTTGGATCATGACGCCGAGGTTGGTGCAGCTGACGGCGTCAAAGCCCGTGCAGCCCTTGTCATAGGCCTCCAGGGCGGCTTTGGCGTCCTGGCGTTCATGGGCCATGCCGAGGTTGCGACAGCCCACAGCGTCGCCGCTCTCGCAAGCCTTCTGGTGGATCTCAATGGCGCCCTGGCCGTCCTCGCCCGAGGCCATCAGCGTGCAGCCGCGCTCCTGGCCGACGTCGCAGGCCTTTTTGTAGAGGGCCAGGGCCTTGTCCATGTCTTTGGTGGCGCCAAGCTGGCCGCTGGCGTAGGCGGCGCCGAGGTTGATGCAGCCGATGCCGTGGTTCATGTCGCAGGACATCTTGTAGAACTCAAGGGCTTGGGCTTCGTCTTTGGGGACGCCGTCGCCACGGGATTTGAGCACGCCGAGGTTGTTGCACCCGGCGCCGTGCCCTTCGGCGCAGGCTTGTTCGTAGAGTTCGGCGGCGCGCTGGAAGTCGCGGGAGACGCCGGTGCCTTGTTCGTAGGCGACGCCGAGGTTGACGCAGGCGGCGGTGTACTGGGCCTGGCAGCCCCTATCGTAGAGTTCGGCGGCCAGTTGTGGGTTTTTGACCATGCCCTGGCCCATGGCGTGGAGGCGGCCAAGGCGGTAGCAGCCAAGGCCATCGCCGCCGTCGCAGGCTTCGCTGTAAAACCCAGCGGCGGCCTTGGGGCTGGGGCCTTTGGGTGTGCGTCCCAACTCCAGCAGCAGGCCCATGTTGCGGCAGGCCTGAAAGACGCGGCCATCGCAGGCCTTTTCAAAGAGTTCGGCGGCGCGGGCGTCGTCTTGTTCCATGCCCCGACCTCGTGCCAGCAGGATGCCCAGGTTGCTGCACGCCACCAGCACGCCGCCGTCGCAGGCTTGCCCGTAGAGTTCGGCGGCGCGTTGCAGGTCCTGCTCGACGCCCTGGCCGCGCTCATGCAGCGCCCCCAGGTTGCTGCACGCCATCAAGTCGCCGCGCTCGCATTGGCCCAGATAGAGGTCCAGCAGGACTTTGCCGCCGGGGGCTGTGCCGTCGTCTTCGATCCAGGCGCCGCCCATGTCCAGACACCCTTCATTGGTGGTCTCGTCGCCCGGCGCGCCGCTTGCTGTGG
>CAKZKQ010000261.1 GCA_937123825.1 uncultured Pseudomonadota bacterium
GCCGTCTTCCTTTTGGTCGCCGGCAAGGGTCAACCGGTGGTCTCGGCCCAATATTTCTTTGCCGAGCCTGGCCGCCTGGGCTCCATGCTCTTCATGCCGCTGATGCTGGCCAGCATGGTCCTCATCTACGACCTGGAAGGCACCCTGGCGGCGCGCAAGCTCTTTGGCGCTCTGGTCGTGGTCTACCTCATCCACGGCGTCATCGACCAGATCCTCCACTGGCACGCCGCCCACCCTCCCCCAGGCATCCCCGACCTGTCCTCATCCGTGCTCTTTGCCTACTCACACACCGCCCGACTCGCCTCTCTGGGCGCCATCCTCATCGACTGCATCGTCATCATCGTCACCTACCAGGGCCTGCGAAACATCTTCCCATCACTGCCGCGCCCCGCAGCCCTCTTTGTCGGCCTGCTCCTGGCGATGTTCAGCGACGCCATCGCCTACCTGACCTTCACCGGCGACATTTTCGACAGCCCCCCCTCATTCGATCTCATTGAAAAGGCCCAAACGGGGCTCGCCGCGGCCATCCCCACGGCGCTCTACATGGCGTGGTACCACCGCCGCTGGCCCGACCGCGTCCGCAACGACCGCCGCACGCTCGAAATCCTGGCCCTGCGCCGAAAACTTGAAGAAGAGCAAGAACGCCGCGCTCGCCAGGAAGCCCGCTACAAGCGACTGCGCTCCACCTTCAACCGCTACGTCTCGCCCGAGGTCGCCGAGTTGATCGCCACCAACCCCGACAAGGCGGCGCTCGGCGGTGAAGAGCGCGAGGTGACCATTCTCTTTGCCGACATCCGGGGCTACTCCACGCTGAGCGAAATCATGGCGCCCACCGAGATCATCGACATGCTCAACGAGTACTTCGGCAAGGTCAGCGAGCAGATCCTGGCCCACGGCGGCATGATCAACGAGTTTGAAGGCGACGGGGTCCTGGCGGTCTTTGGCGCCCCCCTGCCCCAACACGACCACGCCGTGCGCGCCTACCAGGCCGCCCAGGGCATGCTCCAGGCCGTCGAAGGCCTCAACACCGCCTGGGAAGGCACCCAGCGCGCCAAACGCTGGCAAGAGGCGGGCATGGACGGGCTGGCCATCCGCGTGGGACTGCACTCGGGGCGCGTGGTGGCGGGCAACATCGGCAGCGACGCGCGCATGAAGTACGCCGTCATTGGCGACGCCGTCAACCTGGCCTCCAGAGTCGAAGGGCTCAACAAGGCGCTCGGCACCCAGCTTTTGATGACCGCCGCCACCCACAACGCCATCACCGGCGCGGGCCACAACACCGCTGTCCACCCCAAAGGCACCCATCAGGTCAAAGGGCGCGGCGAACCCGTCGAGGTCTTTGGCACCGACCCCTCCGAGGATTGACCCAAAGCACCTTCCACAATGTGAATGTGGGTTTTGTGGGAAACATCATTTAACATATCCACGCGCTCGGGTGTCTTGTGCTTACAAGACAAGGGCAAAGCGCCCACACTTTGAGCACGACAAGACCCAACCCTCTCGAGGCATACACACAATGAAGGCACTGATGCGCATAAGCGGCCTGCTGATGTGGCTGGCCGCCCTGATCCTGGCCACCGGATGCGGCCCGGACTACAGCGGCCCCAGCACAGGCGTCAACGTCGATCCCAACAACGACCTCAACAATGAAGGGAACAACGACGTCAACAACACTGGCAACAATGACCTCAACAACGACCTCAACAATGACACCCCCGACGCGGGCGGCGACGTCATAGACGAGCCCGATGTCGTGGATCCGCCCGATGAAGACGTGCCAGACCCCGTCGAGACGGAGTTGTTGGTCGCGCCGGTGTCTCAAGAGGTCGTTGTGGGCGAGGTTGTGTCCTTCCGCGCGCTTGAAATCGCGGGGGATTCGGACCGAGACGCGACCTTTGACGTCACCTGGAGCGTGGAGCCGCCCGGCGTGGCCACCCAAATCGCCCCGGGCCGCTTTCGCACCGCGCGCGCGGGCGAC
>CAKZKQ010000262.1 GCA_937123825.1 uncultured Pseudomonadota bacterium
AACTCGCTCGCAATAGCGCTGCTATGGCTTCGCTCGTCCTGAGGCCCCTGCCATCCGTTATTGCTCGCCCAAAACTCAGGCCTCTTCTCTTTTTCTTTTTGAGGCGCGTCAGGCCTGTGGCGGCTTGAAGGGTCTTATAGCGCTGCTATGGCTTCGCTCGACCCGAGGCCCCTGAGCCCCATCATTGCTCGCCCAAATCCCAGTCTCTTCCCTTTTGTTTTGTGAAAAGGATTTGGGATTGCGAGCATTTTATGACAGCGCAGGATCCGATTATCCCCCACATTTGCAACTTCCTGTCGTCTCCTTGGCCAGACACCACTGTCTGTGTCGTGGGTGTTGGCTTATGCCCTGCTTTGCGCTGGTCAAATCGGGGCTCTGATGCCATCATGGCGGCCTCGTAAGCACGATTTTATGGCGTTGACGCGCACACACTGCTGTCCGACGCTTTGGCACATCACCACACAGAGGCTGGTCAACGACCAAACTCGCCTCTCATACCCAAATGCAGACGAAAGACTTGCTTTGGGGCGAGCAATGATGAGGTCCAGGGGCTGAAGTTCTCAGCGATAAGCCACAGATTTGGGGCGAGCAATAATGGATGTCAGACGCCTCACGGGGAGCGAAGCCATAGCAGCGCTATTGCAAGCGACTCGTGTGGTGTCTGACGCCATTAGGGCCGTCCCAAACAGCGAGTCACGTGGTTCCTGGGGTCATCAGGGCCGCCCCAAAGTGGGTCGGGCGTCTGCATTTGGGTATTCCAAGGGAGAATTTGATCCATGAGCCTGGACGAACTGAAGAAGCAAGCCGCCATTCAAGCCGTTTCGTTGATTGAGAACGGCATGATCGTGGGGCTGGGCACTGGCTCCACGGCGCGTCACGCGGTCAACGCCATTGGCCAGCGCATGAAAGACGAGGGGCTGTCCATCATCGGGGTGCCGACCTCGTCGCGGACCGCCGATCAGGCCCGCTCGCTGGGCATCACGTTGGCCACCCTTGAGGAACAACCTCACCTTGACATGGCCATCGACGGCGCCGATGAGATCGAGTTGGGCACGCGCAACCTGATCAAGGGGGCCGGGGGCGCGCTTTTGCAGGAAAAACTGGTCGAAATCAGCGCCAAACGCCTGATCATCATCGCCGATGAGACCAAAAAGGTCTCCAAGCTCGGCACCCGCTTTGCGATCCCGGTGGAAGTGGTCCGTTTTGGCTGGAAAGGCACCCAGGGGCGGCTTGAGGCGCTGGGCTGCGAGCCCGTGCTGCGCCTTGGCGATGACGGCAAGCCGTACATCACCGACGAACAACACTTCCTGCTCGACTGCCAGTTTGGTCAGATCGACGACGCGGCCGCCCTGGCCGACAAAATCAAGGGGATCGTGGGCGTCATTGAGCACGGCCTCTTCATCGGCATGGCCGAGCGGGCCATCGTGGCGACCAGCGCTGGCGTGGAAGAGCTTCTCCCAGGCGCCTGAACCCCCCAAAAGCCGCCAAACTCCCGCGTTTGCCCCCTCTACCCGGCTCACACGCACCAACAACGCCTAAGATTCAGCTTCAGGGCCGCCCCAACCCCCGCCTCCAGGGGTAATGATGGCGACCTTGTCGCCAGCTTGGACCTCAAACGAGACTTTGGGGGGCAGCGGCTGGGGTTTGCCGTCCCTGATCAGCACGTTCTGGCCGGGTTGACCGTCCTGGCCGCCTTGAAGCCCGTACGGGCCTCGCCTGCGCCGCTCGGTCAGCAGCGTCACCTGGGCGCCGCCCTCTTCAAAGACGTAGACACGCTCCAAACCGTCGCCTCCCACGCGCAAACCCTGCCCGCCCGACCCGCGCCGGACCCGGTAGGCGCCGATCCGCATGGGGTAGGCGTGTTCGAGCGCCTCGACGGGGGTGTTGAGGGTGTTGGTCATGTGGGAGTGGTGGGCGTGGGCGCCGTGGCTGTGGGGGCTGGCGCCGATGCCACCGGCCAGGGTCTCGTAGTAGGCAAACGAGCCGCCGGTGCGCCCGTCTGGGCCGCCGATGGTGATGTTGTTCATGGAGCCGCAGGAGGCCGCCGGGATCTTCTGCGGCAGCGCCTGCGAGAGGGCTCCAAAGACGGTGTCGACGATGCGCTGGCTGGTTTCGACGTTGCCCGCCGCCACCGCCGAGGGCGGCAGCGCGTCCACGACCGAGCCGGGGCGCGTGATGACCTCGATGGGCCACATGGTGCCGCCGTTGCTGGGCAGGTCGGCGGGCGCCAGACACCGCAGCGCGTACTGAACCGCCGAGACCGTGATGGCGCGCACCGCGTTGACCGAACCTCGGACCTGATCTGCCGACGCCGAAAAGTCCACCACGGCCCGCTCGCCGTCGATCGTCAAGGCGCACTCGATGGGGATGTCCACGGCCTCGATGCCGTCGCCGTCGAGCAGGTCTTTGAAGGTGTAGGTGCCGTCGGGGATGGTCCCCAAGATTGCGCCCATGACGCGGGCGGCGTAGGCCTGGAGCTGCTCGGCGCGCTGACTGACGACCTCGGCGCTGTAGCGCTGGCAAAGCTCGATCAATCGCTCGGCGCCTAGCGCGGCGGCGGCAAGCTGGGCCTGGAGATCGCCCCGGCGCTCGTCGGGGGTGCGGCTGTGGGCGCAAATCCAGGCGACGGTGTCGTCGTCGAGGCGGCGCGGAGAGATCCGCAGCCCCTCCTGGTCAATGTGGGTGCTCAGCGGCATCGAACCGGGCGAAATCCCCCCCACGTCGGCGTGGTGCGCCCGGTTGGCGACAAAAAATCGCGGGGTTGGCTCGCCTTGGACAAAGCAAGGGGCCACCAGCGTGATGTCGGGCAGGTGCGTGCCGCCCGCAAAGGGGTCGTTGAGGACGATCCGGTCGCCGGGCCGCAGGTTGTCCAGCCCGATGGCGTCGATGGCGGCCTGCACAGACATGGGCGTGGAGCCCAGGTGAACGGGGATATGGGCGGCCTGGGCGATCATCTGGGCGTTGGCGTCAAAGAGGGCGCAGGAAAAATCGCGGCGCTCTTTGATGTTGGGCGAATAGGCGGCGCGCATCAGGCGCTGGCCCATCTCTTCGGCGATGGAGGCAAAGAGGTGCTTGAAGATCTCCAACTCGATGGCTTCAGTCACGGGTTCCTCCATGGACCATCATCAGGTCACCCAGCGACCCCACGGTCACGGTCCAATCCGGCGGGACCACGATGGTGGAGGAGTATTCGGTCAAGATCAGCGGCCCCTGCAGCACGTCCCCGGCCTGGAGATCGGCGCGTTTGTGCTCTGCGGCGCTGCGGCGCTGCGTGCCGAAGACGGCTTCGACGGCCTGCCCCTCGGGGGGAGCGCCAACACGCCGGTCCAGTCGGGGCAGGGTCGGCGGCTGGACCAGACCCTGGGCGCGCAAGCGCGCCGTGACGACCTCAATGGGGCGTCCGGGGCTGGTGGTGCCGTAGAGGCGCTGGTGAAGGCGCTCAAAGTGGGCCTGGATGTCGTCGGTGGGGACGTTGAGTTCGTGGGACTGACCCACGTAACGCACGTCGACGCTGGGGGTCATGGTGCGCCGGTCGGCGCCAAAGCCTTCTGCGCCAAGGCGCTCGGCGGCCTGGGCCTGCATCTGGGCGATGGCGGCGTCAATCGCCGGACGCGCCCCTTGCCCCAGACGCTTCATGACGCCCTGGGAGAGATTGTGGACGCTGTGGGCAAAGAGCATCCCCACGGCGCTGAGCAACCCCGGATGGCGCGGCACCAGGACGCGCTCCATGCCCAGCTCCAGAGCCAGGCGGCAGGCGTGGAGGCCTCCGGCGCCGCCAAAACAAACCAGCGTGTAGTGCCGGGCGTCGTGCCCGCGCTGCACCGAAATGACCTTGATGGCGCGCGCCATGGTGGCCTCGGCCACGCGCAAAATGCCCAGCGCCGTCTGCTCAACGTCCAAACCAAGCCGCCCAGCGACCTCAGAGACCGCCTTGTGGGCCGCCTCCACGTCCAAACGCATCTGACCGCCCAGAAAATGCTCCGGGCGCAGCCGCCCCAGGACCACGTGGGCGTCGGTGACGGTCGGCAGCCAGGGCGAGCCCTCTTGGAGCCCGTAACAGGCAGGGCCGGGGTGCGCGCCTGCGCTCTGTGGCCCCACCCGCAGCGCGCCGCCCGCGTCGACCCACGCCACCGAGCCGCCCCCGGCCCCCACCGTGTGGATGTCGATCAACGGCACGCGCACCGGCAGCGGCCCAACCGCCCCCTGGGTCGTCAACGTCCGGTCGCCGTCGCAGAGCGCCACGTCGGTGCTGGTGCCGCCCATGTCAAAGGTGACCAACTGCGGGCGCTGCTCGGGCTCGGCGCGCCGCCCCGCGGCCAACGCCCCCACCACGCCCCCAGCGGGGCCAGAGAGCACCGTGTGCACTGGATCGCGCCGCGCGTCCGCCGCCGTCATGCTTCCGCCAGACGACGCCATGATCCGCAGCTTCTGAGCCCCCACCTCTGCCTCCAGGCGCCCCAGATAAGCGTCCATCTTTGGCGCCACCACGGCGTTGACCGCGCAGGTCGCGCCGCGCTCATACTCACGGAACTCGGGCAAGAGCCGGTGCGAGAGGGTCACGTGCACGCCCGGCAACGCCTTGGCCAGCGCCGCCCCAAGGATCGCCTCGTGCTGCGGGTTGGCGTAGCTGTGCAAGAGGCTGACCGCCACCGCCTCCACGCCCGCCCCGCGAAGCCGCTCCACCAACCCCACAGGCGCCTGCCCGTCCATCGGCTCAATCACCGAGCCGTCGTAGGCCACCCGCTCCGCCACCCCAAAGCAGCGCTCGGGCGGTATCGGCGGCTCATGGCGCGCCGGGGCCAACGCGTAGAGCTGCGGGCGGTTCTGGCGCGCAATATGGAGCGTGTCTTCAAAGCCCTCGGTCGTCACAAAGGCCGCCCGGCCTCCTTTGCCCTCCAACAACGCGTTGGTGGCCACCGTCGAGCCGTGGATCACCGACGCCCGGTCAGCGTCAGCCCCCAAAAGGGCTTTGATCCCGTCCAAAACAGCCCGCGAGGGGTCGTCGGGGGTCGAAAGGAGCTTGTGGGTCACCAGCGCACCGCGCGCTGGGTCGTGCAAGACCACGTCGGTGAAGGTCCCACCGGTGTCTACGGCGATGCGCATCGGCCTTCACCTCTCAACAAAACCAAGGATGGTCCTGGGAAACTTGTCGGTCGCGAGCACAAACCCGCGATCGCCCAGCCGCACCAGCCCCTCCCAGTTGCGGGGCTCGTCTTCAAGGCGCAAAAGGATCGGGGCGCGGTCCACCCGCGTCACCCCCTTGGCCGGATCGTACTCAAACTCCACCAAACGCTCGACCTGCTCGTTGGCCAGATGGCTCACCCCCAGCCCATAACGCTCCGAGAGCGCCTCTTTGGGCGGCATGATGTCCTTGTTGCCCGGCCAAAAGTAGTTCAGCGCCCAAAAACGTCCCTGATCGTCCAAATCGGTCACATCCGTCAGCCGATAATCCAGCGCCGCCATGGGCTGCGACCCCTTCGACGCCAGCGATTGGCCATCAAAACGGATCACCTGGGGGGTCGCGTTGACCATTTGGCCGTTGGCCTCATAAAAGGTCACCAACTCCCCGCCTTTGGTCGCCAACAACGCCTCATAACACTGGTTGCCCAGGTCGGCCTGCGGCTTGATCAACGCCGGCTCCTGCGGCTCCCCCCACGAGATCGCGCTGGCGTCCGCCTCAATCTCGCCCATCACCATCCGCCCGGTCATGCCGTCGGAGGTTTCGATGGTCGCGTAGACCTTCTGACCCACAAAAGTCAGGGCCTCATAGCCTTCAAAGCCCGAAATCCGATCCTGCAACCCACCGGCATCCAGCGGCAAGGGCCTGGGGGCCAGCGGCGCGTGGGCTGGGTTGCTTGCGGCGGCCTCAATCTGGTCGCGCGGGATGGTAAAAAGCACCCCATCGGGGCCGCCCTCAAAGCGCTCGGGGTACTGGGGCAGGATCACCAGGTGATCGCCAAACCAGGCCAGCCCGCTGATCTCGCTGTTTCGGTCCGCCAGCGGCCCATCGGCCAGCTTCAACGGCATCACCGGGTGCTCCACAGGCCGTGGACCGGTGTTTTGGGCCGCCTCGGGCGCCTTGGGAGAGCTTTGGCAGGCGGGCAAGGCCCACACCAGCGCCCCCATCAAGATGATCGTCGTCGTCCAAACCGTCACGGTCTTCATCGAGCGCGGTCCTCGGGCTTCTTGTCGGGTGTTGCGTCAGAGTTGGGGTCGGCTTTGGGGTCAGAATCCTTCTTCGTGCCCTCTTCACCACTTTTACCACCATCACCGCCTTCATCTTCGGCGCCCGGCAGCCCTTCAAAGGACGGCCCGGCCTTAAAATCGGTGGTTTCAATGGACACGATCTTCAAACGGCCACGAAGGCCGCCCTTGCTGTCGCGCAGCAACGCAAAGCGCGCCTGCCCTTTGGCCTCTCCTTCGGCGTCGCGGACCTCCACCAGCGCCAACAACATGCGCCGCTCGGTGTTGACCTCCACGATCTCCACCCGGCCCCCCTTAAAGAGCGTCCCGTGGGCGTCGATGTACTGGCGGTAGGTCTTGGGGTCCATCGCCTCTGGCCCCGAGTCCAGATCGGCGCTGGCGGCCTTGAACTCTCCGCGTCCAAGCCGATCAACGTGGGCCTGGAGCATGGCGCGGATTTCGTCCTCGGCGATCCGTGCGGCGGGCACCCCCACAAAGATCTCCTCGATGTCCGCCCGGCGATAGCCCTGGTCGTTCTTGCTGGCCCCGGCGACCATCAAAAAGGTGGCCACCCCCTTCACCGTGTCACCGCCTATGTCCACGATCTGCACGGTCATAAAGTACCGGCGCGGTGTGCGTTGATCACGGCGAGTGCTGACAAAACGCGCTGTGCCCCCGCGGAAGAGGTCGTCTTCGGCGTTGATGAAGGCCTCAAAAGACTCAAAGGAGTTCTTGTCTTTAAATGCCACACCGAGGGCCTGATAAGCGTCCTCGTCGCGGTGCTGTCCCAGGGCCAGGAGCAGCTCGTCGATGGGCTCCATCTGAGCCTTGGAGGCCTGCGAGATCCTGTTGTTGCAGCACTGCCCCCCGCGAAAGATCGCAAACGACATCACCAAGCCGATCAAGAGGATGAAGATCAGGCACCCCGCGCCCAAACCCAGGATCCAACGCCCCAGCGACGATTCGTCGCCGATCACCATGTCGTTTGGAG
This sequence comes from uncultured Pseudomonadota bacterium, assembly GCA_937123825.1. Lineage (GTDB taxonomy): Bacteria > Myxococcota_A > Bradymonadia > Bradymonadales > CAKZKQ01. The sequence goes on from CAKZKQ010000262.1 coordinate 7,175, forward strand.
AAGAAAAGCCCACAACACCCTCCAGAGGCGCTCAAGAATCCAGGCAATCGCCGTTGCCATCGACCCACTCGCCGTTTTGGGATAGCTTCGATCCACGCGCTGTGGCCATGCCCACAACCAACGCCTCAGGGCGGCCATTTTGCGCCCGGCGCGCAGCAAACACAACCACTACGATCGCTACAACAACCCAACAAGCACACCCCATTCATCCCAGCTCGACGTTGGCCAAACCCCCTCCAAAGACCGCGCCCCCACCCACCGGGCGCCAAACCCCATCCCCAAGGTCCACGGAAGCCAAGGCCCCTTTAAGCTGGCATCGCATCTGACGGAGCCCCCATGACCCAAGACCCCCAAAAATCTCAAGAGGCCGCCCCCAAGAAGCGCCGCTGGTTGCGCTGGCTGCTCTTTTCTCCGCTGATCCTCATTGGCCTGATCCTGCTGGCCGTCTTCATCGCCGACGAGCCGCGCCCCAAAGGCGACCCCAGCCCCGAGGCCGACGCGTTGGCCTCCAAGATGATGGAGGCGGCCAACATCGCCGCCTGGAAAAAGACCGGCGCGGTCAGTTGGCACTTTGGCGGCCGCCAGGAGCACCTCTGGGATCGGCGCCGAAACCTGGCCCGCGTGCGTTGGGGCGAAGGCGTGGAGGTCCTGGTGAACCTCAACACAGAAAAAGGCCGCGCATGGCGTCAGGGCGCCGAGGTCAAAGGCCCCGAAGCCGAAGCGCTGGTCGCCAAGGCCTTTGCCCACTGGGCCAACGACTCCTTCTGGCTCAACCCCATCGACAAGCTGCACGATCAGGGCGTGACCCGCGCCGTGGTCAAAGACGATCAAGGCAAAGATGGGCTCTTGATCCGCTACAGCAGCGGCGGCGTCACCCCAGGGGACGCCTACCTGTGGTCGGTGGGCGACGATCACATGCCGACCATGTGGAAGATGTGGGTGTCGATCATCCCGGTGGGCGGCGTGGAGAGCACCTGGGAGGGGTGGCAGACCCTGGAGACGGGCGCCAAAGTGGCCACGCTGCATAAAATGGCCGCCTTTGACCTGAAATTGACCGACATCAAGGGCGCAACAAATCTCAAGGAACTGGTCGGAGATGACGATCCCTTCAAGGCATTGACCGAGGCGCAATAGAGGCCCCAAACGCAGGCAGATATGGCGCCACCGACAAAGCGGTGTATATTGGTCAGTGGCGCTTGCATAGGTACACAGACGAGATAAGGCCCCAACCACGGCCTGCTGACCGCGCAACGGCACCCGAGCCCTGCGTCCCAAAAGGGAGGAATCACCCAGATGTTCAGGATCAAGATCTCAACCATGCTGACGCTGGTCATCTTGATGGTGATGGCCGTGGTGTACTTCACGCTGCCGACGGCGTTGCGGGGGGACACGACCGAAAAGGCCCAGCGGGCGCTGAAAGTGGCCACGCTGAGCATGGAGCGCTACGAGCGGCTCAACGATTTTTCGGTGATGGCGCGGGCCGAGCAGGTGGCGCGCTTTGGGGGCCTGCGCGAGGCGCTCCAGATGTCGCTCAATGTGCCTGTTGTCGCTTTGACAGAAGCCATCGGCCCGACGCAGCTGATGACGGCCTTTCGCCGGTCGGGGGCGCGGCCTGAATTGAACGGTGGAGCGCCCGGGCTGGCCGTCGCCCTTGGCGGGCTTGGGACGACGATGCAGGATCTGATCAAGCTCTACGGAGCGATTGCAAATGGCGGGCTGGCGATTCCACTGCATGACGTGCAAGGAGCTGCGGCGCAGAGCATATCCGGCACCCGGGTTCTGTCGCCCGCCGCGGCCTGGCAGGTGGGGCATATCCTGTCGGGTATCGCGCCACCCGCAACAGCACCCCGGTGGCACCTCGCATACAAGACCGGCACCAGCTATGGCCATCGGGACGCCTGGGCCGTCGGCTATGACGGAACGCATGTGGCCGCCGTCTGGATCGGTCGCCCGGATGGCACCCCGGTGCCCGGGGCATTTGGCGGAGAGACCGCAGCACCTGTCTTGTTCGCGGCCTTCCCGCGCCTGAAACCGCATCCGGATCCGTTGCCGCCACCGCCGCCCGGTGTTCTGATGGTGGCCAATGCAGACCTGCCTGCACCGCTGAAAAAGTTCCGCTCGCGCGCTGCCGCCTTTAACACCGCCGGGGCCGATGCCCCCAAGCTGGCGTTTCCACCCGATGGCGCCGAAGTCGACGGGCGCGACGGATTGCTGCTGAGGGTCCGCGACGGCAGCCCGCCCTTCACGTGGCTGGCCAATGGAGCCCCCGTGGTCGTCGCGACCCAGCAACGCGAGAGCATTATCGTGCCTGCCGGGGCCGGTATCCTGCGATTGGCTGTCATCGACGCTGCGGGGCGGTCGGCGCAGGCCGAAATCACCTTGCGCTGATCAAAGCCGCTCGATGGCCAGGGCGATCCCTTGGCCGACACCGATACACATTGTGATCAGCGCTTTTGACCCACCAATGCGTTGCAGTTCATACAGCGCTTTGACCGTCAGAATGGCACCGGTTGCCCCAACCGGATGGCCCAGCGCAATTGCCCC
>CAKZKQ010000263.1 GCA_937123825.1 uncultured Pseudomonadota bacterium
CGCCATTGTGAGCATCGTCATCCAAGACAGAGCGTGGTGGTGTCTTTGGTTCATGGTGTGTGGCCTTTGCATGGTGTTTTGATGCGGCGAGCACATTGGTGGCGTGCAAGCCGCGTTTGTGTGTCGCCTTGTCTGTTTGAGTGTGGGTTGTGGTGCGGATTTGGGCGGTTTAGCGTCGCTGCGGTGTTCCAAAGACCGATTTGATGTCTTCGTCGCGCGCCATTTGAACCTTGGCCTGGTAGTCTTTGTCGGTCATGGCGCGGGTCAACTCGGCCACCGGCAGCCGTAGGTAGTCCAGCATGCCCACGTCGTCGCCGTAGCCGCCGTTGACGTCTGTTTCGGCGCTGCCCCACCAAATGACTTTGCCGTCGCGGGTGGAAAACGCGCGCACCGCGATTTCGCTGCGCGCGCTGGCGAAGTGAGGGCTGCGTTCGCCATAGTCGGTCGTGTCCTCGGCGCTGCCCATCACGATCAACCCGATGGGCAGCAGAATAAGGAGCGCGGCGCCGGCCAAGAGCTGTCCTTGATCCACTTCTTTGAGACGGATGGTGTCAGGTGAGCTAGACCACGCCTCACCGACCACAATGATGTCGGCGCCTGTCACCTTGCCCAGTTGCTGGATGACTTCCTGGTCGGACATGTCTTCGTTGAAGACGCCAGCTTCGGTGCGCCGCAGTTCAGCCACGACGCGGTCAAACGAGTCGCGTTCGATGACATCGATGCCCTTTTTTAGAAGTTCGATGCTCACCAGATCGCTGACGGCCTTGCCGCTGACGCTGCCGGTAAACGTCATCACGGCGACCTTTTGTCCAGCGCGCAATTCAAATCCATCAGCGCGCTCGACGTGGACGATGTTGCGCACAAAGTCCCTGCGGGGCGCGCAGCCCCAGGCCACGGCGCAGCATGCAACCAAGCCCCACACCAGCGCGCGTTGCCACAAACCTTGGTTTGTCGGTTTTTGAGGTTTGGTGGTGTCGTTGTTTTGCATTTGAATGGTCATGGTTTTGATGCCTTTGAGATATTTTGTTTTGTGGCTTATGTGCACAAGCCGCGTTTTGTTTGTCCGTGGTTCAGAGTTTTGGCCGAGGCGTTGTTTGGGACATTACTCACCAAACTCATCGTCCTCGTCGTTTTCGGTGTCTTCTGCGGTCTGGCGTTGGTGTTTGGCGTCGCGCTGTGGGGTGTCGTTGTAGAACCGGGCGACCATTGTTTCGATCATCTCGCGCACGGCGGCGTGGTTTCCGATGAAGGTCTCTTCTTCGAGGTCTGACGGCACGACGCGTTTGGAGAAGATCCTTGTTTCGACCCAGACCAGCTCCCCGGTGCGCGTATCAATGGCGGTGAGCGTGACCCCATAGAGCCCGCAAAAGTACTCGTTACTGTAGGTGGTGTTGGCGTTGTTTTGCGCGCTGGTTTTTTGAGGGTCGGTGACAAGAAACCCTCCGCGTTGGGTAAAGACCGCGCCTTTGACCAACAGGTCGACCTTGAGCATCTTGCCCAGACGTTGGAGCTTCTCCAGGTCCGAGAGATCGGTCATTTCCGAGTTTGTGACGCCTTGTTCACGCATCAGGTCGTTGATGCGATTGCGTTCGACGACCTCGACGCCCCGGCGAGTGAAAGACGAGAGCAAGGCATTGGAGAAAAACATATCGTCAAAGGCCGTGGCTTCTGTCTGAAGTGCGCTGTCGCTTCCCATGTCCCGCTTCACTTGGCTGGAGGCATACGCGCCGCCGACGTAGAGCACCGCGACCCGCTTGTACTTGTGGGCGTCTGTGCCGGGGCGTTTAAATCCTTCAAAGTCTGAAAATGTGTAGGAGACCGGCGCGCACGCCGTCATCGTCGCTGCGCACAAGCACAGGCACAGCCATCCCATCAAACCTTTCATGGTCCGTTCCTTGTTCTAACGGAGCGCTCTTGGCTCCGGTGGTTTGCGTGTCTTGTTCTTCTTCCAGGGCCTTGGATTGTGTCTCAAGGCTCCTTGAGGCGGTATTTTCGGGTTACCGCGAGGTCACCCTGGTCATTGCGCTCGGCGTCGATGTCTTGACCGGTGTCAAAGACCTCTTCCACACGGCTGGCGAGCGCTGCGGCGGAGACGTGGTAGGGTGGTGCGGCGAGCAGGGCTCTGAGCACCCGACGTTGTTTCTGACGGGCGCCGCCGACCTGGTCCATCATGCTCGCCCCACGCAGCGCCGCCCCGTTGATCGTCGTGATGAGCACATGCTCGCCTTGGCGCTCGATGCTGTGGGCGAGTTTGAGGGCGGCATCTGGCCAGCCGCCTGGGCCGGTGGGGACTTTGACAATGGGGACGCAGCCCGTGCCCGAGACAAATTCAAAGCCTTTGGGGCATTCGATTTGTACGATTCGGGGTACGCACGCGTTGCCTTGACGTTCTGTGCCTTCTGGGCAGCCGTCTTTGTCGGCCAGCACAAAGTAGAAGTCACCGCGCAGGACGCCTTCGAGCCATGGGGTCTGGCGTCGGTTGGTGACGTTCTCAACTTCCAGGACTGCGGTCTTGATGGCCTGCTCGACTTTGACACCTGGCGTCATGATGGCCCGGGCCAGCGCCTGGGTGAAGGGTCCGTTGTCGCCGCTGCCGTCGCTGGCGACCTGACCAGGGCGCGTGGCGTAGAGCAGGAGCGTGCCGCTGGGCGCGTCCATGGAGCCTAGTCCTTGTTGGGCGGAGCGGAAAGAGCGGGCAAAGGGGTTGTTGCGGCAGGCGTCCAGGACGACGAGGTTGAGGCGATTGCGCGCGGCTTCCATTTCTCCCAGCACCTCTTGAACGTTGACGGCGCGGGTCTTGACGTGGGCTTCGTCGTTGATCACCGTTCCAACGGGGATGATGTAGTTTCCCCCGGCGATTTGCATGCCGTGGCCAGCAAAGAAGAAGAGCCCCACGCCGCCTTGTGCTTTGAGCTTGCGGCCAAAGTCGATGATGGCCTCTTGCATCTGCATCTTGTCTTGGTCAATCAGCGGCCCGATGACCTCAAATCCGGCTTGACGCAGCGTCTTGGCCATCAAGCGCGCGTCGTTGGGGGGATTCTTGAGCGGGGCCGTGGGGTAGGCGCCGTTGCCGATGACCAAAGCCAGCCGTCGCTCCGATTTCATCTCTTTGAGGGTGATGTTGGCAGGCGCTTTGACCCCTCTGTTTTGGGCTTCGGCGCGTAGGATGTGTCCCAACATCACGGTACAGAGCACCATCGCTGTCATCATCCACCAATTCATGGGTGTCGTCCTCACAGGAAGTACCAGCGCAGCGAGAGCACACCCGTGACCGAGAGCCCCAGCGCTTCTTCTTTGGTGTCGTCGTCGATGTTTTCACCCGAGACTTTCACGTCTCCGAGCTGAATCATGCCGATTTGCGCTTCTCCACCCAGGCTCACTGACCGGGAAAAGAAAAATTCTCCGCCCGACACCAGCGCCAGGTAGAACCCGCTGCGAGAGCGCTCAATGGTGCCCGAATCGCTGCGGGGGTTGTTGTTCTCTGTGCTGGTCAAGAGCGCGCCGCCGCGGACCCCAGCCGTGACCAGCCCCTTTCGGGTTACCGGGTGGGTGTAGAAGAGTCCCATGCCCGCTTTGAGTGTGAGGGCGAAGTTGGTCACGTCGTCGGCGCTCTGATCTTCCATGGCGAAGCCCACTTCAGGTTCCATGCGAAACCTTTGGCCGAATTGGATTGGGATCAGCAGTGTGGTGTTGGGGGTGGTGGTGTCCTGGTTTTGCAGGCCCAGGTCCATGGCCACTCCAAGGCCAAACTGTCCGATTTTGTTGTCGGCCTGGGCGGTCGAGGCCATGGCGGCCAGCGTGCCCATCACTACCATCCACATCGTCATCGTGCGTTTTATATCCATGCCTGTCTCCTTTCGAGGGTTGGTGTTGCAGCGGATTGGAATCGAGCTCAATCCAAAGAGACAGGGGTTGAAAAGTGCCACCGATTTTTTGGGGCAGGGGGTTTTGCGATTGCGGCCTTGAATCTGTGCAATGCGCGCGGGGTGGGTTCGTCCGAGCGAGGTGTGGTTCGGGACAATCCAGCAAAAGGTCATGGGAATGGTGTTGAAGAGGGTTCTGGGGGTTGTGTTCTTGTCGCTGCTTTTTGTGGTGGCGGGGGCAGGGGCGTTGGGGTTTGAGGAGAGGGCTGAGGCGCGCACCGGAGGCGGCCACAGCTATTCGGGCGGGTCGTCGTCGGGTGGGTCGTCGAGTCGGTCCAGGAGTTCGAGTCGGTCGTCGAGCAGTTTTGGTGGTTCATCGAGCAGCTCATCTTCAGGGGGCGGGAAGACCGAGCCGGGCGTTTTTGTGATTTTGTTTGGGCTGGGGTTTGCGGGCTTTGTGGTTTTGAAGCTTGTGGACAGGGTGCGGGCGCGCAAGAGGGCGCCGCGCATCATCGCGATGCCGGAGTCGTGGTCGGGGCTGACGAACGATGAGGACCCGCACTTTTCAAAGATCCTGTTGGAAGACTTTTTGACCGGTTTGTACGGTCACGCCCATCGATGCAGAGCTGGCGGGGAGGATGGCGAGTCGCTTTTGACGCCGTATTTCAACGCGGACGCACGGCGAGCGTTGATGGGGCGCGGGAGGAAGCGCCCGGTGTCTGTTGATGGGGTGATTGTGGGGGATTTGATGTTGCTTGAGACGAGCAGCACGGAGGAGCAGCACCGTTTTATTGCCCAGTTTGAGGCCAACATGACGGAGTCCTATGCAGATGGCACCTCGGAGAAGTTTTATGTGATTGAGCGCTGGACGTTGGGCCGCAAAAAGGGGCTCAAGAGCCGCAGGCCAGACGCCTTGCTGAGCTTTGGGTGTCCCAATTGCGGTGCGCCGGTGGAGACGAGTCAGGATGAGCATTGTGGCAGTTGTGGCAGCGTTTTTCACTCAGGTGAGATGGATTGGGGTGTGCTGAACGTGGTGCTTGAGGTGGAGCATGGCGACGCCAAGGCGTTGTTGAGCAGTCATGCCCAGGAGCAGGGCACCGAGTTGCCGACGGTCTTTGATGCGGGTTTGAAAGAGGCGCTGGCCGGTTTGGAAGGGCGCGACCCTGGGTTTTCGGCCCCAGAGATGGAGCAGCGGGTGCGCCAGACCTTTGAGACGGTGCAGGAGTCTTGGTCAAACCACCATTGGGAGCGGGTGCGGCCGCTGACGACGGACCGGTTTTGGATGGCGCAGCAGCACTGGCTGGATGCTTATAAGGGCCAGGGTTTGCGCAACGTCGTGGGCGATTTGTCGATAGGAAAGGTGGAGTTGGTAAAGGTCAGCTCTGATCCGTTCCTGGACGCCTTGACCTATCGGGTTGCCGCTCGGTGCTGTGATTACACCCTGGAAGTCTCCAGCGGCGCCGTTAAAGGTGGCAGCAAGACCAAAGCACGTCATTTTACGGAGTATTGGACCTTTATCCGCTCGGTCGATACCAGCGGCCCGCTAAAGGACCCCAGCGAGTGCCCCTCTTGCGGCGCTTATCTTGAACTGAGTCCTGCGGGCCATTGCTCCCATTGCCAGACCAAGTGGGTCGGTGGTCAGTTTGATTGGGCGCTGAGCCACATCGAGCAGGACGAGAGCTACCGCGGTTGAAGCTCGTCAGCGTTCAGGTGGTCCAGGGGTTGCGTTCAAGCAGCTTGTGGATGAGCGCGCCTCGCTTGAGCTTGGAATAGCCCTTGACCCCATGGGTTTTGCAGCTCGCCTTGAGTTTGCCCACCGTCGCGTGCTCCAGAACGCCGCCGTAGCTTGCCAGACGCATGTGGGGCAGTCCGTGGTCTTTGGCCAGCTCGTTGAGCCGATAGTCCATCATGGAGTTGGAGATCGTGCACATGGAGAGCATCTGGAGTTGGGGGTAGTGGGGCGAATCCAGGATGGCGATGGCGGTGTCGTCGCTGAGGGTGTTGTGGGACAGGCGCAGCATGCGCAGGTTGGGCAGGGCTTTGGTGGTGGCAAAGCGGGCGGTCGTGTCCGAGTCCATGCTGCAAGCGCCCAGATCCAGGCCCGTCAGGCGCGGTGCCAGGGGAGACTCCAGCAGCGCATCCAGGTCAGCGGCGGTGACCTGTGAACTGTAAAGGTTCAGGTGGTGCAGATTGGGCAGGGTGGATGAGTCGATGACGGCCTTGAGCAGGCCCGCTTTGGGACGACATTGGGTCAGGTAGAGGTGCGTGATGTGGGTCATGGCCGGGCTTTGCACCAACTGGAGCAGCGCGTCGCCCTTAAAACGCCCGTCATGGATGTGAAAGCAGCGCACCAGATGCCACCACATCGGCAGCGTGGCACGTCCCTGGGCAATCTTCTCGGCCAGCTTAAAGGGCGCCTTGCGCAATGGCACCGTCCAGTCATCCACAGCCGGGTGGTCGCTCGCCGGCCACTTGTCCAGCGCTTCGGCGGCGTAGTCCATGCCCTCAGACAGGCCTTCATCGTCGGGCCACTGCTCCAGCAAGGCGCAGATCCGGGTCCAGTTTTTGGCCGTGGGTTGGTAGGTCAACTCTCGCAAGCGTTCCATTCGGGCTTGGATGTTCATGAACGGTGCTCCAAGTGGATTGGTGGGCCGGTTTGGGGTCGATTCTGGCGTTCAGCGGGCTTTTCTGAGGCCTTTTGAGGTGCTTGGATGTATGCCGGGGACGTCGGGTGTTGAACCTGGGCCGCCAACGCGGTACTGATTTGAAGGCAGGCCTGCAAAGGCACAACGTTCGATCTGATGGCTGGCGGCGAGATGTCGCTCGACCCACACAGGTTTGGACTGTGTGTGGTCAGGCCAGAGTTCGAGTAGGCAAAGACATCTTGCGCTCCAGCATAATACAAGCACCCACTGCCGGGCCAGTGAGCCCGCGCCTGATGGAGGGTCATACATCGTGAGCACCTGGATCTGGATCACTTTGGGGACTGTCGTTGTTGGTCTCGTTGCGGGCACGAGCCTTCGCCCCAAGGGCCTCTCTCATGCCATCAAGACCGCGCGTCGCACGGGCGACTTGAGCGCCATCGTCGGCCACATTGAGCATCTGCCCGAAGCGGCGCGCCCCACCACCTGGGACAACGCCATCGGTCAGCTCTGGCGCGCCTACGAGCGAGAAACCGCCGCTCGGTTGGTCATTGAGGCCGGTCTGCGCAGCGACGCCGAGATCGTCCAGTATTGGATTCGTCAGGTGATGGAGGTCGAGCCGGAGATCGCCATGGCAGTCTTTACACCCGAATTCCTCAACTCCTGCTTCAATCCTTCGGTGGCCTCCAGCATGGGCCGCTGCGGAAGCTGCGGCTGTGGCTGATCCCCAGGCGCAGGGGGCCGACAGCGGTCAAGACCAGGCCTGGAACCTGCCCAGGCTCATCGCCATGTGTTTGATGGGCTTCACGGTGTTGATGAGCTACGCCTTCTCGCGCCCAACGGTCGAAGCGCTGCTGACCGATGCCCACGGCAAAGAGGCGCTGCCCCAGGCGTGGCTCCTGATGTCCATCGCCGCGGCCGCCACCGTTTTGCTCTACAACCGGTTTTCTCAAGGGCGCTCTCCGCTCAAAGTCTTTGGGACCATTACGGCCATCACGTTGGTGGTGCTGGTGTTGCTCAAGGGGCTTTACGCCGCCGGAGTGCCTGGGGCGACCTATGGGCTCTTTGTCTGGAAGGATCTCTACATCGTTTTTATGATCGAGATCTTCTGGACCTACGCCAACACGGTTTTTGACCCCAAGAAGGCCCGCTGGGCTTATGGCCTCTTTCTGGTCATGGGGTCACTGGGCGGCATTACCGGAAACCTGGCCGTCAAGCCCGTTTCGGAGGCGTATGGCGCCGAAGCCGTGCTTTGGTTGGTGGTGCCAGCGCTCTTGTTGGCCTGGGGTGTGTGTGCCTTCATTACGCGCTCAATGAAGGAGCCCATCAACACCAAAGACAAAGAGGCGGCGCGATTTGGCGAGGGGATGCGTGCGATCGCGGGCAGCCGCTACATGATTTTGTTGTTGTTGCTTATTGTCACCACTCAGGTCGCCATCACGCTCATTGATTATGAGTACAACGCGGCACTTTACGACGCTTATCCTGACAAAGACATCCGCGCAGGCATTGGCGGTCAGGTCTACGCCGCCATTGATATCAGTGCGTTGGTGCTTCAGGTCTTGACGGGGCCGGTGCTCTCGTCGATTGGCGTGCCCAGGACGCTGCTGGCCATCCCGTTGCTCCTTGGCGGCGCGGTGGGGTTCTTTGTGGCCATCCCGCAGTTTCTGAGCATGGCCTTCGCCAAGGTGGCCAGCAAGTGCTTTGATTACTCCATCTTTCGGGCGGCCAAAGAGATCCTCTACATTCCGTTGACGACCATGGAGAAGACGCAGGGCAAGGCCGTCATCGACATCCTTGTCTACCGCGTGACCAAGGGCGCTGTGTCGCTTTTCTTGATAGGCTTCTTGAAGCTCATCGACGCCCCCGGCGCGGTCATGGTCTTGACCCTCGGCGTCATCGCCATCTGGGTGGTGGTCACCCACTTCCTGCTCAAAGCCCACGCCGAGCGCGAAGCCGCGCCAACAGACGCTTAAACCCCTCAAGTTAAAGTTATGGTTCAGGTCTATTGACCCTTTTGTCTGGGCCTTCAAGGTTCAAAGGTGACCCGTTTTTTGGCCGAAGGGTTCTTGGGGCTGTGGATCTCAAAGGTGCAGGCTTTGTCGGGGGCTTTGATTTCGACGACAAAGTCGGACAACTCCAACGTGTTGTTGCGCTCGTGTCCTTTGTTGATGGGGTGGAGGTGATCCACAGCGCAGGCCTTTGGAGTGCGGTTGGTGATGATGTGGGCCGGGATGCGGGGGTTGCGCCTGGGCAGACAGAGGGTCTTGCCTTTGACGGTGGGAAAGACGTGGACCACGTGGACCTTGGAAGCGTCGGTTCTGGTGACGTCGCCGCCGTTGGGGGTGTATGTCTTGTAGACGCCTTGTTTGACCTCAAAACCATCGACAAGCTCAGGCTGGACAAACTGGACCTTGAGTTTGGGGCCGCCGAGCTTGGATTTCATGGTGAACGTGCCGGGGTCTTTGCGGGCAAAGCGGTGATCAAAGCCTTCTGACGATGAGGAGGCGCTCCAGAAAGCTTTGTGGGTCTTTTTCCAGATGTTTTCGGTGTTGGTGCGCAGCGAGGTGCCGTCGGCGGCCGTGATGTCTGCTTTGAAGGCGTAGTCCGTGCGCGTCAGCATCCGCAACCGTTGGTCGGGACCTGGCGTGCAGGCTTTGTTTTGGGGGTGACCGTCGAGCGTGTAGGCGACGTTTTGTGGGGCGTGGACTTCGACGGTGAAGAAGTGCGCGGCCTCTTCGCCGTCACCTTTGTCTTCTTTGATGGTGATTTGGGCTTCTCCGGCGCGGTGCCCTTTGATGTGGATGCGGTGGTCGTCCGTCTGGGTCACCGCCACCACGTCTGGCGCGGTGCTGGTGACGCTTGCGATGTTGGGCCGTGAGCCTGGGTTGATGATGTTCGGCGTGGGGTTTGAGAGTGTCAACGAGGTGCCGGTGGCGATGTGCAGGTCGTCCATTTGACCGTTGTAGAGGGTCGCGTCGCTGCAACACCCCGCCAAAGCGTGGCCCAACAACCCCAAACACAACCATGTCCAAACAAAGTGCCGCATTGGGGACTCCCTGCCATCTGCGTCCGCCTTGATGTGATGAGGCAGACTTTGAAGGATGCCCAGATGTGAGTCAAAAGTCCCTCGTGCGGCGAGACATGTAACGGCGGCGTGCGAACGGCGCACATGACCTGTGAAGCGAGTTGGGATGCAAGCCCCGCTCTTTTTGAAAAACGATCACAGACCATCCACGCACCTGACGAAGGTAGAGGGTGGGCAAAGGGGGTTCGACGCCCTCGTTGTCGTGTTCCTGGCGAGTTTTGAGTCTTGATTTGCTTCGCCTGGGCGAAAGGGCTTGACTGAATGTCTGAGGCTGTTCATACCCAATGGGTCTGATCCCAAGACTGACTGGTGCGTCATCGATGGTGCCTGAAGTGTGGACATTGTGGGCCGACAAGCTGCGCGCAGCGCTCTGTGTGTGCGTGACGGTGGTGTTGTGCCTTGTTGGTGGTCTGGCGGTTCAAGCCCAGGGGCCTTCTCCCGGCGCCGAGCCGGGCACCCAGCCTGAGTCGAGGCAAGAGGGCGACGGCGCGACCGGTCCTGTGGCCCACGGTGGCTCGTCCGAGAAGCGTCTGACGGGCGAGGCCGGTGGTGAGCAGGAGGCTGGGACGGAGGCGCTGCTTGGGTTTTATGTGCCGCTGGAGTGGTTTGTGGTGCCGATCATGGGCTACACGCCGGACACCAGCGTGGCGCTGGCGACGGTGGGCATTGCGCGCTTTCGCTTTGCGGGCTCCTCTGAAGAGTCTCGGCCTTCGACTCTGGCGTCGTTGTTGACGTGGACGTTTAAGAACCAGCTCCTGGTGCGTGTTGGGCCGCAAATCTACATGGACAATGAGCAGTGGTACTTCCGCGGCGAGGTCAATTATGAGGATTGGCCGGAGTTGTTCTTTGGGGTGGGGCCGAAGGCCTCACGCGATGATCAGGAGAAGCTGGAGCGCCGGTCGCTGCGGGTTCAGGGGGATTTGAGGTACGCCCTCTACAAGCGCAACCTCTATCTGGGGCTCTTTGGTCAGCACGTTCAGACCGAGATTCCGGTCAAAGAGCCCGGCGGGCTGCTCGATCAGCAACTGGTGGTGGGCAGCGAAGGCGGCACGGTGTCTGGGATTGGGCCGTCCCTGGTGTGGGACACGCGCGACAGCGATGTCTTTGCGCGCCGGGGTCAGTTTCTGCGCTTTCAGACCATCTTCTACCGTCGCGACTTCGGCGGTGACTTTGACCATGACGTCATCAGCATCGACGCTCGGACCTTCACCGAGGTGGCCCCCGACCACATCCTGGCCTTTCAGGTGCTTGGGCGGCTCAGCTCGGGGGAAGTGCCTTTCTTCAACATGGCGCTCCTGGGCGGTGTCAGCCAGATGCGCGGCTTCCTCGAAGGCCGCTTTCGAGACAACCACATGCTCGTCGGCCAGGCCGAATACCGCTCGCCCTACATCTGGCGGCTGAGCTTTGTGGGCTTTGCCAGCGCGGGCCAGGTGGCGCGGCGCGTGGATGAGTTTGAACTCAACAGCGTCAAGCTCTCTGGCGGCGGCGGCGTGCGCTTTGCCGTCAACCGCAAAGAGGGCATCAACATGCGCGCCGATTTTGGCTTTGCGCAGGATGAAGGCTTTGGGGCCTACGTGGCCTTTATTGAAGCCTTCTAAGGCGGCATAATGGGCCGCCACGTCGCCTTGAGCGGCGAACGGCATTCAGAAGCATATTTTACAATGGGGGGCGAGGGTTGAGCGCAGATGGGCAGGAGCGCCTGGAGGCGTTGGAGCGTGAGGTGGCGGCGTTGCGCGCTGCCAATGAGCAGTCCAAAGGGGCGGCGGCCGCAGGCGGTGGTGTGTCGCTGGGCATGGGGCTGATCGCGATGGCGTTGGCGGTGGGGTTTTGGGCCTGGGTCGAGGATCGCAGCGGCCAGAGAGACGCCGCGCTTGAAGAGCGGCGCTTTGAGTCCGAGTTGATCTCGTCCTGGGCCCAGCCGCCGTCTCAGGCGATTGAGAATCTGGCCTTTTTGCGTCAGGTGGGCATGCTGCGCCAGTCTGATGGCGCGATTGGAGCCTGGTCCGAGGACCCAAAGCGGGCCTACATCAACAACGCGCCGGTGGCGTCGGCCAACGAAGGGGCCGCCGTGGACTATCTCAAGGGCGCGATCCTGCGTTACTTCAAGGTTCGGGGCGCCTATCCCCCCTCGCTTGAGGCGTTGAAGTTGCCCAAGACCCTCTTTGGCCCCGGTCGTTTGGTCGATCCCGCCAATTTGAGCTACATCTCGGACCCCAACGGGTACTGGTTTGTGGCTCCGGGTGGTGACAATGTCCTTTGGACAGGCGATGACCGCTACTTTGGGCCGTTTTCTGTGCAAAAACGCCCCTCCGAACCTTCCATACCCTCCAACCCCCCCGTTCCTGCGCCTCCTGCCACACCTTGAACCCTCGTTGAGCGCTCCAGGTGCTTGAATCTTGGGGCATCGCGCCCGCTTATGGGGCAAGTTGGTGGCTCTTGGGGTAGAATAGGGCTCTACAAGACCTTTTTTGGGCCTTTTGAAGGCTCGTGCGCCAGCCGATGGGTGCCTGGGCGTTGCTTTGTGCGTTTGGGTCGCCCTTATGGCGCTTTTGCGGCGACGTTTTGGCTGCTTGATGCCTTGCTGGGGGTCTTTTGAGGGGTTTTCAAGGGGGATGTATGGCGACGATGGCAGCGTCCGAGGGTTTTGACTGCGATTATGTGGTCATTGGCAGCGGTTTTGGAGGCAGCGTGGCGGCTCTGCGCCTGAGCCAGAAGGGCTATCGGGTGAGGCTCATCGAGGCTGGACGTCGATGGGGCCGCGAAAGCTTCCCCCGCAGCAGTTGGGACACGCGAAACTACCTTTGGGCGCCTGCTTTGGGCTGCACCGGGCCGCAGCAGATGCGTCTGTTGCGCCATGCGCTGGTTTTGTCCGGCGTGGGCGTCGGCGGTGGGAGCCTGATTTACGGCAACACCCTCTTTGAACCCCTGGATCGCTTCTTTGCGGAGCCCGTAATTGAGTCATTGGGCGGCGCGCGCGTGCTGCGCCCGTACTATGAGCTTGCTCGGAAGATGATGGGGGTGGTGGCCAACCCCCGAATCACCCCCATGGATGAGCATGCCAGGGCGGTGGCGCTCGAATACGGTCGCGGGGACACGTTTACGCCCAGCCCGGTGGGGGTTTTCTTTGGAGAGCCAGGCCAAGAGGCCGCCGATCCCTATTTTGAAGGCCAGGGGCCTGACCGTGTGGGGTGCACATCGTGCGGCGGCTGCTTTCTGGGGTGCCGTGTGGGGGCCAAGAACACTCTGGACCTCAATTATTTGCACTTGGCCGAGCGGCTTGGGTGCGTCATCGTGCCTGAAACCCGTGTGGGGCGCGTGGTGCCGTTGGGAGACGATGGTTCGGGTGGGTATGTCTTGCACACGCGTGGCTCCGTGGGGCGCGCAAGGCGGCGCCGCGAGCAGGTGCGTTGTCGAGGGGTCGTGGTCGCGGGCGGCGTGATGGGGACACTGGGGCTCTTGATGGACGCGCGGGCCCGTGGGGATTTGTCCGCCATCTCGCAGCAGCTTGGCCAGCGCGTGCGGACCAACAGCGAGACTGTGGTGGCGGTGCGGTGTCGAGACGGCAGCGCCGACCACTCCAAGGGCATCGCGGCCTCCACCAGCGTCTTCCCCGATGAGCACACCCAGATTCAGATCGACCGCTATCCTGGTGGATCGGACTCTATGGCGGCGCTTTCGGCGCTGATGGTCGATGGCGGGCGCTGGTGGCCGCGCTGGTTGGGTTTTGTGGGGGCGGCGCTGCGGCGGCCGTTGGATTTTTTGCGCACGCTGTGGCCCGGGGGCTTTGCGCGTCAGACCGCCATTTTAGTGGTCATGCAGGACCTGGACAACAAACTCTCTGTGGTGCGGCGCAGGCGCTGGCTGCCGCCCTTTGGTCACCGCTTGCAGTCCGAGTGCGATCCGGCCGACGCGGCCCCTTCGTACATCCCCATTGGCAACGATTTTGCGCGCCGCCTTGCCAAGCGCATCAACGCCATCGCGCTCTCCAGCACCCCCGAGGTCTTTCTGGACGTGCCCGCCACGGCCCACATCCTTGGCGGCTGTCCGATTGGAAGCAACCGCAACGACGGGGTCGTCGATGCACAGCACCGCGTCTTTGGTTACCAGAACCTCTATGTCTGTGATGGGTCGATTGTGCCGGTCAACCTGGGGGTCAACCCCGCGTTGACCATCCTGGCGCTGAGCGAACGCGCCATGGCCCAGATCCCAGTCAAGCCCGGGGCGACCATGCAAAACCTCAACGTCGACCGCACCTGGGGTGTGGGCGACCTCCTGGTGCCGCCCTTGTCGCCGTAATTCAGGTGTAGCGGCCAGGGCAGAGGTCTGTGGCGGCTTGCCAGGGGTCTTCGGCCTGACGAATGAGCGAGAGCGTGAAGGGCATCAGCAGCTCGGTGGCAAACTCCACCGGTTCGGCCTCGACCACCAACTGGCGCAAGAGCTTTACCGCCACTGGGTACCATCTGGCCGATTCGCCTTCCCATTTGACCTGAACGCGACGGGTGTCGTCGGGCAGGCCCGCTTTGATGAAGGCGATCTCTTGCTGGAGGATTTGATCAAAGTTTTCGACGCTGACGCGGCCGTGGGCGACCTCGGCCCACAACTCCCAGCGAGAGCGCTCGGTGGTGGCCAGATCGTCCATGATGCGGACAAAGACCTTTTGACCGTTGACGCTCTCCATGGCGGCGGGCAAGGCCACGCAGCCGTTGCCGGTCAGCCAGTCGGCCAGGTATTGCAGTGCCTGGAAGACGTTGTAGCGGGCCTCTTGCGGGTCGTCGTTGGCGATGGCGTCGGAGGTTTCGATGTTGGCCGCCAGCACCCCTCGGTGGTAGAGCGGGTCGGTGGGACTGAGCCCGGGGACGTCTTCTCGCTCAAAGACAAATTTCAGCAGCGCGCTGCACTCGTCGGGGTCGGTCACCAATGCCTCGATAAGCTCCCTGAGGGTGCCGTCGTTGGGATCAGCCTCCCGAAGTCTCCAGGCCTCCACCAACGCCAACCCCAGGCGCACAAAGTCGGGGTGGGCCACCCAGAAGCCGTCCAGGCCGCGCCGCAGCTGCGTGGTGACGTCCTTGATGTACCCCACCATGGTCACCTGGAACGACTGCGCGTTGCCGTCTTCGGGCAAAACGCCGTACATGCCGCCGATTTTAATGGCCCCCAGCGGGGTCAACGCGTCGACCAGAATGTGGTGGGATTGGCGGATGTGGTTGATGACGATGTTGGGGTCGGCTTTGACCGGGATCCTGTAGCGGGGATCGTGGCGGAAGAGGCGCGCCGTAGACCCCAGGAAGTCGTGCCAGCCCAGGCTGCCGCCCACAAAGTGCGGCGCCAACGCGGCGGCGATCTCCTGAATGCGGAAGATGGCCCGAGGGTTCTCAAAGACAATGAAGAGCTTGATGGTGCCGAGCTTGTAAGACGGTGTCTGTGCCTGAATCAGCCGCTCGGCCTCCGATATCAGGGCGTTGAGGTAGGCCGCCTCCTCTTCGTTCTCCAGCTTCGGCACATAGAAGACCAGCGCCTGGGGCCGCGTGTGGTTATGGAAGAGGTGCAGTGCAAAGTCCACCAGGTGCAACGGCAGTGGGTTGCCATCGAGCAGGTGGTTGCCGTCGGGCAGCGCCAGACCCGGGATGCGCTTGATGGGCGTGGCCAGGTGGTCCTGGGCCAGTTCGTAGCGCTTGCCACGGCGCGTGTCTTCAAAGCGCAGCGTGCCATCAAAACACCCCATCAGGTTGCGGCAGGCCCGCAGGAAGTTGTGCATGATGGGGGTCTTGGAGTCCTCATTGTCCGCACCCCAGCGCGGCACCTGCCCTGACGCCTCCACCAAACGCGTCACCACCTCCGGCTCGCCCGGCATCCGCCGATGCCACGCGTTCATGGCGTTGATGCTCATTCTGGCCGTGTCGGGCGGCCCAAAGAGCGTCACCTGCTCGCCCTGCAAAAACTCAGGCACTTCCACAGGCGTTTGAGCCTCAGTCCGAGCCGAGGCCGGGTGCGGACCGACCACAATGCGCCCGTTGGCGTCTTTGGCGCCGATGGCCGTGCGATAGTCGGGGCTGTGGTAGGGCAGGTCGGCGTTGTGAGGCACGGCCTGCTGGGTGATGTCGTCGATGAAGACCCGATCCACGCGGCGCTGCTCCAGCACGCGCGCCAGGTCAGGGGCCATGGTCTTGTAGAGCGACACCGCAAAGGCCAACGCCTGGTCGGTTTCAATGCTCTCAAAGTCCTGGCGCAGCCCAGGGGCGACTTTCAGCCCCGGAACGGCGGCAATGGGCTCGGCCTTGGCGTCGAGCGCTTCGAGCAACGGTTGGGGCAGGTAGTCGAGGTAGTAGGGGATCTGAGGGGTCTTCATAGAAGGCTTTTCCGAAATGGTCGACAAGAGACCACAATCGCGCTCTTGGACGATTGTGGTGAGCGTGAAGGCACCGCGCATTGGGTCGGCAAACGGGCATCATATCAGAAGGGGACAAGAAAGGTCAGTGGCGGGGCTCGCTGTGTTGTCTTTGTCAAAGGGGGCGGCGTGCTCCAATGGGGGCGCGCGGTTTTGGATGTGGCACGCCTCGTGCTTTGATGGCAGGGATGAGTTTCGACATGGGGCGCGGCTGCGAGCGTGCCTTGGTGAGCACATCAAGGCCCTCTTTGGCGGTGTCGGTGCGGACTCTTTGGGCGGTATGGCTCGTCCTTGGTGAGCGGCAGCGGGCTGACATGACTGCCATGGGGCCTGTGAAGGGCGCGGGCATCATGTCGGTGCGGCTTTCGGGCCTGATGGAATGCTTGTTGATGGCTTCAATCCCGCAGCGGCGGATATCGGGAAGAGATAGAGGGCAGCCCTGGTCAGAGGTCAGGTGTGATGTTTGAAGGATGGTGCGTCGTGGGTGTGGGTATGACACGCAAGACAGACTCGGCGGTGGTGTGTGCTGGTGCTGCTTTGGGCGGTGTTTGGCGCTGGGGCAGATTGGGGCTGCTTTTGGGGGTGGTGTTGGTGTTGGCTTCGGCCTGCTACACCCCCGAGCCCGACTGCATCAGAGAGATTGACGGTGACCGAATCTCGCACGGTTACTCGACCTACAAATGGACCATCAACCGTCGCTCTGAGGCGTTGGCGGTCCAGCTGTGCCGCGGCTTTGACGGCGACCTCGAGGTCACCTCTTCGGTCACCCTGGGCGCCCTGGAGTGGATCAGCGGTGATTTGCGTCTCAAGGGCTCTCCCTACATCGACAAACCCCAGAACATCAAGGTCCGGATGCCTGCGTTGACCCAGATTGGGGGCAACCTGAACGTGACCGACTTTGAGGACGGCGACGGGAACGCGGCGTTGGCGCTGGGAGCCCTTGAGGAGGTCTCGGGCGACGTGATCCTCAACGGCGTGCCGCTTGGCACACTGGAGTTGCCGCTTAAGCGGATCGGCGGTGACCTGAAGATCCTGGGCAACCCGACCCTGGAGGGGGTCTCCTTGCCGTTGTTGGAGTCGGTGGGAGGCAACATTGAGGTGGGGCGCTGCATTGTGTGCAACGACCGGCTGCCCCTGGAGGCTCACAACGATGTGCTGAGCGCTCTGCAGACGCCTTCATTGGTCGAAGTCGGCGGCGACATCGAGGTGGCGAGCAGCCCGGCGCTTCAATCTCTGGATTTGGAGGCCTTGGTGTCGGCCAGAGGCATCGGTTTGGAGGATTTGGAGGGGATGCTGGGGCTTTTTCTGCCCGCCTTGCGTTCGCTGGGGTGGATGGTTGTCGAAGGTTGCGGTGAATTGACGTCCATCGACGTGCCAAGCGTGGTGGATTTGCCCGGTGGCGCGCTGCGTTCCAGTGTGGCGGCCGGTTGGTCGCTCGCTGTGCGTGAAAATCCGCGCCTGAACTTCGTGTCGATGCCGCAACTGACCGCTGTGACAGACGACACAGAGTTTAGCGGCAACCCCAGCCTCTTTTTTCTGGAGTTTGGCGCCCTTGAGTCGCTCGGCAACCTCACGATCGCCTCCAATGGACTTAAAACGGTATCGCTTCCGGCTTTGGAGACCGTCGAAGGGCGCCTTGGAGTCGAGTTGGAGCCGCAGTTGGAGCGTCTGGAGGTGCCATCGCTGCGGGTTGCGGCCGATGGGGTGGTGCTGCAGGAGTTGGAGGCCCTTGAGTCGCTCCAATTGGAGCGGCTTGAAGAGGCCGAGCGAGTCTCCATCCATGCTTTAAACTCGCTGGTGGCGCTCTCGTTGCCGGGGTTGCGCGTTTCCCGTGGGATTTCCGTGTCTTCGTGCGCTCGGTTGGCCTCGTTGGAGGTCACAGGCGCGTTTGAAATTGGGTCTTTGAGCGTCCAGGACGCCCCGTTGATGGCGCTCTTGGAGGTTGAGTCCCTTACGGTGACCGATTGGTTTGGGTTGATCGGCGTGGGGGCGCTGGAAAGGCAGGTGATGCCCGGCTTTGGGGGCGGCGCTCGGGTGGAGATCTGGGCCAACGATGCGCTGCGCGAGCTTGTGTGGCCTCAAGTGTCGGCTTTGGGGGCGTTGTCGGTGTCTGACAACGGGTCTTTGGAGCGTTTGGAGGTGGATGGGCTGACGGACATCGCACAAGAACTGCAAGTCGACCTCAATCCAGAGCTTGAGCGCTTGTCCCTGGGCGCTTTGGTGCGTTGTGGCGGTGATGTCACCATCACCCAAAACGGTGCATTGACCGACTGTGACCCCGAGCGCATCCGCTTGCAGCTCGATCGGGGGCCAGATGAGGTCAACATCAGCGAAAACCTGGGCGATGGGCTCAACACTTGCGAGTTTTAGCGCCCGCCTGACCACAATGGATTCCAAACGACATACGAAAAGCTTGGTTTGGGATCATTATGGCCGCCACAAAGTAAGCCTGGATGCCACGGCCGTGTCGCTGAACGCTCCTTGGCCTTGTGGTTTGGGGATGTGGGGGGTTCAAGGGCGAGTTTTGTGGAGTTGTAGGGCCTGCCACAGGACCCAGGTGGTGAGGGTGAGGGTGACCAGGGGCCAGAGGACAAAGAAGAGCAGGGCGTTGGCGTCTCGGTAGGTGACGCCCATCAGTCCGGCGCTGTGGATGACAAAGTCGGTGCACTGCCAGTAGAGCCATGTGCCCGCTTGGTAGAGTTCGGGCCACAGGCCCCCCGCTTTGGTCAAGAGGTTGGGCATCATGAGGCCTGCTCCCCGGCGGCTTTGCGCCGTGCCTTGAGCGTGCGCCGCTGCCATAGGCCCACCATCGCCAGCGACCACATCAGCCCGGGCCACAAGAGGACAAAGAGGGCCAGGTTGGCCGCACCGTACCCCGTGCGACGCCCCAGGCCTGTGCGTTGTCCGGTGGCAAAGAGGCCTCGGATGGTTTTTCCATAGAGGCCTTCGTCGGAGGTCAGCGCGGCGGGGAGGCGAGGGGTGTGGCGGCAGCCTTTGTTGTGGCAGTGGCGTGTGCAGCTTTGTGGGTCAAAGCTTGCAATGGGGGTGGGGTGTGCCAGGTTGACCAGGGCCACAATCACCCAGGGCAGCGCCAGCAACACCACACCCACCATCGCCGATTTGATCAAGCTCGCCATTGGAACGCCGCCGCCAGCGGGAGGTGATCCGAGGGGTGCCAGGTGTTGGGCAGGGTCTGGCCGTCTTTGTAGATCAGGTCTCGTTGGGCCTGGGTCAAGGTCTCTCGCACAGCGACGGCCTGGAGGCGGTCGCTGCAGTAGATCCGGTCCAGGCAGGCTTCGTAGGGGCCCGAAGGGTCGGGTTCGAGGCCGTGGCCGCAAACCTGCATGTCATGGTGGACGCTCCAGAGTTTGCCCTCGCGCAGCTCGCTGACGTAGACAAAGAGGAAGTCCTCAAAGGTCATGGTGCCGTCGCCGCGCTCCTCGATGACGGCCATGGCCTTGCGCCGCTCACTGCCTCGGTCGGGTTGACCGTTGATGGCCGTCAACCAAGCCTCGACGTCGGCGTTGTCCATGTAGCCCTTGTCCCCGGCGAAGTCGGCAAACATCGCTCTGAGCCCCAACGCAAAGTCCTTGGTGAGCTTGCCGGTGTCTTCATTGAAGAAGCGCTGGGCAAGGGCAGGGACCACCAGCGTGGCAGGGCGCTTGGCTGGGTCATTGTCGTGGGCCTCCAGGTAGATGTCCTGCATGGGTCCAAAGACGTGTCCCCTGCGCTTGGAGGTGATGGGCCGCTCGGGATGGCTGGGATCGCGGTACTCGGGCTCAACGACGGTGTGCGACATGAGCCGCTCTAGCGCCGTGTCCCCAGGATAGCTGTTGAAGTCCCCACAAACGATGACGGCGGCTTGTTGCGGATCCTCTTTGAGCTTGTTGGCCTCTTTGCGGATCTGGTCCAGGCCCTCAAAGGCCTGCCTGAAACGCCGCTCGGGGGCGGGACCACCGGTCAGGTGGCAGTTGAGGACATGGACGACGCGCTCTGGAGCGTCTTTAAAGCGCAGTGAAGTGACCAAAGTGCGGTCTTTGTGCCGCTCGGCGACCAATTCAATGCGATCCTGGCGCCAGAACGTGGCGGTGCGGAAGCGAAACTTGCGATGCAAGGCGTGTTTGTAGCCCGCTTCGGCCATAAAACCAAAGTCCTGCTCGAAGCTCTCGCCGTGCGTCTCCTGCAAACAGACAATGTCGACCCCGGACTGGAGGATTTGTTCTCGCAGAAGGCCCTGGCGGCTGTTCCAGGCGCGCTCCTCCATGGGAACCGAGGGGTGATAGTACTTGTAAATCCACCAGCCATCGGTGGAGTTGGGCAAAAGAACGTTGTAGCTCAGCAGGCTGAAGCCTCCCGAGGGGGTTTGCTGGGACATTTGGGCCGTCGCGGGCCAGATGGCGGGGCGTGGCATGGCATTCACAAGCTCCAAGGTGTGCTTTGGCGCGGTCCAGCGCGCGGAACAAGGCCGCGGCGCGCTGTGCGCGGGGTGCAAAGCCTGGACGCAAGAGGGCCTGCGGCGCTCGTGCCGCGGTTTGGACGCTCTTGCAGGGTGTGTGCTGGGCTCTTTGGGCCTTCCAGGGACGGACAAGGTAGTGATTGTGTCGCGGTGCGCCAGTGCTTTTTTGGTTTTGGCGCCTTCTGGCTGCCTTGCGGCCATCTTATGGATGGGCATCGCCGCATTTTTTTGCCGGCCATGGCCCTCTTGGCGCCACAAAACCGGCAGCGGACGTCCAAACTGGACAAAATTCGACTCCAAAGGGGGCAGAACGCCTTTTAAGAGGCAGGAGGCGGCTTTAAAGAGGCGCCTTTGGAGGGGGCGGTGCCATCTCCGGCAAGGTCAAAGGGCTCGACGCTGCAGGCAACCTGTGCCGGGCGGTGCTCTTCGAGCCATTTCAGCGCCCAGTGGACTCTGGCGCGGGAGTTTGGGTCGCGCAGCGGTGTGGTCGTGAGGCCCTCGCGCAGTGATTCGGTCAATTTTTGACCTGAGATGATGGCGCTCTGGGGGGATTTGGGGGCGTTGAAGAGGTTTTGTTGGTCTTGCGGGTCAAGGTTGTGCAGGACGAGGCTCAATGTGCCAGGGGATGGGGTGGTTTGTTCTGCGCCAAGACCATAGAGGGCCAGCGTATCGCAGTTTTCGAGCCACTGCGGCCATGGATCCGGAGGTGCAACCGGTGGCGGTTCTTCTTTGGGGGGCGGTGCGGGGGAACCAAAGAGCTTGTTGAGCCACTTTTTCATGCCGAGACCTGGGGTTGAGGGCTGTCAACGGGCGCGGTGCGCCATGGCTGGATGTTATCGCACTGGGGTTTGGTGCGTGCAAACGCCACCATGGTGGGCAAAACGCGAATGTGGATCGCGGTGAGGCGCGGATCGGGCATTTTATGGGCGGGAATGCTGGTGTTTTGGGAGAGGGGTGGAGTAGATCCGATGTGTGCAGAGCCTGGCATGCGTTGGCGCACGAGGGGCTTTGCAGCGCGCGGTGAAGATAGAGCGTGTGTTTGGGGGAGACAGCGCCTTGTGGGCCGTTTCCGTCGGCTTTGTCGATGGGGCGTCTGGCGAGGTTGTGAACGTTGACGACATGGTTTGGCAGTGCAAGGAGGCGTGTGTGAGCGGTTTGAAGTGGATGGTTTGGGGGGTTTTGGCGCTTTTGTTGGTGGCCTGCGGCGACAGCGGCGAGGAATCGACGCTCGACTGTGGTCCTGGGACGGTTCAGGAGGGGCAGCAATGCGTCCCTGAGGGCGGTTGCCGTAACACTGCTGACCAAAGACGCCAGCGTCCTAGATGATACCTACAGCCACGCAGCATCTAGTGCTAAAGAAGCGACCCTTAAAGCCGATAGGCTGGCTGCTGTCTTCACCAAAGTAGG
>CAKZKQ010000264.1 GCA_937123825.1 uncultured Pseudomonadota bacterium
CCCCTTCGCCGACCTGGGTCCCCTCGTCACACTCGGCCCGCTGACCCGGCAAGCAGGCGCGCCCGGCTTGCCCCGGCGTGCCCCCATCGACGCCCAAGCGCAGCGCCTGTGAAGACGGGCACCAGGCGCTGGGGAGGTTGTTGTCCTGAGGCTCGACGTTGAAGTTGCGCAGCACCAGACTGGTGCCTCGCTCCCAGCGCCAACTCCGATCCCAAATCACCTCATCGTACGTCAACTTCTGCTCGCCCACCACGCGAATCAGCCGCACTTGCCCTTCACCCACACGGGGCAAAATCAACGCGTCGCCAAACTCCACATCCGCCACGTTCTGGTCGCTCTGTGTCCCTGGCACCTCGCCGCCGGCCAGCACAGCATAGCCGCCGGGCTCGATCGGGACGGATTGCTCGATGGTGACCGCCCGGCCCCCCACCTCAATCACAAACCCGCGCAGGTCCACGGTGGCCTGACCTCGGTTGTGGACCTCGATGAACTGTCCCTCCCACAGACGATCGCTGTCGCCGCCTTTGATGGGATCGCGCATGATCTCGGTGATCATCAGCGCCGAGCGCTCGGCGCGCTGGCACAGGTCCCCGACGCCGTTGCCGTCAAAGTCTTCTTGATTGGGGTTGGGGGTATCGGGGCAGTTGTCGTCGTCGTCAGCCACGCCGTCGTTGTCCAGATCGGGGCCTTCGGGGACATCGGGCGGAGATGGGGCGCCGTCTTGCTCGGGCGGCGGCGCGCCATCTTCTGGCAACGGAGGCGCGCCGTCCTCTGGCGGCGGCGCGCTGTCTTGCGGAGGGACCGGGATGTCGCCGGGCGCGCCGTCGGGGGGGTTGTCCACGTCGCCGGGTTCAAAGGCGTCGGGGACGTCCTGGGGGTCTCGGCAAAGCTCCGCCACGCAAACCCGCGCGCCAAGGCAATCGGCGGACGTACGGCAAGCGCGTTTTTGCTCAAGCAGGCTGTCGTCAAACGAGCACCCGGACCCGACCAGGCCCATCACCCACAACCCAAGCACCAACACGCTCGCGGCATTGCCACGGGCCTTTTGCGACCTCTGCTCAACCAGCCCTTTGAAGAGCATCTGGTGTCCTCGAACAATCCACAGTAGAGTGGAACCTGCCAGCGCAAGGGCCTTTGCCCCATTTGTGGGTGCCTTCCTTGCCCTGAGTTCACACAGAATCAGGTGCACCAGACCCCACAAAGACAGCCAGGGATTCGATGAGAACCCCGTTGCTGCCGGACAACATTTGTACCACGGTGCAAGGAGGGGTGCCAGACGCCCTGAAGACGACCGCGCCCCAGGCACACACACCCGGGACGCCAAAGACGGAGCCCGGGCCGTGTCCGACGCCTTGCGCCTGCTGATCCCCCTCTTGTCCCTGACGGCCATGACGCTGTGCGTGAGCGCGACGGCCAGCGCCGATCAAGCCAGGCTCCTTGGGCCTTTTGTCCCCACAGAAGCCACCACGCTGGTGGGCATCGACCTCGAACCCAAAGGACAAGCCGACTTCACCCCCCTGGCGCGCCTCTACATCGAGCAGCACCCCGACGCGGCGCGCCTGCTGGGCTGGATGAAAGACACCAAGGTTCCCAATGATCCCAGCGCCGCCCTCTTGATTGAGGACGCCCAGGGCCGCGCCGCGGTGTTGTTGCAAATGCCCGAGTTGCGCGACAGTCACTGGCTGCGCATCAAGTCCCTCTTGCAGGCCCATGCGCTGGTGTCCATCAGGACCCGCGGCGCCGAAGTCTGGGGCGCCACCGGCGCCACCGCCGAGAAACTCCCTGGCGCCGACCGCATGGCCGTGGCGCGACTCAACGACAGCACTCTGGCCGTCGGAGACATTGAGTTGGTCAAATCCGCCGCCAACAACGCCCGAAACCGGCGCCTGGCGCGCGCGCTCGACGCCGCGCTCTACCAAATCCCACAAATCGCCACGGTCTGGTTCGTCCGCCTGCCCCCAAACCAGCGCGCCGCTCAAAGACGTCGCCGCCGTGGCCAACCAGCCCCAGAGGCAGCCCCCAAAGGCCCCTGCACCGAAGGCGCCAGCGGCTTCGCCGTCCTCGACGATGGCCTCCTTTTCCAAGCGCGCCTTCAGTGCGAATCGCCCCAGGAAGCCCAAACGCACATCGCCACACTGACCAAAGACCTCCAAGACGACAACATCGGTCAAGAGCTTGCAGGTCTCCCCGGCGCCCACGCACTGCTCAAGACCGCGCTGCTGCAGCGAGTCGGCGATGACATCATGCTCGTCATCACCGCCGACGCCGCCACCACAGGGCGCCTGCTCGACGGCATGACCGACGGCTGGTGAACACCACCCACACGCAACCCCCACCCGGCCCAGATCAAGCCCAAACTCGGTCTTTTGAATGGCCTTGCGCCAACTGACAGCGGATAGGGACTGGTACAAAAACACAGAAGAAAAGATACAATTTTCAAAAATAAGACTGAATAAACCACTCAGTCATGGCTATCACTTGAGCAGACAGCATCAGAACGGCTTATCCACTTTGCCAAGACCAAGGTTTGGACAATGAACCGCTACCGAATTCAATCTCCCCCCCCTCAAAAACAAGCGATTATTTGAAGCACCGCGTGCTCTGCAACGCTTGACCACAACGCTCGCGTGTGTGGCCATGCTCACCTTGCCCACAACCGCACCAGACACCGCCCCAATCTACGACTGCGCACCGGGCAGCAACATCGGCAC
>CAKZKQ010000265.1 GCA_937123825.1 uncultured Pseudomonadota bacterium
AGAGCATCCATGAACTGCCCGGCGTGTTGGTAGCGCAAGGACGGGTCCATGTGCGTGGCTCGGGCGATGACCTGACCCAGCGCACCGTCGCGCAGTGCGTCTGGGATGCTCAACTTGCCGTGGGCGTGGGAGATGAGCTGCATGTAGGGCGTATCGCCCTGGGCCGCCTTGCGGGCCGTGATCATCTCCACCAGGATCAAACCCATCTGGTAGACGTCGATGGTCGGCCCCACAAACTCGGGATCCTTGATGCACTCGGGCGGCACATAGGCGGGCGTCCCCGTCAACTCCTTGCCAGTCAAATCGGATTCGGTGCCGATGACACGGGCCGTGCCAAAGTCGATCAAACGCAGCGACTCTTCGGGCAGCCCCGGATCGGTCAGAATCAGGTTGTTGGGCTTCAAGTCGCGGTGCACAATGCCCAGCTTGTGGGCCTCTGCAAGACCGCCAAGCGCGCCGATGAAGAGCTTGATGGCCCTGCGCGGATCCATGGGGCCGTCGATCCGCAGCACGCGCTTGAGGTTTCGACCCGCGAAGGGCTCCATCACAATGAACGGGTAGCCCGCTTCGGTCGTCCCCACATCAAAGATGGTCACCACGTTGGGGTGGCGCAGTTGGGCCGCCGTGCCCGCCTCGCGCATCAAACGCTGGAAGAGCTTTGGATCATCATCGACCGCGATCTTGAGGACCTTGATGGCCACAGGGCGCTTGATGTTAAGCTGGGTCGCAAGATACACGACCGCAAACCCACCCTCCCCCAAAAGGCCATCGATCCGGTAGCGACCATCGATCACCTCACTCTCGTCAAGGAGGTATGTGTCTTTCTCTTCCATAAAATCAGCGGTTCACTGTGGTCAGGCTCAAGGTTGGAGATGCAAAGATGCACTTATTGTGACCTGCACATGCTTGGCGGTCTTGATGCCGTGCGCTCTCCAAGCCAGAACGGGTTCTGACCGGCTTACGCCCTTGTGCATATTACAATTTACACCAAAAGCGTAAAATTACAACTAAAGTATGCTCACTTTGGAAAGATTCCACCACACGCCTGACATCCTAGATGCCACAAAGGAGGCCCTTGATGCCAGTAACCAATACTGGAAACGTACGTTTCCTCTAAAATGGTCCTAACCAAGAACGCTCGCCTTTTGCATATCGGAGCACGGCCTCAAAAACTTCAATCCCAGCGGGCCCTCAAAGGGACAACGCATCGACCAACCAGCGCTCCATCGCTTCCACATCCTGGGGGAAAGCCTCAAGGACATCGACGCCGTGAGCGCCGGAGTTTTCATAGATGAGGAGTTCGGTGCTGCCGGTGGCCCCTTCGACCAGCGTGCGGCAGGAGTCCGCCTGAGCGCCCCCGCCGTCTTGATCGCCAGCCACGCAGTAGATCGATGACACGGCCAGCTGTGCGGGGTTGCCCGCCAGATCTTCAATGGCGGACAACCTCGGCGAGATGGACACGATCGCCTCAACGCCTTGTTGCTGCACCATGGCCACCACCGCCAGGTTGGCCCCCACGCTGGTCCCGATCACCCCAAGGCGCTCGGGCATGACCAACGGAGACGCCTTCAGGAATGCCACCGCCGCCGCCACATCCAAGGGGGCCTGATTGGGATCGCGGAAAATGTCCGTGGGCGCGCCGTTCTGGGGGTCCGACCCACCGTGCCCCCGCAAATCCAGCGTCAACACCGCCACGCCGGCCTCCCCAAAACGCTGGGGCATCTGACCCCACTGGCTCTGATCCTCGGCAAACTGGTGCAGCAAGAGCACGGCGGGCAAAACGCTGACCCCGTCGGGGTGAAAAAATGTGGCCGCCAGGGACTTGCCGTCGTCGGTCGTCAAGGTCAGCGTCTGCTCAACGGGCATCGCTTCGGGCACATCCCCTTCCATGGGCGCGTCTTCGTCCGCGACCGCGTCTGGCTCTCCATCACCGGCGTCGTCAGGCGCATTGTTGGAGTCATCCGACCCACCATCTGCCCCGTCATCGGGGGCTTGCGTGGCCCCATCGTCGGAATCAGAGCCCGAACAACCTCCCCAAACCAACGCCGCCGCCACCAAACACACCCAAACGCGCTTCATTGCACCCACCTCATCCTCAGCTCACACTTTGACAATCCCACAACACACAGCCCATCACCGCTGCACGCACAAGGCCAGCAGAACCGCGCACAACGCGGTTCTATCTGCCCATCAAAACGTTACACATCCATCACACAGTCTGCCCCAGACGTCATGCCCACCCTCTTGATGATACAAAACGATGATAAGATATGACCATAGCGCATTTGCCCTCACAACGCCCTGCACAGCGAGGCCTTGAACGCTCGATTGCCCCCTGCCACAACAAACCTTGGCGTTGGCCTGGGCCGTGGTGGTATGTTACACACCTGACGAAACGCAGATGTCCCAGGCAAACCCTCCAAACGGTCATCAAAGACCCATGAAGGCAACCCATATACCCCGTGGCACACGCAGCGGCTCGGAGCCATCTCCAGCAGCACCGCAAAGCCCACGGGCCTCCTTATCATAGTGGAGACAGATCTTGCTCACCCCCATGCACACACCCAAGACCTGGCCCAGGCTTCGCACAGCGCTCTGGGCCTCATTGTGGCTGATGACGTCGTGGGCTTTGGCCGCCTGCGGCTCCAGCGCCCCCACGGTCGTTGACGGCAATCGCTACGTGGTCTCTGGCGCGCTCAGCTCCAGCCAGATGCAATGCACCGCCGACGCCCCTTCGCGCAAGTGGGCCGTCGTCGTGGGCATCAACTTCTACCAGGACGAGCGCATCCCTGACCTGACCGGCGCCGTCAACGACGCCTGGAGCTTCTACCACTTCCTGTCCAGCCCCAAAGGCGCCGGCATCGATCCCTTCAGGCTCCGGCTGCTGCTCAACGAAGAGGCCACCCGGCGCGGCGTCGAAGATGCGCTGGGCGAGTTCCTTCAGTACGCCTGTCCGCAGGATCAGATCATCATTTATTTTGCGGGGCACGGGGCGCCAGAGCCCGACAAGCCCGAAGAGGCCTTCTTGTTGGTCCACGACACGGACCTCAACTCCATGGTCTCCACCGCCGTCTCCATGACCCAGCTGCCCAACTTCCTCAAGTGGCGCACCGGTCAGACCGGCAACCTCTTGATGCTCATCGACGCCTGCCACTCGGGCAACATCGCCTTCCCCGGCCAGCGCGGCTTTAAGGTCGGTGAGACCATCACACTCGACGACACCCGCAAGGCCGAAGAGGCCCGCGCCAAGAGCGTCACCAAGAGCGTCGACAAGCTCGTCGAGGGCAACGAAGGCTGGGGCGCCATCAGCGCCACCGCCCCCGACCAGTTTGCCGGCGAGACCGCCGCAAGCTGCATCATCGGCGGAGAGCCCTACGCGGGGGGCATCTTCACCTGTTACCTCCTTGAGGGCCTTTCGGGCGCCGCCGACGCCGACAAGGATGGCAACGTCACCCTTGGCGAGACCTTTGATCATCTCGTGGTCAAGGTGTCTCAGGCCAGGGATGGCAAGCAAATCCCCCAGCGCTCCGGGCTGCTTGATGACAGCATGGTGCTGGCCAACACCAAGTCCATGGCCATCGACATCCCGCAAGTCCCCGAGCGCTACCTCTACGAGACTTTTGACCAACCCCTGCGTCCCTATGCCTACGCCGCCGCTGGGCTCACCGCCGCCGCCCTGGGCGCCGCCATCTTCTTCAACCTGGAGGCCAACAGCGACGCCCAGCGCATGGATGACTTTGTGCCCAGCACCGGCACCCGCGCCGACTTTGACGGCCTGCGCGACTCGCGCGACCAGAACGTCACCCTGGCCGTGACCGCCTACGCCACCAGCGCCGCGCTGGCCGCCATCACCTTGTCGCTGATTTCGTGGGAGATTTTTGATGAGCCCGAAGGCATCGAAGACGTCTACCAGAAGGAACCATGGCTTCGCATCGGCGTGGCCCCCACCGGCCAGGGAGACGGCGCCGCCGTCCAACTCCAGCTTCAGTACTGATTGCGCGCACAGCCGACGCCCCAAAGGAGCGCACCACACGATGCCACACACCACCACACTGATCCTGCTGGCCGCATGCTTGCTGAGCACGGCTCTGGGGTGCTTCACCGAACCCGAAAAGCCCGACCCCGTCTGCTTCTCAGACGGCGAACTGACGCTGCGGTCCCCAGGGCCAGACACACAGTTTTGCTGTGACATTGCCCAGGATGAGGCCGACGGGCAATGCCGCGCTCGCCTCGAAGACGCCAACGTCAACGCCGCCGTTCTGGGTGAGTGCATCCCCGACGGGCGCGGCGGCGGGGTCTGCCAAATCGACTGCAATGAAGACAACTGCCAGTGCATCAACAACAACGACTGCAGCGGCGGCACCGTTTGCCAGACTCAAAGTGGCCAGGACTGCACAGACCAGGGCCTCGACGCCAACGGCTGCACTCTGTGCGCCAACCCCGACCAGGGATAAGCTCACTGCACAGGTTCCTCAAAGACCAACACTGCCTCAACATCCACGTCCCCCGCTCTGGGGGGAGCAAAACGCACTTCGGACAGCGCGGTCTCGATGCACTCTGCGATGAACGGCGCCACGCTCCCATCGCGAGCCCAAGCCCCCAACACCGTCCCGTCGGACTGGATCGCAAACTCGACCTTGACCTCAACAGGCTTCTGACTCAGCTCATCGGCCAAATAAACGCCACAAGATCGCACTCCTTGCGCGCCCATCAGCGCCTTGTGCACCGCACCCGCGTCTGCCTCACCATCGCCGGACAACACCAACGACCGGCGCCATGACACCACAGGCTTATCACCCCCATCCACCCGCGGCGCCTCAACCCACTCGCCCCCCAACAAACCCTCGCCCTCATCAGAAGACAAAGCCGTCATCACGGGCGCAGAGACATCGCCCTCTTCATCGCTCTCCAAAGACGTCCCGTCCTCGTCCTGGGCGCCTGCAAGCACCTCCTCCTGAACCCCCGCACCGCGCTCCTGACCCTCGGGAACCTCCTCAACAGGCTCCCCTTCGCCCTCACCCTCAACCTGCTCAGCGGCAAGCGCAGGCTTTTGGGTTACGGGCGCCCGATCGCGGCCTTGGCCTGCGCCATGACCGCAAGCCACCAACGCGGCAGCCAAAACACCACACCACACCATCGCAGCCGCCGACGCCATCTCAACACCCCACCCCATGCACCAACCGTTTGCACTGCACGCACCAAAGCGCACCTTGAAGGCCAACCCCAAACACCACCACAATCGCCATCATTCAGGCTCAAAGATCATCACCGTATCCACCACCACTTCGCCGCCGTGCGTTTGTGAAAAATCCATCGCCTCAAACTGCGCCAGGACACACTCTGAAACCTGCGCATTGAGGCGCTGCTCCAAAAACGTCACATTGGCCGCCTGGCCATCGGGCAAAATGGTGAATTGAACCTTGATCTGGGTCGCCGTTGGCGGCGCGTCTTTGAAAAAGAGCGCCTGACAGGCGTCCATACCATTGGCGCGGACCAACACTGCGTTGACGTCGTCCAACACCAACACGCCAGCCCCCGACAGCCTCGGCGCATCCGACCAGGACACTGTCGAAGGCGGCCCCACCGGCTTCACACTGCGCCTCGCCTTTTGCAGACCGCCGCCAACCCCCATCATGGTCAAATCACCCGAGCTGTGGCGTCCAAAGAGGCTCCCGCCATTGCCCACCATCGCCACATTCATGCGGGAGGCAAAGGCGTTGTTGTTCCCAAAGATGTTCACCAGCGGTCCACCGGCCAGCAGGTTGTTGTTGACGCTGCGAGGCGGCATGAGCATGTCCAAATCAATGGGCTCAAAGACCTCTTCGTCCCCTGACACAACCCCCAGCGGTCCGCTTTCCTGCGCAGGACCGGCCTCCATCACCGTTCGATTGGGGCCGTGCGCACAGGCCAACAAACACACCGCCAGCGCACTGGCCAGACACACACTCAGCACAACCTTCATTGCACACACCACTGTCTGATTTGACCTGCGGCATCACACACCGCCGCACCGCCGCGTCCATCACCTGACGACGCAGCCTCAACCAGAAATGACACTTGCAAAAGGCGTTTGTTCCCTGCCCGCCTCCAAAGACAACACTTCATCCACACCATCATGGCCTCAGGGAAAAGCTCAACGGCGTCAGGGCTCAAAGAGCATCGCTGCGTTGACCACCACCTCGCCGCCTTGTGGGTTGGGAAAGCTCATCTTCCCAAACTGCTCCGCAATGCAGTCCGACACCAGCGACTCGACCTCTTGATTGAGGATGGTCACGTCTGACGCCTGACCGTCGGAGCCAATGGTGAATTGGACTTTGATTTCGGCCGTTTCCTGCGGCGCGTCGTTGAAGAAGAGCGTCTGGCACATCACCATGTTGCCCCCACCGAGCGCCTCAACAACCGCCTCCTCGTCCACGGCGCCAAGACCCGAAAACGTCGGGGACCCCTGCCACACCACTGATTCGGACGGATTCGCGCCGCCTATGCCGTGGATTCGGCCAAAGCCTCCACCGCCTCCGCCTCCGCCTCCGCCGCCGCCAACACCCACACCGCCCATACCCATGCCGCCGATCCCTTGACCCACAACCAGCTCATCGCCGTCCCCGGCCATGGCATCGGCAAGTTTGGAGTCAAAGCCTTCGGCGTCACCAAACAAATTCCCCACAGGACCGCTGCCGAGCAGTTCGCTGGAGAGCGCTTCATTGACTCCAATGTGCTTCAATTCAATGTCGTCTTTTTTGGCGCTCTTGTTGGCGTCCTTGGGAGACTCTGCCGTCATCACGGTCTTTTCAGGGCTGTGGGCACACGCCAATAAAGACACCGCCAACACACCCGCCAAACACACCCCAACCATCGCTCTCATCACAATCACCTCTTGCCTTCAAACCACACTGCGCAGCTTGCACAACACTCAAAACGCCCACTCAAACCCCATCAGGGCTCAAAGAGCATCGCCGTATTGACCACCACATCACCGCCTTCAGGCTCGGCAAAGCCCTCGATGACTTCAATATGCTCCTCAATGCACTTTAACACATCGGCGCCAAGGCCCTCGGTTTGGACCAAGATCCTGGAGACGACCCCGTTGGCGCCCACGGTAAACTGCACATCGATCTCAATGGCGTCGGGCGGCGCGTTTTCAAAATGAACCGCCGCGCAAGACTCCATCCCGTCGGCATCAAACAACACCTCGCTGATCGCATCGGCGTCCAACGCACCCGCTCCGGACAACGTCACCTCACCGCTCCACGCCACATCAGGCCCATGATTTATGCCGCCCAGCGTCCCAAACGCGCCACCACCTCCAGCACCACCCCCGAGACCTGTGCCGCTAAAGCCAAGACCGCCAGACCCCACACCATCAACCAGGCCTCCCACTGCGCTCTCCTCTTCTTCTTCCTCAGGAGGCTCAGCAGCCTCCTGAGGAATCCCTTCCTCTTCTTGCTCACTGGGCACCGTCACCTCACCGCCCTCCTGGGGTGGCTCCGCAACCTCGGCCTCCTTTGTCTCAAGAGGATTTGGGTTTTGGGCCTCCTCCACTTTGGCGCTTTGAGCCGCCTCTTGGGGAACTTTGGCCTTCATCGCCGCCTGCTCTGGACTGTTGTGCGCACAAGCCAACAACGTGACGGCCAACACACCACCCAACGGCACCCAAAACGCTCTTTTCATCACCAAGCCCAACCCTTCATAGCCAGGGTCACCACACCCATCGGCTCAAAACCTCGTCACACACCAGACCCACGCTCACGTCCGCCGTTCAGGGCTCAAAGGCCATCACGGCGAACACTGTCACCGAGCCACCCGAAGGCTGCGCAAAGCGCGTGGACATCAACTGATTGAGGATGCATCCCTGAATCTTCACCGGCAGATCTTCGTTGAGGATCACCGCGTTGATGGGCTGACCGTCAGGCTGGATCGTCAACTCAACCTCGATCTCCACAGCCTTTTGCGAGCCATCGGCAAAGTACATTGTCTGGCAATCACCCATGCCATCGATGCCGGTCAACGCATCGTACACAACGTCTTGCGCCAAAGAACCCTTGCCCGACAATGCTACGTCGGGCCACACCACCTTTGGCAAAACGCCCGCCTTCCCAGGACCCATCGCTGCCATACCACCGCCGCCTCGGCCCACAACCAGTTCTCCCCCTTCGCCACCATCGCCAAAGACATTCTCCACAGGGGCATCACCCAGGGCACCACTGGCAAGCAAGTCCTCCATGTCCTTAGCACGGTCGTCTTCGGCTTCTTTCTCCTCTTCAGTCTCCGCCTTGACCGGCTCGGCCTTATGCGCTGGCTTCTGAGGGCTGTGGGCACACGCCAGTAACGTCACCGCCAACAGACCACTTAAAGTCACCCCAACCGCTGCTTTTTTCATTGTGCCCCATCATCCTCTGCGTCGCTCAGGCACACTCTGGCCTGGCAACGCGCTCAACCCCAACAAAGACAGAAGATTCACAAGCTGCTTCGTGCTATCGTTGCCGTGCTCATGAACCGATACCAAACCTGTGAAGGCTTTTCGTAATGAATCAAACACAACTGGACATGTGTCAACCAAAGAGGGGGGATATGAAATACACGATTGTGCTCCTGGCCAGCGCCATTGCGTTTGCCATGACCGCTTGCGCTTCGGCCCCTCAACCCACACCAGAGCCCACAATCATCACGGCAGCCAAACCCCAGCCCCCAGGCAACGCCAAGACGGCCAACCGCGGCGATCACACCCGCGTCGGCAACGTGGGTGCGCCCGTCGACAAACCCCCGGTGTTCAACGGCGATTTTGACGCAGCGGGGTATTGGAGCAGCACGTGGGATGACTCGGTCTTGGAGTTGTCCAAGGACAAATACTACCATCGCTTTCAGTACAACAACGGTGTGCGCGAGAACTACGGTGAGATCCTCTCGATTGACCCGGCCAAGGGGCACATCAGGTTGCGGTACACCAAGGTGTTGCAGGATGGTCAGCCGGTGGACGATTACTTTCAGGGGGTGCTTTACATGAAGTACCGCATTGAGTCCGACGGCAAGCTGACCAAATACATCGGCGAAAACGGCTTCCCCAAGCGCACGGGCCAGGAAGAGTACGTGCGCGACAACGGCATCTGAGGCACCAGTTGACTGACATCAAGCAAACCCTCATCGACAAGGGCGTCATCATGCTCGCCCCTGACGCGGTGGTCATCGACAGCGCCATTGACCCCGACCAGATTGAGCCGGGCGTGGAGCTTTTTCCTGGCTGCGTCATCCGCGGCGCGCGCACGCACATTGGCGCGGGCAGCCGCCTGGGCATGTCGGGCGGCGGTCTCTATGAAAACATCGCGGTGGGGCGCGGCGTTGAGCTTTACGGCGGCGTGTTCAAAGACGCCGTCTTTCTGGACGGGGTGGTGGTGCGCGGCAACGCCGAAATCCGCGGCGGGACCTTGATGGAGGAAGGCTCCGAGGTCGCCCACCATGTGGGTTTGAAGATGACCATCACCTTGCCTGACGTGGTCATGGGCTCGCTGGTCAACTTCTGCGACGCGCTCATCGCCGGAGGCACCAGCCGCAAGGACCACACCGAGGTCGGCAGCTGTCTGGCCCTCTACAACTTTACGCCCTGGGGCGACAAGTTCGCCTCCCTCTTTGGCGACGTCCCCAATGGGGTCTTTTTGCGCTCACGGCGCATCTTTGTCGGTGGCCAGACTCAGATCGTCAGCCCTGTGCACGTGGGCTATGGTGCGTTGGTCCCGGCGGGCTGCGCTGTGCGCCGCTCGGTGCCCGCTGGGCGCATGGTGGGCCACGCCAGCTTGACGGTCGACACCACCTTTGATCACGAACTCTACGGCGGCCTGGGGCCGAAGTTTGCACTGACGCGCCAGTACATCGGCAACCTGCGCGCCCTCCAGGCATGGTACCAGCAGGTCCGCGTCCCGCTGGCCAGCGGCGATCGCCTGCTTGAAGCCTGTTATCAAGCCGCGCTGACCCAAATCGGCGCGGGCATCAAGGAGCGCATCAAGCGGCTGGACAAGCTGGTGGCCAAACTCCCGCGCTCTTTGGAGCTTCACCAAACCCATCTGGCCGCCGCCGACTGCACCAACCCCGCGATGCACCAAAAACGCATCGCCGAGCACCAGCGCATCATCAACGCCTGGCCAAAGCTCAAAGCGCGCCTGGAGGCCCAATCCACCGTCCCTGACGACGCGCTCGGCGCCATTGGCGCGGCGCTGCGTGCCCACAAAGCCCAGCACCCCAGCGACTGGAGTTGGCAAAAGGCCATCGGCGCGCTCTCCGATGGGTTGGTCCAAGAGGGCATCGCCAGCCTCCAGGCTGTCGTGGATGAAGCCGCCCAGGACCCAGGCCAGTGAATTCAGAGGCGCCCAAAGAAGTGGGCGATGAGGCCATCGATCTCCTCCTGGCGCCTGGGCTCGACGGCACAGGCAAACTCTTTGTCTGGCTGACCCAGGCCTTGCCCAGCGCCCACTTCACACCCCGCGTGTTGGCCTACCCTGACGCGCTCCGCTCAATGGATGACCACACGGCACACCTGCGCGAGGCTTGCCAACAAGAGCGCCCTTTTATTTTGCTGGCCGAGTCGTTCTCGGGTCCGGTGACGCAAGAACTGCTGCGCCAGACACCGCTGCCACACTGTCGGGGGCTGATCTTCCTGGCCTCTTTTGCCACTTCTCCCTGGCCCAGGATGCTGCGCCTCGTCTGCCATCGGGCCGCGCGCCCTTTGTTGAACATGCCGCCGCCACCGGTCTGGGCCATCAAAGCCGTCATGCTTGGTCAAAACCCCCAGCAACCCCCGCAAGCCATCCCCCTGACACGCGCCATCAACGCGCAACAGCCCCCAGAAACGCTGCTGGCCCGTCTTCAAATACTCCGAGACCTGCACCACCCCCCAGCACCGCTGCCCGCCAATCTTCCCCCAACCCTCATCATCCAAGCCAAAGCAGACAGGCTTGTTCCCGCCAAAGCCACACAACACCTGCGCGACCTCTTGCCACGCGCCCGGCACACCACCCTGCCCGGCGCACACCTGCTGGCCCAACACTCCCCGCAGGCCGTCGCCGACACCATCACCCGCTGGTGGCAAGACCAAGAAACCTCCCTTGCTCAAAACAAGCAAAGCTGATGGCAACAAGACTCCAAAAGGCAAAGCCCCTCCCTTTAAACGAACGCTTCCATAAGTGGATCCAAGTTCACAACAATAAAACCACCCCAAAGAAAATACCCGCTTACCGTATGGCCATCCAATAGCCTACTGCGTATGATGGTGTGGACTTGGTTTGATGCTCCTGGACACACCAAACTCCACGGCTTCACACCCAGGTCCTCAAACACTCAAGGACACACATTATGGCCCTCGGACTCTGGGTCGCCACGGTCGCCGGTTCGATTTGCGCAAGCATCGCCACTGCGCTCTTCGCCACCATCGCGATCGGGGTCGTGATTTATTACATCTTGCAAAAGAACCGCCAGCAACAACAAAGCTGGCACCAGGCCGCCAAGACGTTGGGCCTTCAACACAGGTTTGAAAAA
This sequence comes from uncultured Pseudomonadota bacterium, assembly GCA_937123825.1. Classification (GTDB taxonomy): domain Bacteria; phylum Myxococcota_A; class Bradymonadia; order Bradymonadales; genus CAKZKQ01. The sequence continues at coordinate 11,521 of CAKZKQ010000265.1, forward strand.
ACGCTCTTTGGGCAGCACGTCACGCCCATGACCGGCTCATACCAGGGTTTTGAGGTCCGCATCACCACCTTTACCCGTGGCAGCGGAGAACAAAGCACCACCCACACCAGCGTCGAGATGATGTGCCCCGCTGAGCTTGACCTCGGTCTCCACATCAAGCCCGAAAACATCATCGACAACGTCCGCAAGGCCTTTGGCACCCAGGACATTCACATCGGCGACCAACGCTTCGATGACGCCTTCATCATCAAGGGCAACGACCCTGCCGAGGTCGTCGGCCTGCTGACCCCACCTGTGCGACAGAAGCTGCTGGCCCTCAACAACCAATCGGACCTGACTCGGCTCACAGACCAGGGCCTCTACCAGGAGTGGGGCGGCATGATCACCGACCCCCATCGGTTGGCTGGGCATCTGCGCCAACAGCTGCTCTTCATGGCGCTGCTCGAACAAGCCCACAGCGCCCAGGTCATGGCCCACGCTGAGATCGACGCCAAAGTCTGGTAAAAAGAACGAACGGCACCAACCCACAAGGAAGGACTGCAATCCATGCTCGGCGATGCGCTCAACCTACTCTTATTCCTCACAATACCGGCGACGGCGCTCCTCTTCTTTGGCATGATCATCTACTACCGCCTCAAACAAAACCAGGCGCGGCACCAACGCTGGGACAAAGCCGCTCAAACGCTCGGGCTTGAACACGACTTCAAACCCACGGCCTTTGGCCAGCGCCCCGGACCCATGACCGGCACCCGAGATGGCTTCCATGTCTGCGTCCACACCTTCACCCGGGGCAGCGGCAAGTCTGCCCGCTCATTCACCTCCATCGAAGTCACCCCCGCCTCCAGCCTCGATCTGGGCCTCAACATCACACCCGAGCGCTTCCTGACCAGGGTGGACAAGGCCCTGGGCACCCAGGACATCCAAATCGGCGACAAAACCTTTGACGACACCTTCCTCATCCAGGGCAACGACCCAAACCAGGTCCGCGCTGTGCTCACCCCAACCGCACGCCAACAACTGCTCGCCCTTCACAAACGCAAACCCACGCTCAAGGTCAACGATGGCGGCACTTATCAAGAGTGGCAGGGAATCATCACCAACGCCAAACGCCTCGACGTGCTCATCAATGAACACATTGCCCTGGTCAGCCAAATCACCCAGGCACAAAGCACCCACATCATGTCCCAACAACACGCCAAAGCGTTGGCATGACCCCCCTGAACACCCTAACAATGAGGCTCGTGCATGGACCCAATGACGCTGTGTATTTATGTCATGATCCCAATGATGTTGATGATGGTGCTCTATGTATTCCTGACCAAAAACCGCACTGTATATCGCCTCTGGGAGGAAACCGCCCAGGCGCTGGAGCTCACACACGAGCCTCCGCCAAACGCTTCGGGAAAAACCATTGGGCCCATCACCGGCACCCGCAAAGGCTTTCAAATCCGCCTCAACCACTCCAAACATCGCGACAACAAAAACAGCACCCCCTACACCACCCTTGAGGTCACCCACCCGTCCCATATGGACCTGGGTCTGAACATTACCCCCGAGGGCTTACTCACAGGCGCCAGCAAAATACTCGGTGTCCAAGACATTCAGACCGGTGATCAACGCTTCGACGACGCTTTCGTCGTCCAAGGCAAGCGCATAGAAGAGATCCTCGCCCTGCTCACTCCCACCGTTCGCGCGCGTTTGTTGGACCTCAAAACCCCCGATGGTCACATCAAACTCACCGACAAGGGCTCCTACCAGGAGTGGGACGGCTTCGTTGTCAACACCAACAAGCTCAAAACCGCCATCGAACACCACGTGCTGCTGATGGAAGCACTCGCCCAGGCACAAAGCACCCACATCATGTCCCAACAACACGCCAAAGCGTTGGCATGAACCTTTGACCTCTATGGCGAGGGCATGAACTCGCCGGTGTGTCGGTTTCATATGCACAAAACCCAGAGTCACGCGTACTGCGGCGAGGAGCACACATGAACCCCATGCCCGCCATTATGGCGCTGATTTTTGTATTGATACCGCTGCTTGTAGTGCTGCTTGTCTACTTGAGCATCAAAGGCCGCCGCGAAACGCACCGCAAATGGCATGAAGCGGCCCGCTCGCTGGGGCTCAAACACGCGCCCCAGAAAACCTTCTTTGGCCATGGCATCGGACCCATGACCGGCACCCGCAAAGGCTTTGACATCCGTGTCTACACCTTCACCAAAAGCCAGGGCGAAAGCGCCAGCGTTCACACCGCACTTGAAATCGCCCCGTCGTCGGACATGGGCATGGACCTGCACATCGCCCCCGAGCACTTTTTCACCGACGTCGGCAAGCTCTTTGGCTCCCAAGACATCCAAACGGGCGACAAAGCTTTCGACGACGCCTTCCTCATCCAGGGAAGCGACCCCGACAAGATCCTGGCGCTGCTCACGCCCGCCGTGCGCAGGCAAATGCTGGACCTCAACGCAGCAGATGGGACCATCAAACTCACCGACCAGGGTTCTCATCACCAGTGGAGCGGCACTGTGGTGGATGTCGCCAAAATCCATAGGGCCATCAAACGCCACCTGCGGCTGATGGGAGAACTCGCCCAGGCACAAAACGCCCAGCTCATGTCCCAGACCACCGTCAGTGCGCTGGCCTGAAAAGACCGCACACCAACCCCTTCAGGTTGCATTGTCGGCCCATCATAAGCGACACACATAAAGGCCACGCACCTTCAAACCCATCGGACAGGGAGACTCCACGTGGACTCAAGCATCTTTGCGCTCGCCGGTTCAGTCTGCTTTGCCACCATGATGTTCGCGCTGGTCCCAGGGCTCTTTGTCTTTCTCATCTACTACAGCATCAAAAAAGGCGCCGAGAACCGCCAAAAATGGCACCAGGCCGCCATGTCACTGGGCTTTGAACACCGCCACGGCAAGACCTTCTGGGGCACACAAACCACCGGCCCCATGCTGGGCAAACGCGAAGGCTTTGATGTCCGCATCACCACCTTCACCCGCAGCAGCGGCGAACACAGCTCCACCCACACCAGCGTCGAGGTCCTTTCGCCCACCAACATGAACCTGGGCCTGCACATCACCCCCGAGGGCTTCTTCACCGGCGTCAGCAAAATGTTTGGCACCCAGGACATCCAGGTCGGCGACCGGACCTTTGATGACGTCTTCCTCATCAAGGGCAACCGTCCCGCCGACATCATCGCCCTGCTCAACCCCGCCGTGCGCCAGCAACTGTTGACCATCAACGCCCAACACGGCTCCATCAAACTCACCGACCAGGGCACCTACCAGGAGTGGGATGGCATGATCACCGACGCACACAGGCTCGCCTCACTCATCGCACCCCAGGTGCGCCTGATGACCCAACTGGAACAAGCCCACAGCGCCCGCGTCATGGCCAACGCTGAAGTCGGCGCCGCAGCGTGGTAACCTGCCCCATAGGAACAATCATCACGACCCAAACCCTGCCCCATGAACACCCTCACCATCATCCTGGCGCCCATTGTCCTCGTGGCCATCTTGGTGCTGTGGTTCTCCAGGGGCACCCGCAGGAGCTTTCAACTCGACAGCGCCACGCGGGACCTGGGCATCGCCGCCCAGAAACTCAAGCTCCTCACCGGCGGCGACATCCTCACCGCCCCCCACATCAACGTCGTTCACCGCGGACTTCACATCAAAATCATTGGCGACGCCAACGACGACGTCACCGTCTTTGAGGTCGTCCGCCCCGCCAGCAACCTCGGCCTGGGTCTGCGCGTCATCTCCGCCGACTTCTCCTGCGACGTCCACAAACCCCTGGGCGTCTCCCCTGTGACCACCGGCGACCAAACCTTTGACCAGACCTTTGTCCTCGAAGCCATCCACCCGCGCCGCGCCGCCGCCATCCTCAACGGCGACGTCCGACAACAGCTGCACAAGCTCCAGGAGCGCTGCCACGAGCTCCAACTGACCGACCACCGCCTCCATGTGCGCTGGAAAGGGCTGATCGACACCTCCGAAGCCCTCCACCACAGCCTCAACATCCAAACTCACCTCATGGACCTGCTCGAACAAGCCCTCCTCGAAGACCTCCCCAACGCCCCCCAACACCGCACCTGACCATGCCCACCTCTGCCATCACGCGCCTGTCGCTGGTCGCGCTCTTTGTCCTGCTCATGATGACGACCCGCATCAGCATGGCGCTCTTCTGGACACTGACGCTCGCTTTGGCACTGGGTTACGCCGCCCTGATGGCCCACCGCCTCCTGTATCAGGAGCACCGCCGATGGACTCAAACCGCCCGCGCGCTCGGCCTCAAACACACGCCGCGCAGCCTCCCGCTGGGCCTCAAGGCCCAAGGACCCATCACCGGCACCCGAAACGGCCTCCACATCCACATCGACACCCACAAAGCGCTCTCTCCCAAACGCCCGCTGACCATCACCCTTGTCGATGTGCATTTTGCCCAGAACCTTGGCCTGGGCCTGCGCATCACCGCCAACACCACCCCACAAACCGCGCCCAACACACCGCGCATCCTCCTGGGCGACCACGACTTCGACGACGCCTTCATCGTCACCGGCAATGACCCCAACACCATCGCCCGCACCCTGACACCGCAAGTGCGCCGCGCGCTGCTCGACCGCGTCCCCCTCCACAACCAGTTGAGCATCGACGACAAAGGCGTTCACCAAATCATCAGCGGCGCCGCCATCGAACCCTACCTCCTGACCGGCATCATCGAACGCCACACCCAACTGGCCAGCCTCATCCAGCAAGCCAGCGCACCGCTGACCGCCAAACCCGCAACACAGCCCCACCACCAAGCACACATCAGCGCCAGGAACACGTGACCACACCGACCACACAAGCCCTTCAGATTCGTGCTCGCACGCCTGAACCAAAACCAGCGAAGAGACTGGCAGCGTTTGCACATGCGCCCCTGGTCAACAGGACCTAAACCAGACGCCAGTGGTGGTTGACTGGCCCGTGACCGCCGCCAAGCCCGGACGCGCGCTCCAAAGCCCCGTGCAGATAGGCCTTGGCCGACTCCACCGCCGCCCGCAGCCCCAGACCCAGCGCCAGATTGGCCGCGATCGACGCCGCCAACGTGCACCCCGTGCCATGCGTGCTGCGCGTCTCCACCCACGGCAAGGCCAACTCCACCATCTGCGTCCCGTCCCAAAGCACGTCCACGGCGTGCTCGCCGCCCGCCAGATGGCCGCCTTTGACCAAAACCGCGCCGCACCCAAGTGTCCCCAACGCTCTGGCCGCCTGACGCGCGTCTTCCAGGCTCTCGACCGGCTGGCCGCCAAGCAACACGCTGGCCTCCGCCGCGTTGGGCGTGATCACCGTCGCCAACGGGAGCAGCTCGCCGCGCACCGCCTCCAGCGCGTCGTCCTCAAACAACAGATCCCCCGAGGTCGCCAGCAGCACCGGATCGACCACAAAAGGCCCGTCGCTGGGGTGCTCGGCCAACAAACGCGCCACCCGCGAAGCAAAC